>NZ_CP186485.1:1276492-1595615 GCF_049348705.1 Candidiatus Paracoxiella cheracis | reverse complement strand
TTGCGATTAAGTAATGGCTATCGATGTGAGCTCCCCAAACCCGCTGTCATGGGTATCATTAATGTTTCACCCAACTCATTTTTCAATCCCCACCTAAACGTTGATGACGCATTAAGAACAGTTGATAGAATGGTTGTTGACGGTGCTGATATTTTGGATATCGGGGGTGAGGCAACGAATCCTTTTGTTGATATCAATGCAGAAGCACCTTCGATTCAACATGAAATCGATCGCGTGGTTCCGCTCGTTGAGGCCGTAAAAAAACGCTTTGATGTGTTGGTGTCGGTCGATACAAGTCGTCCGCAGGTAATGCGTGAAGTTGTGAAGGCAGGTACTGACATCATTAATGATCAACGCGCACTCGCCGTTGGTGATGTTATGTTGACAGTCGCTGCATTACAGACGCCAGTGTGTTTAATGCATTTTACAAAACCTAAGCAAACCTCTAAACCTCGCGATCCGGCTATGTTATTGGACATCATTAAACGAGATTTCATTAATTTAATACAACGTTGTGAAGATCACGGTATTGCGCGTGACCGCATTATACTGGATCCTGGTTTTGGGCAAGGCAACTATGGGAAAAGTTGTGCCGAAAATTATTATTTGCTGGCTAACCTGCATGAATTTACAGCCATGGGGTTTCCTGTGCTGGTCGGGTGGTCCCGAAAATCGATGGTGAGTGATGCGGTAGGCGGTGTGCCACCACAAGATCGACTCTTTGGCAGCATCGCCGCCGAAACCTTAGCGGCATTTAAAGGATCATCGATAATACGAACACATGATGTAAAAGCTGTTGCTGATATGGTTAAGGTGACGAACTGTATAATGGAATATTGTTGAAGCAGCAGCGTAAGTCCAGGCAGGGGTCTCATAGAATAAATAAGTTTCGCCAGGGATGGCCTGAAGGTAGTTTTAATAGCAAGGCACTGTAAACGAATCATGGGTAGTGCCTCATTTTTGTTGATGTGATATATTTTGCTATTTCAGAAAATCATTAGGATAAGGATTGCATGAATGGCAAGAATCAATGTTGCTTGCCCCTGCTGCTGTTTACATGAGGTTGTAAAATTTGGCGTCAGCAGTACAGGAAAGCAAAGGTTTCAATGTAAAAATAATGCTTGTGAGAAAAATACATTTCTTCTAGATTACACACATAATGCTCGTGCCCCTGGTGTTAAAGATAAAATAGTTGATATGGCAATGAATGGTAGTGGCGTCAGAGATACTGCAGGCGTTTTACGTATTAGCATTAACACTGTTATTGGTGAATTAAAAAAAAGGGTGAAGGTTTGGAGAGCGTCAATACACGACTTTTAAAGGAAAAAGAATCACTTGGTGCGTCTGTTACTGTTAATGTTGTACAAGTTGAAGAAGCGGAGCTGGATGAAATGTGGAGTTTTGTTCGAAATAAACAGAATCAACGTTGGCTTTGGCATGCGATTGATCACCATACACATGAGGTGTTAGCTTATCATTTTGGTCCAAGAAAAGATTCAGCATTTAAAGCACTGAAAGAAAAACTGAGCTCATTTGATATCAACTTTTACTATACAGATGATTGGGGTGCTTATGAAAGACACCTGCCTCAATCAAAACATTTGGTGGGAAAGCAAAATACCCAAGCGATTGAACGAAAGCATCTCACGTTGCGCACACGAATAAAGCGATTAGCGAGAAAGACGATTTGCTTTTCTAAACTGGATAAATTGCACGACATTGTCATCGGATTATTTATCAATAGGCACGAGTTTGGGAGGGTTATTTAGATGCCATCAACAAAAATGAGGCACCACCGAATCATGGAATAGAAAAATAGGAATAACTATAAATGAAAAAACAAAAGAAATACTTTGGGACTGACGGTATCAGAGGCCAAGTCGGTAAATCCTTAATTAACGCCGAATTCATGCTGAAACTAGGCTGGGCAGTCGGAACTGTGCTGGGCCAAAAAGATCTCGCCACCGTTTTAATTGGTAAAGACACACGCATTTCAGGTTACATGATTGAATCGGCACTGCAAGCAGGATTATCGGCTGCGGGGGTCGATATAAAAGTACTTGGCCCGATGCCAACGCCCGCGATTGCTCACTTAACACACTCTATTCGTGCATCAGCCGGTATTGTCATTAGTGCTTCTCATAATGCTTACCAAGATAACGGCATTAAATGTTTCGATAGCAACGGTTATAAACTATCTGATGAATTAGAACTTGCGATCGAAGCTCAAATCGACTCGCCCATGCGAACGGTGGCCGCTGATTTGCTGGGCAAAGCCACGCGGATTGTCGATGCACCCGGCCGTTACATCGAATTTTGTAAGAGTACTTTCCCCTCTGACTTATCATTGAAAAAATTAAAAATCGTTGTTGATTGTGCAAACGGTGCTACTTACTATGTGGCTCCGCATATTTTTCATGAACTAAGAGCTGAAGTCGTTACGATCTCTGATGAGCCAGATGGATTCAATATCAATGCCGGTTGCGGCGCGACAGATCCACGCCATTTACAACAAAAAGTTCTCGAAGCTAACGCGGACGTCGGTATTGCATTTGATGGTGATGGTGATCGTGTCATCATGGTCGATCATCGGGGGGAAATTGTCGATGGCGATGAACTGCTCTGCATCTTAGCCAAAGATCGATTGCCTGAAGTGCCGAACGGTTTAGGTATCGTCGGTACCGTCATGAGTAATTTAGGTTTAGAACAAGCCATGGAACAATCAGGCATTCTTTTTGAACGTGCGCCTGTGGGTGACCGTTACGTCTTAGAGCAATTGCAAAAGAAAGGTTGGCTGTTAGGAGGGGAATCCTCGGGCCATATTGTCGATCTGGATTACACGACGACGGGTGATGGCATTATTACGGCATTACAAATTTTGCGTATCATGCAGACAAATCAAAAATCGCTTGCAGAATTAAAACGGGTTATGATCAAGCGGCCTCAAATTTTAATTAACGTGCCAGTAGCTGGCGTTGTGGACTTGAACAACTATCCACAAATTGCAGAGGCTGTTGCCAACGCGGAGAAGACGTTCAATGGGTCAGGCCGAGTTTTATTGCGGCCTTCTGGCACTGAGCCTGTCGTTCGAGTGATGGTTGAAGGCAATGATGCAAACCTCGTGCGTGAGACAGCCCAGGCATTAGCGCAAGTCGTTGAAAAGGCAATTGATTAGGAGCTATCAATGAATCGCCCAGCAAGCGTTACCAAGGGTGTTACCTTACTTTACACGGCCATCGTGTTGGCGTTTTTAACGGCACTTGCCCTCAGCTTATCCGCAGTGACCCATCGACCGGTCCAATTTCGATTGGCTCGAACCATCGTGATGGAGGTCGTTGTTATCCTGATATTCCTGTTTTTAACTTATAAAATTGGGCAGGGTGTGAATTGGGCGCGGATAACGATGTTAGTGTTGGTTATTTTGAGCGTTATTAGTAAAATCGTCTACAGTCCTCTACTCTTTGCGACGAGCTTTATGGTAGGGGTTTCGTCGGTCGTGGTTATGATCCTGCAAATCATCGCGATGTGCTTTCTATTCAGCAAGGCGGCAAGGCCTTGGTTTGGCGGCGTGAAATAAGTTATCAAATGAGGTTACAGTGAAACGACAAATTTTAGGCGTGTTTAGTTTAGCGATGATAACGGCAAGCTCTGTCGATAGCATCCGGAATTTACCCGCGACGGCATTATTTGGCAGCTCCCTTATATTCTTTTTTGCACTCGGGGCGATATTCTTTTTACTGCCGAGTGCGCTCGTCTCAGCAGAGCTCGCATCGACCAGCAAAGATCATGGTGGTGTTTATGTTTGGGTCAAAAACGCGTTTGGCTTGCAGGCAGGTTTTTTAGCAATTTGGTTTCAATGGATCGAAAATGTGATTTGGTATCCGACAATCTTATCGTTTGTTGCGGGAACGATTGGCTATTTGGTTTCTCCTGCGTTGGCGGACAATAAAACATTTTTAATCGCTGTAATTCTCTGTTCTTTTTGGGGAACCACGATCGTCAATTTATTAGGAATAAAATCCTCAGCACGATTTAGTAATTTCTGTGCAGTCGCAGGTCTTTTATTGCCGATGACATTGATTATCGCTCTAGGGGCAGCTTGGATTTTTTCAGGAAAGCCCTTCGAAATTCATTTTACGGCGCATAGTTTGTTTCCACATCCCAGTACCGGTATGTGGGTGGCCTTAACAGGTGTCATGCTCTCGTTTTGTGGTATGGAAATAGCGACGGTGCATACAGGTGATGTTAAAGATCCACAACGTGCGTATCCGCGTGCGATGTTAATCGCAACAGTCATTATTGTGTTTACGTTAATTTGTGGCTCACTAGCCATCGCCATGGTGTTACCGGAGAAAAGCATCAGCTTAGTTGCCGGCATTATGCAAGCGTTTAGCGCGTTTTTTGGTGCCTATCACATGAAATGGATTTTACCGGTTATTGCTTTAATGTTGGTGATTGGTGGTTTAGGTAGCGTGAATAATTGGATTATTGCACCGACGCGTGGGCTTGTGCTTGCCTTGCGAGATGGGCAATTGAGTAAAAGCTTGGCGCGCGAAAATCGTTTTGGTGCGCCAAAATCATTATTATTGTGGCAGGCTAGTATCGTTACGATCGTGGCCATGGTTTTTCTGCTCATGCCGAGTGTTAATGGTTCCTACTGGTTATTAACGGCATTAGCGGCGCAATTATACATGATGATGTACATACTCATGTTCGCTGCGGGTATTCGCCTGCGCTACAAAAACCATTCCACCGAAAACGGTTTTCGTATTCCAGGCGGACAATGGGGCATGTGGGTCGCTGCGGGTGCGGGGCTAATTGGCTCCATTGCAACTTTTATTATCGGGTTTATACCACCCGGTAATATCGAAGTGGGTAGCACTTGGCATTATGAAACCTTATTGCTAATCGGTTTATGTGTGATGAGCTTGCCGCCGTTTGTGATGTATATGCGAGCGCGAGTGAGGATTCAAGAAACTAAAGGCAATGAAATCGTAAGCTAGAGCTTTATCAGCGCAATAGCCACGCCATTTGTCCAGCCAAAGCCGTCTTGCAGAGGATATTCGCCGCCGCCTGCGAGTGCAGTGCCACATACGTTGTATTTTTCAATCATTTTATGGCAGCGTTTAAAAATTTGGCGGTTAAGTGTTAGCCAGCGGTTTGTAATGTCTTGTGCGAGATCATCAAAGCCATACTGCTTTAACCCTTGTATGGCAATCCAATGTAGTGGTGCCCAACCGTTCGGTTTATCCCACTGTTGTTCGGTTTCAATGAGTGTCGTTACTAATCCGCCGGGATATAAAAATTCTTCTTGCAAACGCTTTGCTACTGCTTTGGCTTGTTCGGGTGAGGCAATTTTAAAAAATAGCGGATAAGCAGCGGCCAACGTTAAGGAGGGTGATAATTGTTGTTGTTTAAAATTGTAATCCACATAAAAATTTTGTGTTGCATCCCAACAAAATTGGTTGATCGCTGTTTTGCGCAATGCGGCTTTTTCAGCGTAACTCAACGCCTTTTCGGGTTGACCAAAATGCGTAAAATACTCGCTCAGTTTATTTTTCATGTAATAGAGCAGTGAATTTAAATCGACCGGAATGAGCTCGGTGGTATAAAGGGTTGCGAGATTGTGAGGGTCTTTTAACCAGCGCGATGAAAAATCCCAGCCCGACTCGCAGGTCGCACGAATATTGCGATAAAGATGTTGCTGTTGAGCGGGTGTTGCTTTTTTATATAAGGCGATGTCTTCGCGGTAAGACTCGGGGCGCGGCGCGGGGTTGTCGTCCCAATAACGATTTAAAGTGACATTATCATTTACTAACACCGCACGATCGCTATTCATCCAAAACTGATACTCTTTTTCAAGGGCTGGAATAAGTTCTCGAATCGCTTCAATCCCTTTATAACGTGCAACAATGTCTAACAAGGAACAAAAGAACGGCGGCTGTGATCGGCTTTTGTAATAAACACGGTTGCCGTTGGGAATATGACCAATTTGATCGATCAAATAACCGAAATTTTTAGCCATATCGACAACCCTATCGATATGGCCCGAGCACGCTAAACCTTCTGAGGTAAAATAAGAATCCCAATAATAAATTTCACGAAAACGTCCGCCCGGAACAATAAATGGATAAGGTAAATGAATGAGTGAAGAATAAGGATGTTGATCATCGTGCGCGCCGTAAGTCAGCACGGGCCAGAGCGACTCAATATGTTGTTCCATGGAGTGAGTCTTTTTAAACTCAAACTCAGTAATATCATGATGCGGCATCGTAAAATGCGCTTCGATAAACTGGTTTAATTTAAAATCGGGTTGTTTTTTTTGTTCTGTGTAAAGCGTTAAAATATAATTGGGGTCAGACATGGGAATGAAATCAACGAAAGTTTTACTATCCGAAAAAAGTCGTTGATTCTGGACGTCTTCAAATAAAGGGCCACTAATTTGGGGGTAAAGATTCTGTTTGTTCATCATTAATCAGTGAGGTCACGAACGAAGCTTTTGCAGTGCTAATAGGCTGAGCCATTTTGTTTTGACGCAATTTATGGTACGGAAATAATAAGACAAACAGTAAGCCAATCGGAATGAGCGACAATCCGATCGCATCGATGCCACCGACGTAGCCGAATGTGACGCCTGTTAATTTAGATCCCACCGTCCCGCCGAGTGCCGAAAAAATCATGATTAAACCCATGATCGCGCTGTGGCGATTTTTAGGGAAGGCGCTCAATATGGTTGAGCATAATGTTGGATACAAGGGGGCGAGTAAAAAACCGACTAAAGGAAAAGCAAAAGCTTGCCATCGTGCGTTAGACCAAGAAGTGATGATGTGCGTCGAATGATTTCCCATATTGGGCAGCAATAATAAAATCATTAAGGCAGCGCCAATGAGTTGGACTTTGGATAAATAAAATCCCTTGCCAGTTAGGACAATAATCAAAAAATGTGAGTTTCTAAGGGTCTGTAAATAAGATTGTGTAAATGCGATAGTCAGGGAAAGGTCGTTAAAATTATACGGAGTCTTTGACTATGGCAATGAAAACCAATAAATTAGATCCACAGGTTGTGGAATATTTTCTCAAACATACCAAGACCGCATCTGATATTTTCGGTGATACTGGTTTGTTAAAGGAGTTAAAAAAGGCACTGACGGAGCGTATTCTGGAAGGGGAGCTGACGGACGCGCTGGGTTATGCAAAACACGAAGTGTCTGGCCACAATAGTGGTAATTCCCGCAATGGGCACAGCCAAAAAACGATCAAAACAACAGATGGCGAGATGACCATTGAGGTTCCTCGTGATCGTAACAATGAGTTTGTACCGCAATTGATTCCAAAACATCAAACCCGCTTTGATGATTTGGATGACAAAATTATGAGTCTTTATGCACGGGGTATGACTACCCGTGATATTCAAGATCAGTTGAAAGATTTGTATGGCACAACTATTTGTTCGAGTCTCATTTCTACAGTAACCAACGAAGTGATTGAAGAAGTGAAGGCTTGGCAAAGTCGTCCGTTGGACAAGGTGTATCCGATTGTGTATTTGGACGCTTTAGTGATTAAAGTGCAGCAAGATAAAAAGGTTATCAATAAGGCATTGTATTTGGCTTTAGGAATTAATATCGATGGGCAAAAAGAATTGCTAGGTATTTGGATTAGCCAAAATGAGGGCGCTAAATTCTGGTTGAATGTATTAACGGAGTTAAAAAATCGAGGCCTAGAAGATATCCTGATTTGTTGCGTTGACGGGCTAACGGGCTTTCCTGATGCGATTGGCGCTGTGTATCCTAACACTCAAGTACAGCTTTGCATTGTACACATGGTGCGGAATTCATTGCGCTATGTGGGTTGGAAAAAGAAAAAAGAAGTGGCCGCTGACTTAAAAGCTATTTATTCGGCCAGTACGGTTGAAGAAGCAGAATTGGCGCTGACGAGTTTCTCTGAGAAATGGGATGCTGAATTTCCCTCGATTGCCAAAAGTTGGTTGACTCATTGGGAGCGCATTGTGCCATTTTTTGCTTATCCGGCAGAAATTCGGAGGGTGATTTATACCACTAACGCTATTGAATCACTGAACATGAGTATCCGAAAAGTTATTAAAAATAAACGAGTTTTTCCGTCGGACGATGCCGCTTTAAAACAACTCTATTTAGGGTTAAAAAATATAGCCAAAAAATGGACCATGCCGATTCGAGACTGGGGTGCCGCCATGAATCGTTTTGCCCTTATGTTTGAAGATCGCCTGGCGGATTTTGTATAAAACTTAAAATTCATAAGAGAGGAAATTAATTTGAACGCAATGTAGTTTTTGATAAAATTAAAAAATCAGTTAACACAATGGCTGATTCATAATTCTGACTGACGCGATTTACACAAACTAATAAACAGTCCCGTTTCTAAATCTTAAGCTGTTTTTTGCAGCAATTCGTAGAATTTCTCAGGTGTAAAATTTATTTTATCCAACCATGATTTTACTATCCCAATCAAATCCTCTATTTTTTCAGGGTCTGAGTTTTGCGTCTTTTCTTCAGTCCTCTGAATCGTTTTAATTTTTGAGTTGCTATTTTTGAAAATAGCAGGATGTCGCGTGCGTTTCCCCTGCGTATCACCTTTGGTTCTGCCTTGCGGATTACCGCGTGGTTTGCAGAGATTAGCAGGCGTGCCAACGGTATCAAGCACCGTAGAAAAACCCCGTTGCGTTTGTGAAGGGGTCGCAGTTATTGATGGTTTTTCGTTATCCACTTGGAAGCTCGGCAAATACCGCTCCCATTTTTTCGGTAAAATCGGGGCAAGATTCCTCGCTAGATAAAGTTGCGTATACGCTAATGCTGTCATCCGCCACCAATCTTCTTCGTGCTTAACATCCGGTGTTTGGTATCGGTCAAATAACAGTTTGTCTTTACCAAAACGAAAGTAGTGTTCAATGTCATAGCGTCTATCGTAATAGTGATAGGCTTCTAATGCTGTGATTTCATTACGTCGTTCACCAGCGAGTCCTAACCAGAGTGGATTTTTATATAAAGATTTACCGTTAGCATCAACCGCAACCAATTGCACAACAGTAACAGGATGCTCATATCCTTTAAATTGCTTTGAACCACGCAGTAATTGGTCACGCCATATTTTAATCTCCAATTGGTAAGTTTTGCCACTGCGGGTTGTAATGGGTTGCTGCACAATCTCATCGGATTCACGGTGAGTCGTGCTGTCGTTTAGTTTCATCGCATCACCATAGCGTTTTATACTTCCTGAGGTATTATCTTCTATTGATGCGGGCGCGAAAACATTACGGGTACTGTTAAAACGGAAAAGATGTACCCAATTGGGATTTTCGCTAACCAGTTTACGGCAAGCTTCTGTACCATAACCTGAGTTCTGTATAAGAAAAGGAATAAGTGAATGAAATAATTGAAAAAAAGACCGGAACCGCTAAAATTTAGCTCCAAAATTACAGCTAAATAATGTAACAGGAGTTAATCATGTTGGCACCGGTCACGGAGATTTTTTGTGATATGGATGATTTTTGCAAGGATTATTTGAAAGGTCAATCAAAGTATTTGCTACCGAACCCAGACAGAAAACGAGATCGAGCGATGCAAATGAGCTTGTCTGAAATTGGCACCATCATTGTGTTGTTTCAAATGAGTCACTATCGCACATTTAAGGATTTTTATTGTGGATGTGTTTTACAAGACATGAAGAAGTATTTTCCTACGGCGCTGAGTTACACACGTTTTGTCGCCTGCCAATCAGCAGCGCTAATGATGCTCGCCGCCTATTTGCTTTCGAGAAAGGGCAAACACACGGGATTGTATTATATTGACTCAACTACACTACGCGTATGCCACAATAAACGAATTTATCGAAACAAGGTTTTCAAAGGCATTGCTAAACGCAGTAAAAGCACAATGGGCTGGGTTTACGGCTTTAAACTACATATTGTGATTAATCATCAAGGGGAATTAATCCGTTTTTGTTTAACGAAAGGGAACGTGGATGATCGCGCTGTTGTTAGAAAATTAATGGCTAATTTAAAGGGGTTGGGCGCTGGCGATAAAGGGTATCTTGGAAAAGATCTTGCGGACGATTTGGCAAAACACGATTTAAAATTTGTGACAAAAGTCCGTAAAAATATGAAGAACAAAATGCTTTCTGCATTTGAAAAGTTTTTCCTAAAACAACGTGGCATCGTAGAAACGATTATCGATCAGTTGAAAAACTTGTATCATGTTGAGCATTCGCGTCATCGTAGTCCGATTAATTTTTTAGTCAATACCCTTGCAGCGCTAATTGCCTATTCTTGGCGACCAAACAAACCAGGAATAAAAACCAACAATATAAAGAATAATTTATACGCAGTTATCCAGAACTGAGGTTACCATATTTTGAATCAGCCACGCTAACCACCAATTTATGAGTAAGCGCTAAGTCTGCAATACAACGGTTAATTTGCTGCATCCCAACTACATTGCCTTTTTCATCGCTTTTAACGCGCCTCGTATCCAGTGGAACTAACCAATGCTTTTCTTGAGCTGCACCATCATTGGGCAATAGTGATACCGTTGAATATTCATGTCCAATGGTAATCGGTTTGTTACCCGGTGCTGGATTAGGGCTGTAAACCACATGGCGATCTTCAACACAGTGTGCACTTTGACGCGACTGTGGTGTCGTATCCGCAATAATGATCACACGGTCATCGCTATGACTCACATGTTCATATTGTATTTTCATCATGCTATCCCAACAATTTGCTACCGACAAACCATCGCTAATCGCATCGGTAATACTACTGTATTCACGTTCAAAGTATGGCGATTCACATAATTCTATGGGTGTTTTGCAGCGATGGCCATGGCTTGAAAGGGCATCGAGTAAATTCATATTGGCATCGCGTCGCGCGGGGAAGATGTTGTAGAGGAATGTACGGAATTGTTTTAGTTTTTCTGTCGCTAACATCGTTTGTTCCTTATTTTATTTTTTCGAACAAACGTTGTTTACAACGTAAAATTTTTTTTCGGTTTCTATGTCAAGCAATTTTTAATTATTTTTATAAATTTATCCAAAGTCCAAAATGAGGCATAAGGATAACAACCACATCCAGCTCAATTTGCGTAATACAAATCCTGCGGCTAAGCGCCCGATGGCATAAGCTGCCGATAAAATACTTGCCATTTCGACACTCATTGCGGGCGTGATATGCAGCACTTTATTATTAAATGTAGGGAGCCATGTGCTAATACCCTGCTCAATAAAAACGTAAGCGAAGATGCTGATGATAAAAACCATGATCAAGAGTTGTTTTGTTAGACTGATCATGTCTGCAAAGTCTTTACCTGGAGAATTTTTTGCAATGATCGTGCCTTTTTCTTCGAGAGGGGTAAATAGAAGTAATAAAAAGGCTAATGAAGACAGTGCACCCAAGAGCCAAAAGGCATCGAGCCATGTTGTTGAGCTACCGCCGATAAAAAAACCGAAAATCCAATAACCGCTTAATACACCGACCATAAACACACCCTCGAGCGTGCTCGTGAAGCTCGCGTGTTCTTGTGCATCTTTTGTGATGAGGCCAATGGTGGAATACACACACACTTTAACTAATGCAAACCCCACACCAACACTGACCAACAATAAACGAATCATCCAAAGCGCATCGAGTATCGGCGTTAAAAAACAGGTAATGCTAACAACAGCTAAACCCAAGAGCATTGAAACTTTATAGCCTAGCCTGGGTAAAAAAGCCGCAATGGCAAATGAAAATACAGCGATTGTAATATCTTTATAGGCATCTAGATTGCCGGCTTGTGACTTTGTGATGTGGTGTTGGGATAAAACTTCTAAAATAACAGTGCCGACACAATTGAGGAGAATAGCGAAGACAAAATAATTTAAAAATAAAGAGGATTTAATCTTCCAATAAGATAGTGGCCCATTCTGCTTCTGCATTCCCACCCCATTTGTAATATTTTGATTAAATGATTAAAAATCAACAATAATCGTTTGTACCCGTAAAATATTCTAGCCATAAACTAAACGGATTTGCTTTCTTTTTCAAGTCTGTGATTTTTTAATAAATCCTTAATATGTGTGGTTTATGATGTGCCCATCCGAATTTACTTACAAAAAAGGAAAGTATCTTGAGCCGATCATCTACTCCTCCTGCTAATAATGATAATGATTTAACTGAACGACTTTTGAGGACATCGGTTACGACTGTGGAGACACCGGCTACGACTGACTCTTCTTCTTTGAGCTCCTCGGATGGGCAACAGGCTGATGGCGACACTGGTACTAATCTAGCACTAGCTAAATGGATGCGAGCAGATCCTGACCTGTTTGGTTCTGCGCATAAAACTACTTATAGGCAATACGCTACAGCTTTTTTCTTTATGCTTTCTGCTCTTGCTTCATGCGCAGTTTGTTATCCGCTTGGAAAAAGCTCGGGTGATGGAATTGATGAGGAAATAGGTACCGATGGTCTTGGTGTTACTTTAGGTCTTCTGTCTGTATTCGTTGTTTCATTTATTGCAGTTCCAGTGACATCGCGTATTGGGTTATTAAAGAGAAAACCAGAAGAATTTAAGGCGCTAGAGAGGAAAAAAACTTGGTTCGAGACGAGTGCTGATATTGCGGAAGCAGTCGCGAGGCTCCCGGGAGGCTTACAAAATGCCTATAATACAGCAGTGTTCGTGCCTTCTTCATATAAAGGCATTCCGCTAAATCGTATTTTTTTGCTACAAAGTTTTGGTAGTGCCTCATTTTTGTTGATGTGATATATTTTGGTATTTCAGAAAATCATTAGGATAAGGATTGCATGAATGGCAAGAATCAATGTTGCTTGCCCCTGCTGCTGTTTACATGAGGTTGTAAAATTTGGCGTCAGCAGTACAGGAAAGCAAAGGTTTCAATGTAAAAATAATGCTTGTGAGAAAAATACATTTCTTCTAGATTACACACATAATGCTCGTGCCCCTGGTGTTAAAGATAAAATAGTTGATATGGCAATGAATGGTAGTGGCGTCAGAGATACTGCACGCGTTTTACGTATTAGCATTAACACTGTTATTGGTGAATTAAAAAAAGGGTGAAGGTTTGGAGAGCGTCAATACACGACTTTTAAAGGAAAAAGAATCACTTGGTGCGTCTGTTACTGTTAATGTTGTACAAGTTGAAGAAGCGGAGCTGGATGAAATGTGGAGTTTTGTTCGAAATAAACAGAATCAACGTTGGCTTTGGCATGCGATTGATCACCATACACATGAGGTGTTAGCTTATCATTTTGGTCCAAGAAAAGATTCAGCATTTAAAGCACTGAAAGAAAAACTGAGCTCATTTGATATCAACTTTTACTATACAGATGATTGGGGTGCTTATGAAAGACACCTGCCTCAATCAAAACATTTGGTGGGAAAGCAAAATACCCAAGCGATTGAACGAAAGCATCTCACGTTGCGCACACGAATAAAGCGATTAGCGAGAAAGACGATTTGCTTTTCTAAACTGGATAAATTGCACGACATTGTCATCGGATTATTTATCAATAGGCACGAGTTTGGGAGGGTTATTTAGATGCCATCAACAAAAATGAGGCACCACCAAAGTTTTTTTGTACCTTATCTCGTGAATAGCAAATTTTTAGGTCAAGTATCTTCTGAACTTGGGATTACTCATTTTTTTAGGTATATCGAGACGATGTTTTATGGAAAATTTTTTCCAAACTCGCAAAAAACAAAACAAATTTGTGAAAGGAACAATAGCTTAAACAAGCTCGAAGGCGAGGTGGGCAAACTAAAATCTATAATACCAGGGATGCCAACCGAGGATTTCGAAGAATTTGACAATCAAGTTCGAAAGAAAATTGAAACTCTTAAACAGGGAGAAGTCTCAGAAGTTGATACGGTTAACGAACTATTAAGATTGTATTTTAAACTCTTAGATAAGTATCCTTCACCAAAAAGCACTAAGTTTCTAGTTACAGGTATTATAGGTTTTCTGTTTGCTACGATAGCTCAATTTCCTAGTTATTCCGGTAGCATAGAAGCGTTGAAATATTTTTCTAGGAAAGTTATGCATGTCAATGAGGCTACTCTTAGTGGCCCTAAATTTACAGTGCCGGCAGCAATTTCTGGCTTGCTTGCCTATCGGATGAATATTCCTTTAAACGCTAAATCTTGTCAGACTCTGTTCCAAAAGCTTTATGAATTGTTTGTTTGCCAGAAATCGGGAAATAGTGAACAAAATAATAAGGAACGCAGTTGTCAGAGCGCTCTGCATCTTCCTTTAAAATTATTTCTTTTATCATGTTCGGTGGCATTATCGATAGGTAATGGCGCTGCAAGCTTGGCTTCGGCCCAGCTTGCATTAGACGGCAAGTCGACCCTTGATCAACTGATTGATTACTTTAGCGCTGTTTGTTCTGCAGCTTTGGCATTTATGGGTTGTACAGGTATGATTGGCTCTCTTTTCAAGGGGGATGATTCACGAAGTCAGCATGTGGGTCGAGTCGAGTATCTTGCTAAGTGTTTTTCAGAGCTAAATCCTGAGGCGTTAAAAGCTTTAGAAAGTCTGTCTCACGATGAGAGTGATGCGACTGGATTAAACCCACTCTGATCAAACTTCGCTCGACAGGGATTTGAAAACCGGCTACACTACCAACCTCACAAGCGCAGGGGGGTGCCTATATGCAAATAAAAGGGGAAGCACTTACTTTTGATGATGTCTTGCTGTTACCAAGCTATGCTGAAGTCCTGCCCAAAGATGTCTCCCTAGTCTCGCGTTTAACGGGCGAAATCACCCTGAATATCCCACTATTATCCGCCGCCATGGATACCGTGACCGAATCACGCCTCGCGATCGCTCTGGCCGAAAGTGGTGGTGTTGGTATCCTGCATAAAAGCATGAGCCCCGAGCGTCAAGCCGCCGAGGTGCGCAGAGTCAAAAAATTTGAAAGCGGTGTCGTCAAAGATCCGATCACCGTCACACCGGAAACCTCTATCGGTGAACTTAAAAAAATCACTCAAGACTATAACATTTCGGGCATGCCCGTGGTGCACGGCGATCAACTGGTCGGCATCATCACCAATCGTGACATCCGTTTTGAAACGCACATGAAGCAAACGGTCGCTAACTTAATGACTCCCAAAGATCGTTTGGTGACTGTGGGCGAAGGTGTGTCGCGTGATGAGGTCATTCATTTATTTCGTCAACATCGCATCGAAAAATTATTGATCGTCAACGACAGCTTTGAGCTGCGTGGCATGATTACTGTCAAAGATATTTTAAAATCGCAAGAATATCCTAACGCGTGTAAAACAGAGAGCGGCCAGCTTCGAGTAGGTGCTGCGGTTGGTACCGGCAAAGACACGCCTGATCGCGTTGCAGGATTAGTCGCAGAAAAAGTAGATATTATCGTCGTCGATACGGCACATGGTTTTTCAAAAGGTGTGCTTGATACCGTAAAATGGATAAAACAACACTACCCCGACGTGCAAGTCATGGGTGGCAACATTGCCACAGCCGATGCAGCCAAGGCGCTGTTAAAAGCAGGTGCTGATGCTGTCAAAGTCGGCATGGGCCCAGGGTCCATTTGCACCACGCGTGTCGTTGCTGGTGTAGGTGTACCACAAATTACTGCGATCATGAATGTAGCAGATGCCGTCAGCAAAAAAATTCCGGTTATTGCCGATGGGGGCATTCGTTTTTCGGGAGATGTTTGTAAAGCCATTGCCGCGGGTGCCAGTGCCGTCATGATCGGTGGTTTGTTTGCGGGCACAGAAGAAGCGCCGGGTGAAGTGGTGCTCTATCAAGGGCGTTCATACAAAGCTTACCGTGGCATGGGTTCGGTCGGTGCCATGTCAAAAACGCACAGTTCCGCGGATCGCTACTTTCAAGAGCAACAAGAAGAACAAGGCAAATATGTTCCCGAAGGCATCGAAGGGCGTGTGCCTTACAAAGGTCCGTTGCGTGCAGTTATTCATCAACTCACGGGTGGGCTGCGTTCGAGCATGGGTTACACAGGTTCAGAAACGATTGAAAAACTACGCACTGAAGCGCAGTTTGTTCGTATTACCAATGCAGGTGTGCGTGAGAGTCATGTGCATGATGTGATTATTACGAAAGAAGCACCGAATTATTGGGTAGAAGAGTAGCCATACAAAAATATTTATGACGACAAATATCCATAAACACAAAATTCTCATTTTAGATTTTGGTTCCCAGTATGCACAATTAATCGCGCGCCGTGTCCGCGAGATTGGCGTTTATTGTGAACTCATGCCGTGCGACATCGATGAAAAATCGATTGTCGATTTTGCACCGCAAGGCATCATCTTATCGGGCGGCCCTGAAACAGTGACGGTCGACCATACGCTGCGTGCACCAGAAATTGTTTTTAAACTCGGTTGTCCGGTTTTAGGAATTTGTTATGGCATGCAAACGATGGCGTTGCAGTTGGGTGGTCAAGTGGATACAACGGCAAAAGCCGAATTTGGTTACGCGCAAGTTCGCATCGATAAATCCGATTCATTATTTGAAAATATTCAGGATCATCTTTCTGAAAAAGGTGTCCCGCTGCTAGATGTTTGGATGAGTCACGGCGATGTCGTCACGCGACTACCCAAAGGTTTTGAAACCATTGCCAGCACGGAAAACGCTCCTTACGCCGGCATGGCTGATTTTGAGCGTCATTTTTATGGCTTGCAGTTTCATCCCGAAGTCACGCACACGACGCAAGGCCTGCGAATTTTAGCGAATTTCGTGAAAAACATTTGCGGTTGTGAAGCCACATGGACCTCTGCCAACATCATCGAAGAGAACATTCGCGACATTCGTGAAAAAGTGGGTAACGGGAAAGTCATCGTGGGTTTGTCCGGTGGCGTGGATTCTGCCGTTACCGCGGCGATTTTGCATAAAGCCATCGGCGAACAATTAACGTGCGTGTTAGTGGATACGGGATTGTTGCGTTTAAATGAAGCCGATGAAGTGTTGCGTGTTTTTCAGAAAAACATGAAAGTAAAAGTCATTTGTGTTGATGCCAAAGATCGTTTTATGAAAGCATTGAAGGGCGCATCAGACCCTGAAGAAAAACGTAAAATTGCAGGGGAGCAGTTTATTCGCGTGTTTGAAGAAGAGGCGAAAAAACTCGATGTAAAATGGCTGGGTCAGGGAACGATTTATCCTGATGTGATTGAATCTGCAAAGACAAAAACCGGCAAAGGTCATGTGATTAAAACGCATCATAATGTCGGTGGATTGCCAGAAAAAATGGATTTAAAACTCATCGAGCCATTGCATGAATTATTTAAAGATGAAGTACGCAAGCTGGGTTTAGAGCTAGGCTTGCCGGCGGATATGTTATATCGCCACCCATTTCCTGGGCCTGGTTTAGCGATCCGTATTTTGGGTGAAGTAAAACTGGATTATATCGATATCTTGCAGCGCGCCGATGCTATTTTTCTGGAAGAATTGCGTGCGCATGATTTATATGATGAAGTAAGCCAAGCGTTTGCTGTGTTTATTCCCATGAAATCGGTGGGTGTTAAAGGGGACGCGCGACATTATGGTTATATTATTGCATTACGAGCGGTAAAAACCGTTGATTTTATGACGGCGCATTGGGCAGAATTGCCGCATGCATTCTTGTCTAAAGTGAGCCATCGTATCATTAATGAAATTAAAGCGGTATCACGTGTCGTTTATGATGTGACGGGGAAGCCCCCAGCAACGATTGAATGGGAGTGAAGGGAATTATGGTTTTTATTGTTTACTATTTTATTGCAGGCGGCTGAAAAAATTTTAGAAATCTATTTTCAGCTAACTAAATAGCTTTCAATTGCGCCAGAGAAAACAGGCTTTAAGGCAAAAGGAAAATGTTGCATTCAAAATCCAATCTATTAGAGATTATTGCAGGTATCGATGAAGCAGGACGCGGTCCACTCGCCGGGCCAGTCATTGCGGCTGCTGTTATTTTAGACCCCAATCGACCTATCGATGGAGTAGCAAACTCCAAAAAACTCTCCGAAAAAAAACGCGAAGCACTATTTGAAGTCATTACATCACACTGCTTGGCTTATGGGATTGGGCGTGCTGAGATCAGGGAAATTGATGAATTTAATATATTAGAAGCCAGCATGATTGCGATGCAGCGTGCGGTGGATGGGTTATCCATAAAACCAACCAAAGCGCTAATTGATGGTAACCGCTGCCCAAAATTAAAATGTTTGAGTGAGGCGATTATTAAAGGCGACGATACAGTACCGGCCATCAGCGCCGCCTCTATTTTGGCAAAAGTTACACGCGATCGTGAAATGCTGGTGCTCGACACAAAATACCCGGGCTATGGTTTTGCGCAACACAAAGGCTACGGCACCGAAAAGCATTTAGCGGCGTTACACAAGCTCGGTGCAACGGAAATACATCGCAAAAGTTTTGCGCGGGTAGCGAGCGTGTTGAGAAGTAAATAAAAGGATATTCAACATGGAAAAACATGTAGCAACTTTTGCGGCTGGCTGTTTTTGGGGAGTCGAAGAAGCTTTTCGGCACTTAGACGGTGTTATAAAAACGACGGTAGGCTATACCGGGGGTCATACCGAGCATCCCACTTATGAGGAAGTTTGTTCAGATAGAACGGGGCATGCCGAGGCGGTCCAAGTGGACTATGATCCCGATCAAATTGATCTTCCCTCACTTTACCGGACACATTTTTTTTCGATTTTACGCAGCACATTCAAGCGCAACAGGGGTCTTGTAGTCAATAGCTGAATGCATTCTTCTGTGATTGTAATAGCCTTCAATATACTGAAAAAGACTTTGCCTTGCTTCAGCGCGTGTTGTGTAATCATTCACATGCACAAGTTCCGTTTTTAGGGTATGGAAAAAACTTTCTGCAATGGCATTATCCCAACAATTAGCCTTTCTGCTCATTGAACCAATCAGCTTGTTTTGCTTGATGATTTCCCTATATTTTTTCGAACAATATTGACTGCCCCGATCAGAGTGTATAATCACTTGCTTTGGATATTTTCGTTTGAATAACGCCATCAATAACGCATCACACACTAAATCTTGTTTCATGCTTTTATTCATTGACGAGCCAATAACCGAACGTGAATGCACATCGATAACCACCGCTAAATACAACCAACCTTCACGGGTTGGAATGTACGTCAGATCACTCACCCATTTTTGATTGATCGCCGTTGTCGTGAAATCTCTCTTTACAATATTCTCAAAAATAGGCTTGTTGTGACCCGAGTCTGTGGTTATTTTAAATCTACGCTTGGCAAGTGCTTTTAAGCCCATGGAGCGCATACGCCGCTCAATACGCGTGTGACTGCAGGAAATCGATTCCGCTTGCAATGCACGAGTTATACGTGGTGAACCGTAACGTTGTTTGTTTCTCATATAAATTACCTTAATTTTTTCATCTAATTGTTGGTTTGCTTGCTCACGTGGGCTCATAGGTCGGGATAGCCAGTCATAATAACCACTACGACTGACACCCAGTACATCACATAGCAAGTTAATTCCAAATAGTTGGGCGTGCTTTTGAATAAAGCTGTACTTCACTCGAGTTCTTTCGCGAAGTACGTGGCCGCCTTTTTTAGAATGGCTTTCTCCTGTTCCAGTCGTGCCAGTCGCTTCTTAAGCTGTTGATTTTATTCAATGAGTTCCCCTATGTTGACCGGTTGCTTTGCGCTGGGATGAATCACTTCACCACTCTTCCTGGCTTTATCCACCCAGGTGTGGAGGGTCGCTTCGGGCATGCCTAAGTCTTTTGCAGCGCTTAACACGGAAGGAGAACTGAGTGCTAGATGGATTGCTTCTTGTTTAAATTCCGGTGTGTATTTTCGAGTCTTCTTTGTCATGAGATCACCTCTTTGTTACTTCATAGATTTTAACAAATTAGTGTCCGGTAATTTAGGGGAAGATTATACATCGCAATATTTAAAGCCGATGTGCATGAGGTCACCGCGACAGAATATTTTGCGCCAAGATAATCACACATGTCCTTTTCAAGCAAACTGACTTCTGATGGCTGTTCATCCTCGGTATCATAGCGGTAGAATCGACCCGAATCCAAAACGCGCATAACTGCCGTTTTCACATCGCTGCTAGAAGGGGGCCTAGTTTTGTATTTATTCATCATTGAACTCCTTTTATAGATAGAAAAATACTCATAACTTGATCTTTGTTTGTCACTTAACCTACTGATTGTCAGTGATATTTTTCTGGTTTCTAGGCATGTCGAAAGTATGGCCCATTCTATCAGATTTGGGTAAAGATACAATCATCAAGCATTTGCCGATACGAGAGGGGGCTCATATTTTTAAGAGGCGGTAATAGATTTTATCGCCGTCGGAAAAATATGAGCTGAGAATCTAGTGTCCAATCACCAATCAACGTGTTAAAGGCGTTGACGAGTTAGTGGGGTCTTTTTCCATTTGACTATCACAACCCATAGCTATAGGTTGACTACTAAATAAGCTGGACCGCATTTGTTTGCTTGATTTGTCCCCGCCATGCTTCTGCTTTTCACTTAACGTAGCCGTTGGATAATATTTCTTCACCAAGGCCTGTAAAATTGCACACGTTTCACAGTCTGGAATACCTGAGTAATTACTTGGTCGAAAATGCATTTGAAAAGCGGTCACAACTTTTTTAGTTTGTTGATCAAGCTCCCCAGTCGTTTTTACTGAATATCCATAGGTCTTTAGATTCTTCTGAACCCACAATATATCGATAGTCTCTTGTGCAAATTCACTTTCGGCAGCTACTTTATCCGCTTCATTATACCAAGCACCAACACCTCGTTCGTATAATGTTTTCCATGGAAATAAAGGACCTGGGTCTACCTTACGGCCAGGCGCAATATCACCATGTCCCACAATATCAGTAGGCTGAATTTTGTAGCGGTTAATAATATACTTGGATAATTCAATCACTGTTTCAATTTGATAATCAGCAAAAGGAACCCACTTCCTATTTCCTCGCTCATCAACATAACCTAAATTAACGATTTCAATACCAATGGAGGTGTCATTAAGGTTCTCACGGTTTTGCCACGCACTGGTGCCGGCATGCCAGGCGCGCTTGTCGTCGGGTACTAAAGAAAATAGCTCTCGTTTATCATCCATAGGTTCTTCAGGCACTAAATAATGCGCACTCACGTTGCCTTTTGTCAACGTTTCCAACGACGTCTTAAAATTTGCTGCCGTATAATGCAGTACTAAAAATCGAATACGATTATTGAAGCTCTGGGATTTGTAGTCAGTGTTTACAGAATAAGGCATGTGTTTTTCTCCTTAAGTTAATTTCCTTCGATGCGCGCGATGGAGAGCGAAGCGAAGGGGCGTATTCTGGGGTAGGCTGGGATTTTTTGCCGAGCGTAAGCGACTGCAAAAAATCTTTACGAGGCGTCGAGTCAGTTGAGAGCCCGTGCGTAGTCGATGTAGAACTCTCGACTTGATCTGACAGTTGAGATTTATGGGACATATTTTCTGTCCGATAGATCGGATTCTAATTACTCCTCTACCAGTTGCGTGTCGTGATTACTGTGCGCCTTATTCAATTCATCTGCCGACACGCTTGGAATAGTTTTACATAGTTTATCTAATTCTTTTTCTTGTGCCAAATGCTTTGCATCAAGAAAAGTTTGCATGGGTGTTTTTCCATAACAACGCTCGCCGGAATGGGGCCTGACCTCATTATATGTTTTGATCCACGCATCAACGTCTTGTTGTAATTCTTCTAGGGAACGATATATTTTTTTTCGAAAAGCAACATCATAAAATTCTTGTTTAATCGTTTTATGAAAACGTTCACAAATACCATTGGTCTGCGGAGAACGTGCGCGTGTTTTCGAATGGTCAATGTCTTCAACTGCTAAATAAAGTTGATAGGCGTGGTTCTCAATTTTTCCACAATATTCCGTCCCGCGATCCGTGAGCATACGCAGCAATCGGATACCTTGCTCATTAAACCATGGCAATACACGTTCATTTAATAAATGAGCTGCCGTCATCGCTGTTTTCTCCGTGTATAACTTCGCAAAAGCGATTCTGCTATAGGTATCGACAAAAGTCTGCTCATAAATACGGCCAACGCCCTTCATCGTGCCAACATAATACGTATCCTGAGAACCTAAATAACCTGGGTGTTCTGTTTCAATCTCGCCGTGCGCTTCTTTTTCTCGTTTTGATTTTTCTAATGCTTGTCATTGTTCTTCCGTTAATAACATACCGTCTTGCGCCGATTTCGCTTCAAGCGCTTTTAGTCGCTTCTTAAAAGTCTCTAGATCATTACGTAGCCACACCGAACGAACTCCGCTGCTCGATACGATAATGCCTCGCGCCAGTAATTCATTGGCCGCACGTGCCTGACCTAACGCTGGGTTTTCAATAGCCAAAGCAATTACCGCTTCTTCTACATGTAACGGCACTCTATTTTTTTCATTCGGTTTCTTCTTACTCATATCATGGAGTGCTTCTTCGCCACCATTTTCATAAAGTGTTTTGAAACGGTAAAAACTGTCGTGTGAATAACCCATAACCTTGCAGGCTTGTGAAACATTTCCCAATTGTTTAGACAGCTCTAGTAAACCTAATTTGGGTTTGATAATCTTTTCGGATACACTGGTCATAATGACACTCCTCGTGTTGGTTGTTTAAGGTTGGTCAATTAAATTTTACTCTAACTGACCAGGAGTGTCAGATCAAGTCTGAAGGTTTACAATTTAACGGACACCTTCTTTTTTTATGCCGCAGCCAAAGCATGTGGTTATTTTAAATATGGACTTGGTTTTATGCACCCAGGTCTAAGCCTATTTAAAATTTATAGGTAATTCCAAGCGTAACTAGATTTGCACTGTATTTCGGGTAATAAGTCTCTATCCTGTTTGAGAAATTATCTCCTCTTGCCGCGGCACGGCTTAGGCTAAAACTCCCAAGATAACGGTAGTCTAAATACAAATTCCAATGCGTGGTAACACGATACAGAAGGCCAAATATGCCCTGATAGATAAGTCCACCTGAAGAAAACTGGTTTGGGAAAAACACTACTCGGCCAGCTTGCCCAGATGCTACTGCTGCAGAAGCTAAATTGCTATTAAGATAGATGTATCCAAGACCCACACCGATATAAGGTGATAATTTGGAGTTCATGGCAAAATCGTAATAGGTATTAAATGTGTAGGTGTAAGCAATACTACCCTTTTTGTCATTTGGCTCTAAAGTAAAAGTAGCCGGGGGATCAAGGATAAGGTTTTCATAATTAATATCGGTTGTGATGGAACGAAAGGCAACTTCGATACGCCAAGCGTTGTATTGATAACCCAAACCTACGCCAAAAGATCTTGAGGGATGTTTGAATGTAATCCTTAATGCTATTAAATCACTGGTTCCAATAGTCACTTTATAGTTTGTTTTAGGAAGATAACCAATACCACCAAAAGCAGATACATAGAAACCTGAGTTATCCAATGGCTCGAACGGTTCCGGACCTCCAGAAATACAAATGCTACTCATTAGCCCGAGAATAGATATTGATAGTATAAATCTACAAAGATATAGTGTAGTTTTTCGTATACACCACTTGCTATTTTTTTTCTGCGTTGAAACGAGTTTTTTTATGAATTGCTGTAATAACATGTTATCCACCTTTCTTGGTAAAAATGCTCATAAATACACACATACTCTACCACAAGGTAGTAGTCTAAGTCACTACCTAATAACAAAAAATATCTGATTTTTTTGAAAAAAAGATAAATTTTGAGGTTTGTTTTTATACAACATTTGACATGACCTTTCCCCCAAACTTAACACCATGACATGGATGAGATTTCCAATTATTCTACGACCGAGGAGATCTCAACATGAAAAAACGTTATACAGAAGAACAAATCATTAAAGCGATCAAAGAGCATGAAAGTGGCGCTAAGGTGGAAGACCTGTGCCGTCGCTTAGGCATATCTGGCGGTACTTTTTACAATTGGCGTAGCAAGTATGCTGGCCTAGAGGTTAACGAAGCTAAGCGCCTGCGAGAGCTGGAGTCCGAGAACAATAAGTTAAAAAAGCTGCTGGCTGAAAAGATGTTAGAAAATGAAGCGCTCAAGGATGTTGTTTCAAAAAAGTGGTAACGCCTGCTAGCAAGAAGCAGGTTGTTTGTCACTTAATGAGCGCCTTTAAGCTGAGTGAACGAATGGCCTGCAAGCTAGTCGGGCTAAGTCGAACGGCTTACCGTTACGGACCCAAAAAGCGACGAGACGAGTTGATTAGAGCTCGATTAAAAGAATTGGCAGCTCAGTATTCTCGGTATGGTTATTTAATGCTTCACAGCCTCTTAAAAGCAGAGGGGCTTGTCATGAATAAGAAAAAAACCTACCGGATTTACAAAGAAGAAAAGCTCCAGGTGCGTACAAAAAAGCGTAAAAAAATACAGCGACTACGATTAGTGATGTCATCACCGACTCAGAGAAATGAGCGTTGGTCGATGGATTTTGTTTACGATCAGCTGGCCAATGGAAGGCGTTTTCGTGTGCTAAACATTATCGATGATTTTAATCGTGAACTTATTGGCCAGCTAACAGCATTTTCTATATCAGGACGTCAGGTGGCACGCTTCCTAGCAGAGCTTAGTGAGCAACGCAGGCTGCCAAAACAAATTGTTTGTGATAATGGTACAGAGTTTACAAGCAAAGCAATGTTCTTTTGGTCCAGGGAAAACAAAACCAAGCTTGCTTTCATTCAACCTGGAAAGCCAACTCAGAATGCGTTTGTTGAAAGCTTAAATGGCAAGTTCCGCAACGAATGTTTAAATCAACACTGGTTTCGTTCAATTGAAGAAGCCCGACATGAAATCAACCAATGGAGAAAGCACTACAATACTAAAAGACCACACAGTTCATTAAATTATATGCCGCCTATTGAATTTGCGAAACAGGCTGCTTAACATGAATATCTCATCGGTGTCCTGGTACTAGTTTAGGGGGAAGGTCACTACTAATTTGCGACCAAAATTCTCTAATTGAACATTTTCGAGCTGAAGGGTGCCATAGGAAAAAAGTTTCTCAACCATACATTATCTCATATATGAAATTCAACGATATTTCTCTAGAAACCATTTTATCGATTTTAATTGCGACACTCAAGGAGCTGAAATGCCACTTCATTAGCAAAAAATAGATTTTAAGAGGCGCTCTTAATAGTTTCTTGCCACAGAAAGCGATTCAAAACGATCGTAAATACTTGTTAAGAACTCTATCCTAGCTTCTAGCGCAGAGATAGCAGCCTGCTCCGTTTCTTTCAGCTTTTGCGGATCGTTACCAACGAGGATTTCAAGCATTTTCAGCGCCTTGGGAAAATGTTCACCCTCATCGAGAGAAATATGTCGTTTAAAATAATAAACGACCGTACTATATTTATCTTCACCCTGACTCAAATTAGATTCCAATTGTTTGAGCATAGGAGTAAACATCGATGAAGTAATACCCTCTCGACCATATACAAAAGTGGCTGCCAATTCATGCAAAGGGCGATCAAAAAAACTAAATGTTGTGAGAACAAAGTTCTTAGTACTAGGGTTTACTGCTAATAAATCCATTGCTTCTTGTACACTGCTGCCATTCATTAGCATAATTAAGAATTGTTTCATCGGCCTTGTATCGGCACCAATTTTTTCCATAGCTGAAAGATAAATATCAAAGTGGCTCGCATATCTGCCATCTTCAGTGATATCGCCTTCTTCTTCCACTAAAATGCTGCTAATCAGATTAGCACTCAGTGCATCTTTCGGGGGAAACCACGGTGCGCTGGTAGACACAAGACGACGATGCAATTCTTTCAATAAACACATAAAGTCCCACACCGCAAATACATGTTCACCCATAAATATCTGCAACCTCGAGAGCGAAGAAATACTACTATATAGACGATGATTAACAATTTGAGAAACTAATGGGGACAACCTTTCAGTAAGATCCTTAGCGTTGCTAATGTTAAGCTCGCTTGATACTTGATAAATATTTTGCTTCATTGCTTTTTAACCTTCCTGGTAATAATACTTAAGCTTCTATTTTACTCCTAAGCTTTTAATTAGTACACACTACGTACTATAAGATTTTTTATGTTTACATTCAATAAGTTACATCGATTCGCCTATTAGTTTTTCTTACTTTTCAAGCTAAACCTTTTAAAAACAGCCCTAACGTTTTCTTTGCGCATGGGTTTTGTAATTACATATTCCATACCTGCTTTTAGACACTGCTGCTCACTATCTTCCTCAATATGAGCAGTCAATGCTATAATGATCGCATGCTGGCCCCTTTCAGATTCCCAGCGTCGCATTTCTTTGGCCACCTGACAGCCATCCTTGCCGGGCAACCCAACGTCCATAAAAACCACATCGTATGTTTCTTTTTTAAATAAACGGAGAGCCTCTTCACCCGTGTCTGCAGTGATAATCTCACAGCCCATCTCTTCCAATATGTTTTTTTCAGCCATTTGTGTGATCTCTGAATCTTCCACCAATAATACTTTAATCCCTTTTCCTATATCAGAAAGATCTACTACTTGCTCACGCGTAAAAAGTATATCTTTTTTGCTTGGATACTTGCTCTCTTGATACTCAAGATCGGCTGGGTTTATTTTTTTTAAAGGTATGATACAGCTAAATGTAGTACCTTTTCCCTCTTTACTCCTGAGGTAAATTTTTCCCTTAATATCTGAAACAAATTGTTTAACGATAGACAGCCCTAATCCAGATCCCTTATGCTGCCCCTTATGAGAATTTGTCAGACGTGTGAAACGTGAAAAAACTATCTTTTGATCTTCTCGAGAAATCCCAACTCCAGTATCTGTAATCAAAACCTTAACAACAACGTGATCTTTTTTTTCTTTAGCTAAATTTACAGCAATTTCAATTCGCCCTTCTAAAGTGAATTTAATCGCGTTGCTGATTAAATTTAATAAAATACGATGAATTCTTTTCTCATCACCTATTAAATAGTGTGGAATTCTATTGTCATAGTTAATGATTAACGACAAACCTTTTTCATTAATTGACGGCATTTCAAGTATAACAAGATTGTCGATGAGATCTTTCATACTAAATTTATTTTGATGCATCGGCAATTCTTCTGAAGCAAGTCGCGTCACTTCAATGACTTCATTTAACAAATCGAGCAACAAATTGCTCGACTTTAAAAGGTTCTCTGCTGCTTCTCGTCCACGCTCACTCTCCACTTCTTTCAGCAATATTTCTGACATACCAATCATACCGGTCAATGGCGTCCTAATATCATGACTAATGTTAGCCATAAACGCTGATTTTGCTTCATTTGCTGTTTCCGCTTCTTTTTTCGCTTTAATGAGCTCCTGCTCTTTTTTCTTTAATTCCGTGATATCTGTAAAGTAACCAACAATTCCAATAATCTTGCCTTCATCCATGATAGGTAGTTTACTAACCAAAGTGATGAGTGTTTTTCCATTTGTTAATGCTAAAATTTCTTCTTGATTGGTAATAGGCTGTCCTAGAATAGTATCCTTATCACCTTTTTGAAAAGTTGCTGTCGTATGGCCTATTGGCTGCCAGTGCAAATCGTTATCAGTTTTACCAACAATTTCATCAGGTGAGTTTAAGCCTACCAACGTAGCATAGTTTTTATTACAACCTAAATAGATAGAATGAAGATCTTTCCAAAAAACATATTGCGGCAACGCTTCGGTAATGTTTTTGAGAAAAACCTTATTAACATGCGCTATTTTTTTGGCTGCATCTTTTTCAGCCGCAAGACGTGCGATGGCTTTTTTTTGATTCCTTTTATTTTTCCATTCTTTCATCAGTTCTCTACAAGTCTAATATTCTTGCAAACGCCCTATAAGTTCATATTTATTTTGAACAATAATTGCAAAAAATCAAAAAAAAGATAAGAAAATTTCGCCATATTGATTTATGCTTCCAAATATATTTGTACTTAATTTAACCAGAATTCGTGTGTGAAAGATACTAAAACGTAAATATTCTACCTAATTCCTACAGCCTTTGTAAAAAATATCTGTCACAAAACTACAGCACCCCCTTTCTTTTTCAAGAAAAGGGGGTGAGTTAGTTATTTTATTCGACACTGCCTATCAAGTATTTTTTAATTCGAGTCATCGTTACCTTGTTGGCTGCTTTGATCATCACTCTGATCTTGGTCGGAATTTGAGTTTTGACTGTCATTGTTACTATCATTTGATTGGTCTTGGTCAGAGTTCGAATCTTGATCACTACTACTACCACCTGACTGATCTTGATCAGAGTTCGTCGTAGACTCATCATCAATTAGCTTAACAGTCGGTTTGACTGCTGATAGCGATAACATCTGATGAGCGATGGTAGTGTCTGTGCTGTGCTGTGCCATAGAGTTACTATATAGGCCAAACAAAGCCAGCGCACTTAATCCAATAATTACCGGTTTCATTGCTTAGTCTCCTTCTAACAATAATGTTGAACCTCATTAAATATACAACTGCGGTGTCACATTTGCACTAACTTATTCAATTTATTGATTTTTAATAAAATTATTTGCAAAGATAGTGTAAATACGGTACATACTTTCTCTCTTCTCTATTTCAACTTTGTGCGCTTCCTGTTTATGAGGAATGCTTCCCTTACCCGATTGATCCAGTACTGAACTTGACCTTTTCTCTGATTTGAAGATAACAAACGATGAAGCGATTTACTTACACCAGCGGGACTTCGGTTTAAAAATACCGCAATATAATTAAGATGATATCGCGCATAGTAATGTCCATAGTAAACTACCATATTCCTCGCGATAACATTTTTTTCATTTCTGCATTTTGATGTTATCGTCTTATCACTTAGCTGCATTGCATTAGCAATAACAGATATAATTTCCGGCATACTATAACTTTTTGGTGGTGCCTCATTTTTGTTGATGGCATCTAAATAACCCTCCCAAACTCGTGCCTATTGATAAATAATCCGATGACAATGTCGTGCAATTTATCCAGTTTAGAAAAGCAAATCGTCTTTCTCGCTAATCGCTTTATTCGTGTGCGCAACGTGAGATGCTTTCGTTCAATCGCTTGGGTATTTTGCTTTCCCACCAAATGTTTTGATTGAGGCAGGTGTCTTTCATAAGCACCCCAATCATCTGTATAGTAAAAGT
Source organism: Candidiatus Paracoxiella cheracis (assembly GCF_049348705.1). Taxonomy (GTDB): domain Bacteria; phylum Pseudomonadota; class Gammaproteobacteria; order Coxiellales; family Coxiellaceae; genus Paracoxiella; species Paracoxiella cheracis. The sequence goes on along the minus strand of NZ_CP186485.1, from coordinate 1,566,445 downwards.
TGATATCAAATGAGCTCAGTTTTTCTTTCAGTGCTTTAAATGCTGAATCTTTTCTTGGACCAAAATGATAAGCTAACACCTCATGTGTATGGTGATCAATCGCATGCCAAAGCCAACGTTGATTCTGTTTATTTCGAACAAAACTCCACATTTCATCCAGCTCCGCTTCTTCAACTTGTACAACATTAACAGTAACAGACGCACCAAGTGATTCTTTTTCCTTTAAAAGTCGTGTATTGACGCTCTCCAAACCTTCACCCTTTTTTTTAATTCACCAATAACAGTGTTAATGCTAATACGTAAAACGCGTGCAGTATCTCTGACGCCAAATTTTACAACCTCATGTAAACAGCAGCAGGGGCAAGCAACATTGATTCTTGCCATTCATGCAATCCTTATCCTAATGATTTTCTGAAATAGCAAAATATATCACATCAACAAAAATGAGGCACTACCATTTAGGGGAAGATTAAATCTCCTATGAGGCGCTTTTGGATGCTTTTTGGAAAACGCATAATCCAACGACGATGAATCGCCAGGGGCCTGATATTGGGTCGCAGTATCGGTCGGTCATTTTTTACCATACAAAAGAACAAGAGGTTGCGGCAGAAGCTTCAAGAAAAGCGCTCGAAGAGTCGGGCCAATATGATCAAACAATAGTCACAGAGATCGTTCCTGCCAGTGTGTTCTATCGGGCGGAGGACTATCATCAGCAATATCTTGAAAAACGCGGTTTGAGTCATTGTGGGATCAAACCTCCAAGTCGCTCTTCCGAAGAGGATTGATCTATCACAAAAATTCGTCCCTACGGGGCTGGATTTATGTAGAATACCATGCCACAATATCACTGCTTATCTACCTCTCTGATTAGGAAACCTATTCAGAGCACCTTTAAAAATTCAATCAGGCGAGTTGGATTTTTAAAGGTGCTCTTGGTTCCTGAAAATCTTTGAAGTCTATATAGCATTTTGTTAATAACGATTTTTGGGGAACCAAGAAATGAATAAGATCTATGTGGGTAACTTAGCCTACAGTGTAAATGAAGATGAGCTGCAAGGCTTATTTTCGCAATGTGGTGAAATTGTCAATGTTAATTTAATTAAAGATCGAAGCACAGGGCGTTCAAAAGGCTTTGGCTTTGTTGAATTTGCTACATCGGATCAAGCGCAATCAGCGCTTAAGATGGATGGACAAGAATTCCAAGACAGACCTTTGAAAGTTAGCCTCGCGAGAGAACAACAACGTTCTGGTGGTGGTGATCGTGATCGTCGTGGCGGCGGTGGTGGTCGCAGACGCTGGTAATTCAATTCTGTATTGATAATACCTAAAAATAAGAGCTCTCATAACGAACTGGGTGGCCTATAGAGAAATGTCCTGTAAGGATGTTTCCACATCTACTGAGAATTAAAAAGGTTGTGCTGAGCTCTTATGTTTTGCAAGTTTGCAAAACATTACCTATCATCAAGTTTATGGAAAAAAAGCTGCAACTCTCTGTCCTGTGTGGAGGACAATCAACCGAGCACGAAATCTCCGTGCTATCTGCCAAAAATGTCGTTGCTGCACTCAATCGTGATAAATACGATATAACCGTAATTTACATCACTCATCAGGGGCAATGGTATTTAATAGAAAGTCCTAAAATATTCCTAGAAAACGATCCAAAAATTTTGTTGCAATCGGGGCAATTGGATCCCGTTACCGTCGTGTTGGGTAACAGTGATCGGCCCTGGCAATCTTTAAATAATTCAAAAGAACGATACCCCGCTGAGTGTGTTTTTCCAGTTTTGCACGGTACTTTTGGTGAAGATGGTGTGCCGCAAGGTTTGATGGAGTTACTGGGGTTGCCTTATGTTGGCGCTGATGCACAGAGTTCAGCAATGTGCATGGAAAAAGATATCACCAAACAATTATTACGCAGCGCTGGTGTTCCCACTGTAGATTGGGTGACAGTTCGTCACACGGATTCGTTATCTGGACTTTATCAAAAACTGGCCGATCAATTTGGAAAAGCGCTGTTTGTTAAGCCGACTAGCTTAGGATCTTCGGTGGGTACGGCTCCCGTCAGTGATCAAATCGCGTTTGAATCCGCGGTGAAAGAAGCGCTTCGTTATGATGAACGGGTTATCGTGGAGCCACACATTGATGGCCGCGAAATCGAGTGCTCGGTTTTAGGCAATGATAATCCTGAAGCTTCGTTGCCGGGTGAAATCATTTCGCACCACAATTATTATTCTTACGATGCGAAATATATAGACCCAAAAGGCGCATCGACCGAAGCACCCGCAAAATTACCAAACGATCTCATCGCACGTATTCGACAAACAGCAGTCAATGCGTTTAAAGTTATGCACTGTTCGGGTATGGCGCGAGTCGATTTTTTTGTGGTTGACGATAAGGATATTTACGTTAATGAACTCAATACGATTCCGGGGTTCACTAATATCAGCATGTATCCAACCATGTGGGAAGTCAGCGGTTTGTCTTATATTGATTTGTTAGATAAATTAATTGAGCTGGCGATGGAGCGTCATCGTTTTCAACAATCATTAATACGTATTTATCATCAATGAATCCTTCATTTATACACTTAAAAACGCATAGCGAATATTCTATCGTGGATGGTGTTTTACGCATCAATTCATTAATCAGTAGTGTTGCAGCACAAAACATGCCTGCCGTTGCGCTGACAGATCAAATGAATTTATTTGCCTTGGTGAAATTTTACAGCAAGACTGTTAGTGCTGGCATCAAACCCATCATTGGTGCTGATTTAGTTTTACTTGAAAAAGGCAAAACATTTACAGTGACAGCACTGTGTAAAAATCAAATGGGCTATCAAAACCTGATTCGTTTGCTCTCGCGCGCTTATCTTGAAGGCCAAGAAAATGATAAACCGCATATTCAATGGAGTTGGCTTGTCGCAGCAAAAGAAGGCTTAATTATATTGTCTGGTGGGCGTCGTGGTGATGTGGGCCAAGCGATATTGCGTGGACGCAATAAAAAAGCAGAACAACGTTTGCAACGATGGCTAGAGCACTTTCCGCAGCACTATTATTTGGAATTACAGCGCACACAACGGGATCAAGAAGAAGATTATATTCACGTTGCCGTTTATTTGGCGAGTCGATTTCATGTGCCGGTTGTTGCCACAAATGATGTACGTTTTTTGCAGCAAGATGACTTTGAAGCGCATGAAGCGCGTGTTTGTATTTATCAAGGCCGTGTTTTGGATGATGCAAATCGACCGCGTGAATACAGCGAGCAACAATACCTAAAAACGCCGGAAGAAATGGCAGAATTATTTGCCGATATACCGGAAGCGCTGGCTAACACCGTTGAAATTGCTAAGCGTTGTAATGTGTCATTAACGTTGGGTGAAGTTTTCTTGCCGAAATTTCCAGTCCCCGATGACATAACGGTTGAGGACTATTTTAAACAACAAGCGCGAGCAGGCTTACAAAAACGCTTGGAAAAATTACCGCAACGCAAACAACCTTTGCAAGCCTATCAGGAGCGTTTGGAGTCTGAGCTTGATGTTATTATTAAAATGGGGTTTTCGGGCTATTTCTTGATCGTTGCCGATTTCATCAGTTGGGCTAAGCATGAAAATATTCCTGTCGGGCCGGGCCGTGGTTCTGGTGCGGGTTCATTAGTCGCTTACTCATTGGGCATCACAGAATTGGATCCCATTGAACACGATTTGCTTTTTGAGCGCTTTCTTAATCCTGAACGTGTTTCGATGCCTGACTTCGATATCGATTTTTGTATGGAGGGGCGCGATCGTGTTATCGATTACGTAGCTGATCGTTACGGTCATAAAGCTGTCGCGCAAATTATTACGTATGGCACGATGGCAGCGAAAGCTGTCGTGCGGGATGTGGGCCGTGTGCTTGGAATGCCGTATGGTTTTGTTGACAAGGTAGCGAAGTTAATTCCCTTTGAACTGGGGATGACGTTAGAAAAAGCCTTACAACAATCTGAGGAATTGGCACGTCGTTATAAAGAAGACGACAACGTGCAAACACTGATTGATTTAGCTTTAAAATTAGAAGGTGTGACTCGCAATGCTGGCAAACATGCTGGGGGTGTGGTCATAGCGCCGACGCAGTTAACCGATTTCGTGCCGCTTTATTGTGAGCCTGGAGGCGAGCACGTTGTCACTCAGTTTGATAAAAACGATGTCGAAGCGGTTGGATTAGTAAAATTCGACTTTTTGGGCCTGCGCACATTAACCATTATTGATTGGGCCGTCAAAAGTATTAATCAAAAATGTGCCTTGGAACAACTAGAATTGTTGGACATTACGACTATTCCACTCGATGACGCACCAACTTTTCAATTATTAAAAAATTGTGCGACGACGGCTGTTTTTCAATTAGAGTCGCGCGGCATGAAAGAATTAATTCGTCAACTACAGCCCGATTCGTTTGATGATATTAAAGCTTTGGTTGCATTATTTCGACCGGGTCCACTGCAATCCGGCATGGTTGAAGATTTTATCAATCGTAAACACGGTCGTGCCAGTGTCGATTATCCGCATCCGGATTTAGAGCCAATTTTACGCTCTACATATGGCGTTATTCTTTATCAAGAACAAGTGATGCAAATTGCACAAGTTTTAGCGGGTTATTCGTTGGGCGGTGCCGATATTTTACGAAGTGCTATGGGCAAGAAAAAACCTGAAGAAATGGCTAAGCAACGTGTGGTTTTTATTGAAGGGGCTGCCAATCGTGGAATAGACACAAAAGTTGCCGAGCATATTTTCGATTTGATGGAGAAGTTTGCGGGTTATGGTTTCAATAAATCACACTCATCCGCGTATGCATTGATTGCTTATCAAACTGCATGGTTAAAAACGCATTATCCTGCGGAATTTATGGCGGCAGTTTTGTCTTCTGATATGGATAATACCGATAAAGTTGTTGGCTTTATTAGTGAATGTCGTGAAATGAACTTGGAAGTTTTACCTCCCGATATTAATAAAAGCTACTATCGTTTTACGGTTAATGATGCCGGTAAAATTGTTTATGGTTTGGGTGCCGTGAAGGGGGCGGGTGAGGCTGCTATTATTCATTTAGTTGAAAATCGTGATAAAAAAGGTTTATTTAGGGGTTTATTTGATGTCTGTCATCGATTGGATACGCGAAAGGTTAATCGGCGTGTTTTGGAGCCACTGATTCGTTCCGGTGCTATGGATGGATTTGGTGTGTCGCGGGCGCAATTGGCTGCCTCTATCGATAAAGCACTAAAATCAGCAGAGCAAAAAAATCGTGATGCTGAGTTAGGCCAAGACGATTTATTTGGCGGCATGATCAGTTCGAATGAAAGCACCTCTGAGGAAAGTTATGTTCAAGCACCGCAGTGGAGTGATTCCGATCGCCTGCGCGGTGAAAAAGAAACGTTGGGTTTGTACATTACGGGTCATCCATTAGAATCTTGTGAAAAAGAATTGGCGCACTTAGTTTCCTTGCCAATACATCAATTGAAAGTAACCGGTAAAAATACTGTTACTATTGCCGGCATGATTATTTCAACTCGAAGCATTATGACACGGCAAAATAAGCGTATGGCGGTCCTTACCTTGGAAGATCGCAGTGGTCGTATTGAGGTCACGTTGTTTAGTGATTTGTATCAACACGTGATGCCAGAGTTAAATAGCGATTCTATTTTTATTGTGAAGGGTACTGTAGCTGCCGATGATTATACCGGTGGTGTGAGGATGGTTGCGGATACGATTATTTCGTTGGAAAAAGTGCGCGAACAAATGGCAAAGCGATTATTGATTCATGTTGAAAATGAGGCTGAAGTCGATACGTTATTATCGGAGTTACCAGTTATTATTAAAGAACACGTGGGTGGTCGGTGTCCGGTAACAATATCTTATCAAGGTGAAAAAGCGGGTGCGGAGTTAGTATTAGGCAATTCCTGGCGTGTTAAGCCCAATGGTGATTTGTTGGCGCAGTTAGGTCGGTTGTGTGGAAAAGATAAAGTTGCACTCGAGTATTGATTTGAAGCTAGTGGGTTTTAACTATCAAATGTTTGCAATTGCTTTTGAAATCTCTGAACTTTGGTCTATATTTATACAACCAATGAGTTATAGGCGTGGAGGATGAGTCTATGAAACATAAAGCATTAATTGGAGTGGTTGGACTAGCGCTCGCCCTAGGAGTAAGCTCCCAAGCACTCGCCTATCATACTTCTTGTTATAAAGGTAAAACAGTGAATGTTATGGGTCAGATCAAAACGAATTTGCATCGCCCAATCTTCTTTAGCGTGACCAAACCACTCATGATGAGTAATTGGAACGCAAAAACAAAAACATTTTGGTTACACTTCCCGAAAAAAATGGGAACGACTTCGAGTGGAATTTATTTCTATATGAAAAAACCTGATGGAACACCAATTCCACTTTGCCTTTATAGCTTTAAAGTAACTTATAATGCAAGTTACAACGGACATATGAACTCTTTAATGTTCTCAAAAGCTATAAAAGGTATGTCAAAAAATAAGTATGTTACATGTCGATTTGGATTCGATAAGAAGAAAATAACATTTTACATTATGGGTCAGCCTCATTAATGAGGCAAAAGCCTGCCATCCATTCCTACTGAGTGGATGGCAGCATTAAATTCAACACTTATGCATTTCAAATTCTTGATCTAACTGCTTCCAAGTATCAACGAGACCGGTATAAGCAATTTCAGTTTGCTGTGCCATGGCTATTCCCATAAATCCTTGACGGCGAATTTCGGCTGCACGTCGTTGTGAGACATAGCGCGTATAATCCCACGCAGAACCTGCAAAGAAGTCGACGTAACGTTTGGCAAAATGCCCTTCGTCATTCATTGAAAATCCAATAGCAGAAATAATGGGATGACAGTAGGGGCCGGTGACTGCTGTATTTATTGGCACCGGTAGTTGGGGCATATTGTGTGAACCGCGGGCGTCGCCACTGATAATTTGGTTGATGGTGGCGTAAGGTTCGATAATTTCTTCTGGTGCAGGGAAAATGCCTTGGTTACGGACCAACGCAATAGGATCGTCTTTACCTGTATATTTTCCTGCGATATTGTGCAATCGTGTTGCGGATACTGCAACCACTTGCTCTTCAGGCTTAAAGCGTGAGTGGATCGCCTTAATGGCAAAGCGATCGGGATTCTGCAATAAAGCCGCAACGTCCCAAATGCGTTCTGGAACCTCTAATTGAATCAAGCGATCTTCGTTTTTGCTCTTGTGATCCATATCGATAATGGTGAATGTGAAGCCGAGGTGCATTTTGGGGTTTAATAGCAATCCGCCATCGTGCATTGGATCGCAAAAGACTAAATATAGGGGCAGATTGAATGCACCGGGCGCGCATTTGTCACCGGCGAAAATCATGAAAGATTCAGCAGGGCGGTAACCTTCTTTTGGATTGAGTGTGAATTCGATTTCAGCGACACCTGGCCCGGCACCGGTCACATTACCTGCGGGTGCATCGACTAGTAAATCTTGACCCGCACCGTAATTTCCCTGTTGTTTAGCAATCTTTGTTGCGGCCAGAAAAGCCTCCCAGGCAAATCCGACATGAACTTTCTCGTTATTTATACCATGCTGATGTGAAAATATGATAGCGATATCGTCACCGGTATAAGTGACAATGCCGTCGATTAGTAATCCTGACTTTATGTTTTTTTTGAGTAAATCGCGGACGGCGTCGAGCATTTCATCACTGGGACGCGTGTGCCCCCCCCCCCCCCCGATACTACCAACATCCGCTTTGATAGCGCTTAGCGTAATCTCCATAACCCCTCCCTAGCTGGTGTCACATTTGCATTAACTTTTTTATTTTATTTAAAATCAAACAGTTAAATGAAAATTTAGTGCAAATGCGGTACGCACCTTCTTACGCTAGTATACATTACTTTGAAGGGAGAGATAAAATTAACGGAGAACATTTTTGACTTAGGTTAACCTTCATACTTCGTGCTACACTTTTACTTATGACGACTCCAGTACAACAGCAACCGATTGGCGTTTTTGACTCAGGAATGGGTGGTCTTACTGTCTTGCGACAGCTAAAAAAATTATTACCTCATGAGAGTTTTATTTACTTGGGTGATACGGCGCGACTTCCGTATGGCACCAAAAGTCGTGAAACAGTTATTCGTTATGCTGTGCAAAATACAAAGCTACTTATTGAGAAAAATATAAAATTGTTAGTGGTTGCCTGTAATACAGTATCTTCAGTTGCATTGCCTGAATTAAAACAACATTATCCTAATATTCCTATTATCGGTGTCCTTGAGCCAGGTGCCCAAGCTGCAGTGGCGGCGACACGTAATCATCGCATTCTTGTATTAGCGACTGAAACGACTATTAATACAGGTGGATATCAGCGTGTCATTAAAAATTTAGATCCAAATGCAACTGTTATGACGAAAGGGTGCGCAGTACTCGTTGCTTTAGCTGAAGAAGGATGGGTCAATAACTCCGTCGCTAAGGCAGCGATCAATGAATACCTTTTGTCGATTAAACATCATGATGGTAAATATGATTGTGTTGTATTAGGTTGCACACATTTCCCTGTGTTTGCTGATTTATTGCGTGAAATGCTTAATAACAAGGTTAATATTATTGATTCTGCACAATCAACGGCAGCAGTTGTTGAGCAGCTTTTAATGAAATTACAGTTAAAAGCACTGGTACCAAGTGTTACTCGTGAGACACAATTTTTTGTGACAGACTCTCCTGAGCGTTTTATGCGAGTCGGTGAGTTGTTTTTGAATCACAAGATAAACCCTGACTCAGTAGCATTGGTAGATCATCAGCAGGTAAATTCATTTCAGACTTAAAAACTTGAAGTATCGCCTGTATTTTTAAAAGCATCTTATTGGGTGGATAAATCCATGAAAAAAATCATTCATATTGATATGGATTGTTTTTATGCAGCAGTGGAGATTCGTGATAATCCTTTTTTAAAGGGCAAACCTGTCGCAGTAGGAGGGCTGCCAGATAAAAGAGGTGTCTTGACTACATGCAATTATGAGGCGAGAGCTTTTGGGTTACATTCAGCAATGGCTTCATCGAGAGCTTTACAATTGTGCCCGAAATTAATTTTGCTTCCAGTTGATATGAAAAAATATCGAGAAGTGTCGGCTGAAGTTCGTGAGATATTTTATCGATATACAGATATTGTCGAGTTTTTGTCATTGGATGAGGCTTATCTTGATGTGAGTGATTCAAAAGCATGTCAAGGTAGTGCTATCCTTTTAGCACAAAAAATAAGGGGCGATATTTTGCAAGAACTTAATCTTACTGCGTCTGCTGGCATTGCAACAAATAAATTTCTTGCAAAAGTGGCAAGTGATTGGCGAAAACCAGATGGGCAATTTTCAATTTTGCCTAATCAGGTTGATGCATTTATTAAATCTTTGCCAGTGAAAAAAATACCTGGCGTAGGGAAAGTTAGCGTGAGAAAACTGAATAATATTAATGTGAATACTTGTGCTCAATTACAAACTTTATCGTTGATTGAGTTGCATCAACGATTTGGAAAGTTTGGTGAGCGTCTTTATAATTATTGTCGTGGCATTGATGAACGGCCGATAGAAACAATGCGTATTCGAAAATCTGTTAGTGTGGAAGAAACCTTTATAGAAGATTTAAGGGGTTTGTCTGAGTGCAGCAATAAACTTCCTGCGCTGCAGTCCAATCTTTATCGACGTCTAAAAAAATACGAAGATAGAGTTATTCATAAACAATTTATTAAAGTTAAATTTGCTGATTTTAGTCGGACTACAAAGGAGTGTGTAGTGACACAATTAGACGGAGCGATTTTTTTAGAGTTGTTGCGAGAAGTAATCAAAAATAGCTCTAAAAAAGTGCGTTTATTAGGACTTGGTGTCCGATTTTGCGGGCTTGATTCGATTCCTTTCAATCAGCAATCTTCACTACTATTTTAGTAGGTGTCACATTTGCACTAATTTTTATAATATCATGATTTTTATGTGAAAATAATTTTTTCTAGTGCAGATACGGTACATACTAACTTGCCTTCCTGTATTGTAATTTTATCTTCTTTGTTAACAATAGGAACTTTCTCTTGATTAACGATGGAGATTGTTATGCCAAGAAAACCTAGAATTCATTATTCAAATGCTTTTTATCACGTGATGTTAAGAGGAAACTATCGGCAGAATATTTTTCATTTTGACCGTGATTATCGATCCGATGCGAGCCATGGAGAGGCGAAGCCGATGGCGAGTATTCCGCGGCAGCCGCCGATTTTTGACAGAGCGGAGTGCCGAAGGAACGGAGTTCCGTAGGCAGCGTAGCGAGTGGCAAAAATCTGTAGGCGGCGTCGAGTCATCTGGAGACAGTGCGCAGTCGGCCGCGAGGTCGCGGAGCGCTGTCGACGGGGACGTCCGCGGCTATTTAGGTTGTCGCGTATTGCGAGTCGATTATTGACAGGGATGCCAATAATCTATCACGAGCATCGCGACACACTTCATTTTTATAACTTGCTTGGAAAGGTGGTGGGTAGTGCCTCATTTTTGTTGATGTGATATATTTTGCTATTTCAGAAAATCATTAGGATAAGGATTGCATGAATGGCAAGAATCAATGTTGCTTGCCCCTGCTGCTGTTTACATGAGGTTGTAAAATTTGGCGTCAGCAGTACAGGAAAGCAAAGGTTTCAATGTAAAAATAATGCTTGTGAGAAAAATACATTTCTTCTAGATTACACACATAATGCTCGTGCCCCTGGTGTTAAAGATAAAATAGTTGATATGGCAATGAATGGTAGTGGCGTCAGAGATACTGCACGCGTTTTACGTATTAGCATTAACACTGTTATTGGTGAATTAAAAAAAAGGGTGAAGGTTTGGAGAGCGTCAATACACGACTTTTAAAGGAAAAAGAATCACTTGGTGCGTCTGTTACTGTTAATGTTGTACAAGTTGAAGAAGCGGAGCTGGATGAAATGTGGAGTTTTGTTCGAAATAAACAGAATCAACGTTGGCTTTGGCATGCGATTGATCACCATACACATGAGGTGTTAGCTTATCATTTTGGTCCAAGAAAAGATTCAGCATTTAAAGCACTGAAAGAAAAACTGAGCTCATTTGATATCAACTTTTACTATACAGATGATTGGGGTGCTTATGAAAGACACCTGCCTCAATCAAAACATTTGGTGGGAAAGCAAAATACCCAAGCGATTGAACGAAAGCATCTCACGTTGCGCACACGAATAAAGCGATTAGCGAGAAAGACGATTTGCTTTTCTAAACTGGATAAATTGCACGACATTGTCATCGGATTATTTATCAATAGGCACGAGTTTGGGAGGGTTATTTAGATGCCATCAACAAAAATGAGGCACCACCCCCTAAATTACCGGACACTAATTTGTTAAAATCTATGAAGTAACAAAGAGGTGATCTCATGACAAAGAAGACTCGAAAATACACACCGGAATTTAAAGAAGAAGCAATCCATCTAGCACTCAGTTCTCCTTCCGTGTTAAGCGCTGCAAAAGACTTAGGCATGCCCGAAGCGACCCTCCACACCTGGGTGGATAAAGCCAGGAAGAGTGGTGAAGTGATTCATCCCAGCGCAAAGCAACCGGTCAACATAGGGGAACTCATTGAATAAAATCAACAGCTTAAGAAGCGACTGGCACGACTGGAACAGGAGAAAGCCATTCTAAAAAAGGCGGCCACGTACTTCGCGAAAGAACTCGAGTAAAGTACAGCTTTATTCAAAAGCACGCCCAACTATTTGGAATTAACTTGCTATGTGATGTACTGGGTGTCAGTCGTAGTGGTTATTATGACTGGCTATCGCGACCTATGAGCCCACGTGAGCAAGCAAACCAACAATTAGATGAAAAAATTAAGGTAATTTATATGAGAAACAAACAACGTTACGGTTCACCACGTATAACTCGTGCATTGCAAGCGGAATCGATTTCCTGCAGTCACACGCGTATTGAGCGGCGTATGCGCTCCATGGGCTTAAAAGCACTTGCCAAGCGTAGATTTAAAATAACCACAGACTCGGGTCACAACAAGGCTATTTTTGAGAATATTTTAAAGAGAGATTTCACGAGAACGGCGATCAATCAAAAATGGGTGAGTGATCTGACGTACATTCCAACCCGTGAAGGTTGGTTGTATTTAGCGGTGGTTATCGATGTGCATTCACGTTCGGTTATTGGCTCGTCAATGAATAAAAGCATGAAACAAGATTTAGTGTGTGATGCGTTATTGATGGCGTTATTCAAACGAAAATATCCAAAGCAAGTGATTATACACTCTGATCGGGGCAGTCAATATTGTTCGAAAAAATATAGGGAAATCATCAAGCAAAACAAGCTGATTGGTTCAATGAGCAGAAAGGCTAATTGTTGGGATAATGCCATTGCAGAAAGTTTTTTCCATACCCTAAAAACGGAACTTGTGCATGTGAATGATTACACAACACGCGCTGAAGCAAGGCAAAGTCTTTTTCAGTATATTGAAGGCTATTACAATCACAGAAGAATGCATTCAGCTATTGACTACAAGACCCCTGTTGCGCTTGAATGTGCTGCGTAAAATCGAAAAAAAATGTGTCCGGTAAAGTGAGGGAAGATCAGTATGTACTTGGCGTCCGATGCGAGCCATGGAGAGGCGAAGCCGATGGCGAGTATTCCGCGGCAGCCGCCGATTTTTGACAGAGCGGAGTGCCGAAGGAACGGAGTTCCGTAGGCAGCGTAGCGAGTGGCAAAAATCTGTAGGCGGCGTCGAGTCATCTGGAGACAGTGCGCAGTCGGCCGCGAGGTCGCGGAGCGCTGTCGACGGGGACGTCTGCGGCTATTTAGGTTGTCGCGTATTGCGAGTCGATTATTGACAGGGATGCCAATAATCTATCACGAGCATCGCGACACACTTCACATCTGAAGATGAAGTTTTGATTCCGGCTTTTACTTTTGTCGCTGTGCCAAGTATAGCCGTGCAAACAGGAGCACAGGTTAGGTTAGTCGACGTTACTGAAGATTACTATCTAGATATCGAGGACTTGAAGAAAAAAATAACCAGCAAGTCAAAAGTATTAATCCTATCTTATATGCGAGGATATGTGGGTAATGTTGATGCGATTGTGAATTTATGCCAACAGCATAATATCAAAGTTGTAGAGGATTGTGCTCACACAATGGGCTTGCGCTGGAAAGGGACGCCTGTTGGGAGAAAAGGCATCATTTCCTGTTACAGCATGCAATCATATAAAATGATTAACGCGGGTGAAGGCGGTATTTTCGTTACTGATGATGAGGATCTTTGTGCAAAAGCGATTTTATATGCCGGAGCCTATGAGCGCTTGTGGAAATCACACATTAACCGCCCCAAAGATATTGCTCATTTACAAAAAAAAATACCTTGTCTCAATGTTAGAATGAACAACATTACAGCGGCGATAATCAGAGCACAGTTATTAACAATTCATGAGAAGATTGAAAAGCAGAATCAAAATGACCTTCCCCCTAAACTAGTACCAGGACACCGATGAGATATTCATGTTAAGCAGCCTGTTTCGCAAATTCAATAGGCGGCATATAATTTAATGAACTGTGTGGTCTTTTAGTTGTAAACCTTCAGACTTGATCTGACACTCCTGGTCAGTTAGAGTAAAATTTAATTGACCAACCTTAAACAACCAACACGAGGAGTGTCATTATGACCAGTGTATCCGAAAAGATTATCAAACCCAAATTAGGTTTACTAGAGCTGTCTAAACAATTGGGAAATGTTTCACAAGCCTGCAAGGTTATGGGTTATTCACGCGACAGTTTTTACCGTTTCAAAACACTTTATGAAAATGGTGGCGAAGAAGCACTCCATGATATGAGTAAGAAGAAACCGAATGAAAAAAATAGAGTGCCGCTACATGTAGAAGAAGGGGTAATTGCTTTGGCTATTGAAAACCCAGCGTTAGGTCAGGCACGTGCGGCCAATGAATTACTGGCGCGAGGCATTATCGTATCGAGCAGCGGAGTTCGTTCGGTGTGGCTACGTAATGATCTAGAGACTTTTAAGAAGCGACTAAAAGCGCTTGAAGCGAAATCGGCGCAAGACGGTATGTTATTAACGGAAGAACAATGACAAGCATTAGAAAAATCAAAACGAGAAAAAGAAGCGCACGGCGAGATTGAAACAGAACACCCAGGTTATTTAGGTTCTCAGGATACGTATTATGTTGGCACGATGAAGGGCGTTGGCCGTATTTATGAGCAGACTTTTGTCGATACCTATAGCAGAATCGCTTTTGCGAAGTTATACACGGAGAAAACAGCGATGACGGCAGCTCATTTATTAAATGAACGTGTATTGCCATGGTTTAATGAGCAAGGTATCCGATTGCTGCGTATGCTCACGGATCGCGGGACGGAATATTGTGGAAAAATTGAGAACCACGCCTATCAACTTTATTTAGCAGTTGAAGACATTGACCATTCGAAAACACGCGCACGTTCTCCGCAGACCAATGGTATTTGTGAACGTTTTCATAAAACGATTAAACAAGAATTTTATGATGTTGCTTTTCGAAAAAAAATATATCGTTCCCTAGAAGAATTACAACAAGACGTTGATGCGTGGATCAAAACATATAATGAGGTCAGGCCCCATTCCGGCGAGCGTTGTTATGGAAAAACACCCATGCAAACTTTTCTTGATGCAAAGCATTTGCCACAAGAAAAAGAATTAGATAAACTATGTAAAACTATTCCAAGCGTGTCGGCAGATGAATTGAATAAGGCGCACAGTAATCACGACACGCAACTGGTAGAGGAGTAATTAGAATCCGATCTATCGGACAGAAAATATGTCCGATAAATCTCAACTGTCAGATCAAGTCGAGAGTTCTACATCTAATAGATAGTGTTTTAAATCGACTGGTAGTCCCTCGCACAATTTTGATATCACGTTTGTTAAGTTCCAAGCACTCAGCAATAAACGAAATTAGCGCTTGATTAGCCTTTAATTACTTTTTTGTACCATCTTCGTATTTTCTTGCTTCTTTAATTGATACTACAGGAGCCAAGCGACTCAATCGATGAATCAGTGGACGATACTCAGGATATTCGATGCTTAACGATTCTGCACTTGCAAGCTCAAAATCTGCAAACTCAAAACCCGGTGACACAAAATGCGATTACCTCACGTACATTCAATCGCCCGATACAAGAAAAAACATTACCCATTATTCCAAGAGAGATGGTACTCTTCTAAAACAAATTTAGTGGCAAATCCATTTGCTTTCCTAATCTTACTAAAACTTGTATAATCTTTTTTCTAAAAAACTGAGGAGGTATCACTATGGCACGAGTTGCCGATCCAAAATTGAAAACACTAAAAAACAACATCGCTGCTGCGAAAAAGGCATTGAAAGATGCTGAAAAAGCGTTAAAGCAACACAAAAAAGCAACGAAGAAAGTTAAAAATGCTAAAAAAGCAAAACCCACTAAACGAAAAGCTAGTGGTAAAAAGAAAGCCGTCAAAAAGGTAACTCGAAAACCAGCTAAGAAAAAAGCATCTCGTAAAAAAGCTAAGTAAAGTTACTTCTAAATAAGTTTGGGCGCTGTATCAGCGCCCATTTTTATATAGATACCTCACTAAAATGCGAGTTCAACTCGCGCAAGGCGTCAACACCAACCGTTCGCACCTCTCTCCCGGTACCTATATCAAAATAAAAACTAGATATTATACCTATCATCATGCGCGGATGTTAATACAAACCAAAGATTACAAGCATATACTAAAAGATGTTACTAGGAATCTACTCTTAGCTGATTAAAGAGCACTTCAACTCCAGCGGTAAGTAGTAGCAATTCCCAAGACACAGCTACTCCAAATTCGGCTAGCGAAGCGTGTCGCGATGCTCGTGATAGATTATTGCCATCCCTGTCAATAATCGACTCGCAATACGCGACAACTTAAATGTAAACCTTCAGACTTGATCTGACACTCCTGGTCAGTTAGAGTAAAATTTAATTGACCAACCTTAAACAACCAACACGAGGAGTGTCATTATGACCAGTGTATCCGAAAAGATTATCAAACCGAAATTAGGTTTACTAGAGCTGTCTAAACAATTGGGAAATGTTTCACAAGCCTGCAAGGTTATGGGTTATTCACGCGACAGTTTTTACCGTTTCAAAACACTTTATGAAAATGGTGGCGAAGAAGCACTCCATGATATGAGTAAGAAGAAACCGAATGAAAAAAATAGAGTGCCGTTACATGTAGAAGAAGCGGTAATTGCTTTGGCTATTGAAAACCCAGCGTTAGGTCAGGCACGTGCGGCCAATGAATTACTGGCGCGAGGCATTATCGTATCGAGCAGCGGAGTTCGTTCGGTGTGGCTACGTAATGATCTAGAGACTTTTAAGAAGCGACTAAAAGCGCTTGAAGCGAAATCGGCGCAAGACGGTATGTTATTAACGGAAGAACAATGACAAGCATTAGAAAAATCAAAACGAGAAAAAGAAGCGCACGGCGAGATTGAAACAGAACACCCAGGTTATTTAGGTTCTCAGGATACGTATTATGTTGGCACGATGAAGGGCGTTGGCCGTATTTATGAGCAGACTTTTGTCGATACCTATAGCAGAATCGCTTTTGCGAAGTTATACACGGAGAAAACAGCGATGACGGCAGCTCATTTATTAAATGAACGTGTATTGCCATGGTTTAATGAGCAAGGTATCCGATTGCTGCGTATGCTCACGGATCGCGGGACGGAATATTGTGGAAAAATTGAGAACCACGCCTATCAACTTTATTTAGCAGTTGAAGACATTGACCATTCGAAAACACGCGCACGTTCTCCGCAGACCAATGGTATTTGTGAACGTTTTCATAAAACGATTAAACAAGAATTTTATGATGTTGCTTTTCGAAAAAAAATATATCGTTCCCTAGAAGAATTACAACAAGACGTTGATGCGTGGATCAAAACATATAATGAGGTCAGGCCCCATTCCGGCGAGCGTTGTTATGGAAAAACACCCATGCAAACTTTTCTTGATGCAAAGCATTTGGCACAAGAAAAAGAATTAGATAAACTATGTAAAACTATTCCAAGCGTGTCGGCAGATGAATTGAAGGGACTGTTTATTAGTTTGTGTAAATCGCGTCAGTCAGAATTATGAATCAGCCATTGTGTTAACTGATTTTTTAATTTTATCAAAAACTACATTGCGTTCAAATTAATTTCCTCTCTTATGAATTTTAAGTTTTATACAAAATCCGCCAGGCGATCTTCAAACATAAGGGCAAAACGATTCATGGCGGCACCCCAGTCTCGAATCGGCATGGTCCATTTTTTGGCTATATTTTTTAACCCTAAATAGAGTTGTTTTAAAGCGGCATCGTCCGACGGAAAAACTCGTTTATTTTTAATAACTTTTCGGATACTCATGTTCAGTGATTCAATAGCGTTAGTGGTATAAATCACCCTCCGAATTTCTGCCGGATAAGCAAAAAATGGCACAATGCGCTCCCAATGAGTCAACCAACTTTTGGCAATCGAGGGAAATTCAGCATCCCATTTCTCAGAGAAACTCGTCAGCGCCAATTCTGCTTCTTCAACCGTACTGGCCGAATAAATAGCTTTTAAGTCAGCGGCCACTTCTTTTTTCTTTTTCCAACCCACATAGCGCAATGAATTCCGCACCATGTGTACAATGCAAAGCTGTACTTGAGTGTTAGGATACACAGCGCCAATCGCATCAGGAAAGCCCGTTAGCCCGTCAACGCAACAAATCAGGATATCTTCTAGGCCTCGATTTTTTAACTCCGTTAATACATTCAACCAGAATTTAGCGCCCTCATTTTGGCTAATCCAAATACCTAGCAATTCTTTTTGCCCATCGATATTAATTCCTAAAGCCAAATACAATGCCTTATTGATAACCTTTTTATCTTGCTGCACTTTAATCACTAAAGCGTCCAAATACACAATCGGATACACCTTGTCCAACGGACGACTTTGCCAAGCCTTCACTTCTTCAATCACTTCGTTGGTTACTGTAGAAATGAGACTCGAACAAATAGTTGTGCCATACAAATCTTTCAACTGATCTTGAATATCACGGGTAGTCATACCCCGTGCATAAAGACTCATAATTTTGTCATCCAAATCATCAAAGCGGGTTTGATGTTTTGGAATCAATTGCGGTACAAACTCATTGTTACGATCACGAGGAACCTCAATGTTGGACTTTGGATAAATTTATAAAAATAATTAAAAATTGCTTGACATAGAAACCGAAAAAAAATTTTACGTTGTAAACAACGTTTGTTCGAAAAAATAAAATAAGGAACAAACGATGTTAGCGACAGAAAAACTAAAACAATTCCGTACATTCCTCTACAACATCTTCCCCGCGCGACGCGATGCCAATATGAATTTACTCGATGCCCTTTCAAGCCATGGCCATCGCTGCAAAACACCCATAGAATTATGTGAATCGCCATACTTTGAACGTGAATACAGTAGTATTACCGATGCGATTAGCGATGGTTTGTCGGTAGCAAATTGTTGGGATAGCATGATGAAAATACAATATGAACATGTGAGTCATAGCGATGACCGTGTGATCATTATTGCGGATACGACACCACAGTCGCGTCAAAGTGCACACTGTGTTGAAGATCGCCATGTGGTTTACAGCCCTAATCCAGCACCGGGTAACAAACCGATTACCATTGGACATGAATATTCAACGGTATCACTATTGCCCAATGATGGTGCAGCTCAAGAAAAGCATTGGTTAGTTCCACTGGATACGAGGCGCGTTAAAAGCGATGAAAAAGGCAATGTAGTTGGGATGCAGCAAATTAACCGTTGTATTGCAGACTTAGCGCTTACTCATAAATTGGTGGTTAGCGTGGCTGATTCAAAATATGGTACAGAAGCTTGCCGTAAACTGGTTAGCGAAAATCCCAATTGGGTACATCTTTTCCGTTTTAACAGTACCCGTAATGTTTTCGCGCCCGCATCAATAGAAGATAATACCTCAGGAAGTATAAAACGCTATGGTGATGCGATGAAACTAAACGACAGCACGACTCACCGTGAATCCGATGAGATTGTGCAGCAACCCATTACAACCCGCAGTGGCAAAACTTACCAATTGGAGATTAAAATATGGCGTGACCAATTACTGCGTGGTTCAAAGCAATTTAAAGGATATGAGCATCCTGTTACTGTTGTGCAATTGGTTGCGGTTGATGCTAACGGTAAATCTTTATATAAAAATCCACTCTGGTTAGGACTCGCTGGTGAACGACGTAATGAAATCACAGTATTAGAAGCGTATCACTATTACGATAGACGCTATGACATTGAACACTACTTTCGTTTTGGTAAAGACAAACTGTTATTTGACCGATACCAAACACCGGATGTTAAGCACGAAGAAGATTGGTGGCGGATGACAGCATTAGCGTATACGCAACTTTATCTAGCGAGGAATCTTGCCCCGATTTTACCGAAAAAATGGGAGCGGTATTTGCCGAGCTTCCAAGTGGATAACGAAAAACCATCAATAACTGCGACCCCTTCACAAACGCAACGGGGTTTTTCTACGGTGCTTGATACCGTTGGCACGCCTGCTAATCTCTGCAAACCACGCGGTAATCCGCAAGGCAGAACCAAAGGTGATACGCAGCGGAAACGCACGCGACATCCTGCTATTTTCAAAAATAGCAACTCAAAAATTAAAACGATTCAGAGGACTGAAGAAAAGACGCAAAACTCAGACCCTGAAAAAATAGAGGATTTGATTGGGATAGTAAAATCATGGTTGGATAAAATAAATTTTACACCTGAGAAATTCTACGAATTGCTGCAAAAAACAGCTTAAGATTTAGAAACTCACATTTTTTGATTATTGTCCTAACTGGCAAGGGATTTTATTTATCCAAAGTCCAATCAATGGTCATCTCGCCATCTGTTGTTTTGATCGTTTTTTGGCTGTGCCCATTGCGGGAATTACCACTATTGTTGCCAGACACTTCGTGTTTTGCATAACCCAGCGCGTCCGTCAGCTCCCCTTCCAGAATACGCTCCGTCAGTGCCTTTTTTAACTCCTTTAACAAACCAGTATCACCGAAAATATCAGATGCGGTCTTGGTATGTTTGAGAAAATATTCCACAACCTGTGGATCTAATTTATTGGTTTTCATTGCCATAGTCAAAGACTCCGTATAATTTTAACGACCTTTCCCTGACTATCGCATTTACACAATCTTATTTACAGACCCAGAAATTAAAGACTAAAACTTTGTTTCAATTTAAACCCAATGAAAAATATAAATATAAATTAACTGATGGTGCACTACTTTTCCATTGGAGCTTTTATAAAGTGCAAGAAAGGTATTTAAAAAAATCTAGCTCTGACACACAGATTACAGCTAACTGATAACCTCGCTATATACATAACAAATCACCCCGACTATACAGCCATCTTTTTTTTCGTTATATTAACGCTCTAAATCATTCATAAAGCTCAGGACTAGATACAATGACTATAAGGATATTAACTCGCATCTCGCAATATTTACAGCTACACCGACCCTTCTCGTCTAAGACTCATCAGACAAGCCCAGAGATCGCCCCACTTTATTGGAAGTTAGTTAGCCGCCAACCCAACGAACATTTTCCTTGTAATTTTGTAACACAAGTACTCGATCCATGGGCAAAAATCACTGATAAAACAGCGCTAAGCTATGTAGACCTAGATCAAAAGGCTCCACCTGTCGACATTACTTACAAAAACTTGGTAGCGCGCAGTCATCAACTGGGTCAGTTCTTTTTAAACCAGGGATTTCAAAAAGGCGACACTGTTGCCCTGATACTCAACCAGCATCCAGGATGGTGGTATCTTGTTCCGGGATTAATGCGCCTTGGCATTGGAATCGTCCCTTGTTCGCCATTGCTTACTTCGAAAGACATGCGATATCGTATTAATGACCTAGGTATACAAGGCATTATTGCTTCTGAAAAACTAGAAGAACGCATCGACAGTATACGTAGTGAATGCTCCACCCTGAAAACAACTATAACTACTGGCAAAAGTCACGACAGTTGGACTTCTTTGGAGGAAATACTTAAAAATACACCGACGACTGAATCTTCAATTATACATACCACGACCGAAGATCCTTGCGCTTACCTTTATACTTCCGGAACAACGGGTAACCCCAAAGCAGTGCTACATAATGCTGATTACCCCTTTTGCCACTGGCCTACAGGGAAACGTTGGGCTCGCGCAACTTCAGAAGACAAATTTTACAACGCACATGATCCAGGTTGGGGGTTTACACTGTGGACCACTCTGGGTGCATGGTCTATGGGATCCCAGATCTTAATCACCCCATCCAACTATAAAATTACCACCGACAAAATATTAGCAACTATTCGTGATCAAGGCGTTACAATCTTCTGTGCAGCACCCACTATACTGCGCTCACTTGTTGCAAACCCAGCTTTCGAGCATACTGATTTTCCAAAGCTACGTCGGATCATCACCGTAGGGGAAGCGCTGGATGAAGTCGTTATCAAGCGATTTTCAGATCGTGGTATTGAAGTGGCGGTCGGCTTTGGTCAAGCAGAAACTCCACTGATTATCGGCCGCGTAGATGATCAACCACACATACCTAACACAATGGGGAGCCCTGTTGATCCCTATAAAGTCGATATTGTAGACGAGCATTTCAACCCTGTTCCTCTGGGTCAATCTGGGCAAATTGCAATTAACCTTGAAACAGGTGCTCGTCTTGGCATCACAGCCGGGTATATCAACGCACCTGAGAAAAATAAGAGTATTCGATCCCCCGATGGGAGGTATCATTTAACTGGCGACTGGGCAACCTACTCCCCTCACGGCAATCTTTATCAAGGCAGGAAAGATGATTTAATTAAAAATAAAGATCGCCGAATTAGTCCCGATGAAGTTGAAAAGGTTGGCATGCTCCATCCAGCCGTTGCAAAAATTGCGGCTATCGGTATTTGCACAGATATAGATTCAAGTCAGACTGTTCTCAAGACTTTTATATTACTTAGATCGGGTTATAACGAAAGTCCAGAGCTTGTCACCGACATTCAAAATCATTATAAGGGGATAACCGCTGAGTTTAATTGCCCATCCTACATTGAATTTTTACCCGAAGAAGTATGGACACAATACGAAACCACTAACGGCAAAATAAGGCGTCGAGAGTTACGTGATCGTGATGAAGCCAAACTAAATTAGCGAACCTAACTAAACCCTGCCTTAACCAATGACAACTCGATAAATGTTGTCATTAGTCAAACTCCCGCCATAATTTTTGTTATGGTAAGAATTTTTTTATTCAAGCATTTCGTAAACTATACTTAGTTTTTTCTTAATTAGATTTGATTTAATTTCAAATAAGAATTGTTGATAAAGATCGCTGGCAAATGTAATTAAAGGATCTCTCAATTTCTGACATCTTTCAATGCCGAGCATTTGGTTTATACCTTCTAAAATCCTTCTTACCATTAAAAAATCTTTTGCTGCATCTTGTGCGACACGATCAAAACACGTTGTTAAAACCTCTTCGAATGTTTGAGGTTTAACTATTAAGTATATTCTATCTGTTTTTTCGTCCCTGTATATTGAGGGCGGAAAATTATAGCATGCCATGAAAGTAATTCCATAAAACATACGGTTTAGTGCATTGATAGCAGTGAATGGGTTAGCCAAACTTGGAGAAAGTGATCTGACAGCAATCTCAGCAAGTTGCTCAAAACAATACCCGACATCCTGAACAGATGTACGATCAATACCAACAGAAAAACAATTCAAAATTGACTTTACCAAAGATGCTTTCTCTTCTTTCACATTCCCCCACATTTTAGCAATACTCAGATTATTCCAAATAAATTGACCAGGCCTATACAGCATTTCAATCAAAAGATCATGTTCTACTGCAATGTCGAATAATTTATCATAGTCAATTGTTTGAATATAACCCCTAAAATCAGCCACCACGACAATTTCTTCTTTACCATCCATCTGTTTTATAAGCCGATCTTGGATATCACGATCAGTTAATCCTGGACTTGCATCCGTACTTTTAATGAAATGCATTTTGATTGACTTAATTGCATCGTCAATAATAGACTCAATTAAAGAGTCAATTTGAATAGACTTTCTAACGTACTCTACAAGATAAATCAGTACAAAAGCACTTATAACAACTGCGATAATCGCACCGATAAGACTCAATAAATAAACCTCGTCCCAGCGAATCAACAGTAAGCTTGTAACACAAAAAACAAACGATGCGATAAAAAAACCAAAGCAAAATTGCACTTTTGAATGCTTCAAAATATTCTTAAGCAATCTTGGGCCAATCAGATTGCTGCTTGTGCTCAGCAAAATAATAATAATCGATAAACCGATGCTTAATATGGCTACCAACAGTGAAGATAATGTAACGAGTATTGTTCTAGCGGTCTCGTATTTAAAAAGTGTACCCCGTATCAAAGACATCAGACTACTATTTAGAAAGAAAACGGCGAAGCTTAAGATCAACGCAAAAAATACCATCAGAATAGGAATCACCCAAACGGTAGATATAACTCGTTCAAGTATATTTGACGATGTAGCTAAATTAGTAGATTTTTTTTCCACACATGTTCCTCCATGAATACTTAATCAGCGATCACACTAACCTTATCTTTTACTTCAACCAAAAAGGCTCATTATCAAGAAAATGATAAAAATAACTAAGAAGATAAAGAAAAGAATCTTAGCGATCCCTGCGGCAGCAGCGGATATGCGTGTAAAGCCGAAAATACCAGCTATAATCGCGATAATCAAGAATATCAATGCCCACAAAAGCATAAGTCCTCCTTGTTTTAGTTTTAAGTGTACATCAATTTTATAGATTTAGCATCATTGCTTAACCTGACCGAAGAAACACAAGCCCCTCCTTTACAAAAATAACCGCATGGGTCTTAACCATCTCAGATAAGCCGAAAATCCCTTGTACATAAAGGTATTTTCTTAACATGGCAAAGTTTTCTAGTTGAGCAGGAACATTATTGAGCTTAACATTAGATTGAAAACCTGTATTTAAAGGGTTCAAGAGCATTTTTTCTATAGTTGCCATCCTTGTTTTTTCATCTTGTTGTAAGTGGAGCGTTTTTACATAATCTTGAGATAAGAGTGTAATGCCAGTGCCAGTATCAAACAGTAAGCTGACAGGTTGAGAATCGTTGATTTGCAGCGGTATCACCATATCCCCCGAAGCAAGAGAAAATAAAGGAACCGATTGGTAGTGCTGATCTGAAAGCAAACTCTCGATGCGCGCCATGGAGAGCGAAGCGAAGGCGCGTATTCCGCGGTAGGCTCGGATTTTTTGCCGAGCGTAAGCGACTGCAAAAAATCTTTACGAGCCGTCAAGTCATTTGAGAGCCCGTGCGTAGTCGAGCCGTGAGGTCGCGGAGCGCGGGCGACGAGGACGTCCGCGGCTATTTAAGTTGTCGCGTATTGCGAGTCGATTATTGACAGGGATGGCAATAATCTATCACGAGCATCGCGACACGCTTGGAATTTTATTCATCGTAAGCCGAGATAGTTTTTTATTACTCAAATAGAGATTTTTATTATATACATCGATAATAGCATGATGCTGTTTTAGAAAATTACGGCCAACCGCGATAGTCATTACGCTACCTGAGGATACATGTTGTAAAACACTAGCGCTAACATTTCCCAAGGGAATATTACTGATAACAACGTGTGGCAATATGACAGCTTCTGTGAATGATTTCCTTCCATGCATATCAACACTTGTATTTTCCCCAGAGTGAAATTCAGTTAGCTTTAATGCTCGAACGCTACCTTTTGTTACATTAATGTCAGAAGAACCCGTATCGATAATTGCCCTAGCTGGACGCTTATTGATAAAGGCTTTAACATATAAAAACCCATTTATCGTGATATGAGTTCGATGATATCCCTGGCTTTTTAGAATACTCTCAAGAGAGGATGCTTTACTATAGGCTGCTGCCATAGTAGAAACACCACACCCCAGTAGGAATGTAAAAATACTTATGACGATTTTATATTTTTTATTCATATAGTCATCTTCCTAATAGGGCCCATACGGTGTATCGAGATCACTGCCTGATTTTCGACAGCATCAAGCAATTATCTATGTATAATAGAGACTACTGAATTAAACGCACTGCTGCAACCATGACTTCAAACAAGAAAAAACACATATATTACAAAGCATTACTTGAAAAGCAATCGAAATACGAAGGCCTCTTCTTTGTGGGCGTTAGCACCACTGGCGTATTTTGTCGACCGACCTGCCCAGCACGAAAACCTAAATATAATCACTGTGACTTCTTTGAAACTGCAAAAGAAGCCCTGTTAGCAGGCTATCGTCCTTGCAAACGTTGCCACCCACTGACTTACCAAAACGATACCCACCCTATTGTGAAAAAACTCGTTGCTGCTATTGAAGAAAGCCCTGAAAAACGCTGGAAAACAGCCGATTTAAAAATGATTGGCATCGATGATAGTACCGCGCGACGTCAATTTAAAAAACGTTACGGTTTAACCTTTATCGAATACGCACGAGCAAGACGCATGGGCTTGGCACTAGAAAACATTAAATCGGGCAGCAAAGTCATAGATGCGCAATTTGAAACAGGCTATGAATCCAGCAGTGGTTTTCGCGATGCATTTTCACGTATATTAGGAGATATTCCAACTAAAACTCATCCTTTAAAAATAGTAAAAGCTGAACTAATAAATACACCATTAGGTTCTATGATCGCAGTTGCAGATGAAGAAGGTTTATATTTATTAGAGTTCGTCGATAGACGAGGACTAGAGCGGGAAATAGAACGCCTACGCAAACGCGTTAAAATTGGGATTATCCCTGGGAGCAACCCTATTTTGGAATCTATCGAGCAAGAGTTAAGTCAATATTTCAAAGGATCTTGTTTTATATTTAAAACACCCATTCATTTATTAGGCTCAGAATTCCAGTTAACCGTATGGAACCAACTTCAATTAATACCAATCGGTCAAACGCGCTCATATTTAGAGTTAGCTAAAACAATTCACCAACCTAAGGCTTTCAGAGCAGTCGCACGCGCAAATGGTAGCAATCCATTAGCGATCATTATTCCATGTCATCGCGTGATAAATACTAATGGTGATTTGGGCGGTTACGGCGGCGGTTTAGACAGAAAATCGTGGTTATTAAAGCATGAAAAAGCACTCCTGGTTTAAGTGAGATAGCTCTATACTTGTTCGTGATTATACAGCTTAGAAATGGTACTATTCCTGTATATATTAATATCCGTTCTTCCTAGAATGGACCTCGAAGCATTCGTGAGGCTATAAAAATGAGCGAAATAAAAATTTTCGGATTGATTCTGATATTTATTGTCACCATTATTTCCGGAGCTTACCCCTTTATTAAAAAAAAGATAAGCTCAGAAAAATTTGATTTTCCAACCGGTGAATCACTTGCCAGTGGTATATTTCTAGGAGCAGGACTCATTCACATGCTAGGAGATTCAGCGCAAGGATTCCTAGAACAGCATATTGATTATCCCTTTGCTTTTTTAATAGCAGGAACGGTATTTTTATTCTTTTTACTCATGGACCACATTGGACGCACCTTATATAAAAAAGATCATCAGGCTAGTAAAAGCTTTGCCATTATGGCTACAATCATGCTATCAATTCATAGCTTATTTACAGGTGCTGCCTTAGGTATAACAAATACGATGGCTCTCGTAGTGATCGTTTTAATCGCTATACTTGCACACAAATGGGCTGCGAGTTTTGCTCTATCAATTTATATCAATAAAAGTGCCATGAAATTCAGCACTGCTATGATTTTGTTTGGCATATTTAGTTTAATGGTTCCTATCGGTATTATTTTCGGGGACATCATAAATACACAGCTCAGCAAGGATAGTCTATTAGACCCTATTTTCAGCGCAGTAGCATCGGGCACATTTTTGTACCTCGGCACCCTACACGGACTAGATCGGGCTGTGATGGTTAAAAATTGTTGTGCTCTACGAAATTTTTATTTTGTGATTATTGGTTTCGCTATTATGGCTGTTGTCGCTATTTGGACCTAACATCGATTTCCAAACTTCATCTGTTACAGCATAAATAACAGAATCTCTACTACTCCCATCAGCACGTATTTGATGTTTTCTCAAGATACCTTCGAAAGGAATGCCGAGCTTTTCAACAGCACCTCTGGAACGCAAATTTTCGGAATCTATACATTGGACTTTGGATAAATTTATAAAAATAATTAAAAATTGCTTGACATAGAAACCGAAAAAAAATTTTACGTTGTAAACAACGTTTGTTCGAAAAAATAAAATAAGGAACAAACGATGTTAGCGACAGAAAAACTAAAACAATTCCGTACATTCCTCTACAACATCTTCCCCGCGCGACGCGATGCCAATATGAATTTACTCGATGCCCTTTCAAGCCATGGCCATCGCTGCAAAACACCCATAGAATTATGTGAATCGCCATACTTTGAACGTGAATACAGTAGTATTACCGATGCGATTAGCGATGGTTTGTCGGTAGCAAATTGTTGGGATAGCATGATGAAAATACAATATGAACATGTGAGTCATAGCGATGACCGTGTGATCATTATTGCGGATACGACACCACAGTCGCGTCAAAGTGCACACTGTGTTGAAGATCGCCATGTGGTTTACAGCCCTAATCCAGCACCGGGTAACAAACCGATTACCATTGGACATGAATATTCAACGGTATCACTATTGCCCAATGATGGTGCAGCTCAAGAAAAGCATTGGTTAGTTCCACTGGATACGAGGCGCGTTAAAAGCGATGAAAAAGGCAATGTAGTTGGGATGCAGCAAATTAACCGTTGTATTGCAGACTTAGCGCTTACTCATAAATTGGTGGTTAGCGTGGCTGATTCAAAATATGGTACAGAAGCTTGCCGTAAACTGGTTAGCGAAAATCCCAATTGGGTACATCTTTTCCGTTTTAACAGTACCCGTAATGTTTTCGCGCCCGCATCAATAGAAGATAATACCTCAGGAAGTATAAAACGCTATGGTGATGCGATGAAACTAAACGACAGCACGACTCACCGTGAATCCGATGAGATTGTGCAGCAACCCATTACAACCCGCAGTGGCAAAACTTACCAATTGGAGATTAAAATATGGCGTGACCAATTACTGCGTGGTTCAAAGCAATTTAAAGGATATGAGCATCCTGTTACTGTTGTGCAATTGGTTGCGGTTGATGCTAACGGTAAATCTTTATATAAAAATCCACTCTGGTTAGGACTCGCTGGTGAAC
This sequence comes from Candidiatus Paracoxiella cheracis, assembly GCF_049348705.1. Taxonomy (GTDB): domain Bacteria; phylum Pseudomonadota; class Gammaproteobacteria; order Coxiellales; family Coxiellaceae; genus Paracoxiella; species Paracoxiella cheracis. Next base: position 1,538,034 of record NZ_CP186485.1, on the reverse strand, counting down.
GACGTAATGAAATCACAGCATTAGAAGCGTATCACTATTACGATAGACGCTATGACATTGAACACTACTTTCGTTTTGGTAAAGACAAACTGTTATTTGACCGATACCAACGATGCGAGCCATGGAGAGGCGAAGCCGATGGCGAGTATTCCGCGGCAGCCGCCGATTTTTGACAGAGCGGAGTGCCGAAGGAACGGAGTTCCGTAGGCAGCGTAGCGAGTGGCAAAAATCTGTAGGCGGCGTCGAGTCATCTGGAGACAGTGCGCAGTCGGCCGCGAGGTCGCGGAGCGCTGTCGACGGGGACGTCTGCGGCTATTTAGGTTGTCGCGTATTGCGAGTCGATTATTGACAGGGATGCCAATAATCTATCACGAGCATCGCGACACACTTCACACCGGATGTTAAGCACGAAGAAGATTGGTGGCGGATGACAGCATTAGCGTATACGCAACTTTATCTAGCGAGGAATCTTGCCCCGATTTTACCGAAAAAATGGGAGCGGTATTTGCCGAGCTTCCAAGTGGATAACGAAAAACCATCAATAACTGCGACCCCTTCACAAACGCAACGGGGTTTTTCTACGGTGCTTGATACCGTTGGCACGCCTGCTAATCTCTGCAAACCACGCGGTAATCCGCAAGGCAGAACCAAAGGTGATACGCAGGGGAAACGCACGCGACATCCTGCTATTTTCAAAAATAGCAACTCAAAAATTAAAACGATTCAGAGGACTGAAGAAAAGACGCAAAACTCAGACCCTGAAAAAATAGAGGATTTGATTGGGATAGTAAAATCATGGTTGGATAAAATAAATTTTACACCTGAGCAATTCTACGAATTGCTGCAAAAAACAGGTTAAGATTTAGAAACTCACATTTTTTGATTATTGTCCTAACTGGCAAGGGATTTTATTTATCCAAAGTCCAATATACAAAAAGCAACGCGCTTAAATTTCAGTTGATCAAACGCGTAGGAAAGCATGAGTTTTTTAATCGTCTGATTTATGCCTTTTCCCCAGTAGTTAGGATGTATACAGGAGTACCCAATATGCATTTTTAACTGATTTAAATTAACGTCGTAATAACTGGTCGATCCAATTATTTGATCTTGGTAATAAATAACGAACATATAACGTGTTTTATCAGCTATGCCTTCTTTCGCTTTAGCAATAGCTATCGACTCAAAGACATCTGGATTATGAAAAGCGATTCGATGATGCTGCCAAATTCTAGAGTCTTGCGCGCGCTCACTAAGCATCGGAATATGATGGTCTTCAAAAATCTCTAATTTAACAGGCCCTTCTTCCAAAAATGTAGCATCTATATTTAAACCACTTTGCACATACACCCAGGCTTGCTCCCCAGAATTAAGTACTCTCTTAATTCGTTTGTAATCGTCCACTTCATATCGATCCGCTTCTTGCAATTCTTCAAAGGTGACCTCAAGAACCATACCTCGCACGATGTCATTAAAATTGCTTGTATAACAAGCCATCGGGTGTACAGACTTTCCTGAGATGTTAATTATTTCTGGATCTTTGATGATACAATCCTTAATCTCGTAGCCACGCAACAGGTCAGAGCTGCCTACTGACCTTCCCCCTAAACTAGTACCAGGACACCGATGAGATATTCATGTTAAGCAGCCTGTTTCGCAAATTCAATAGGCGGCATATAATTTAATGAACTGTGTGGTCTTTTAGTATTGTAGTGCTTTCTCCATTGGTTGATTTCATGTCGGGCTTCTTCAATTGAACGAAACCAGTGTTGATTTAAACATTCGTTGCGGAACTTGCCATTTAAGCTTTCAACAAACGCATTCTGAGTTGGCTTTCCAGGTTGAATGAAAGCAAGCTTGGTTTTGTTTTCCCTGGACCAAAAGAACATTGCTTTGCTTGTAAACTCTGTACCATTATCACAAACAATTTGTTTTGGCAGCCTGCGTTGCTCACTAAGCTCTGCTAGGAAGCGTGCCACCTGACGTCCTGATATAGAAAATGCTGTTAGCTGGCCAATAAGTTCACGATTAAAATCATCGATAATGTTTAGCACACGAAAACGCCTTCCATTGGCCAGCTGATCGTAAACAAAATCCATCGACCAACGCTCATTTCTCTGAGTCGGTGATGACATCACTTTGGACTTTGGATAAATAAAATCCCTTGCCAGTTAGGACAATAATCAAAAAATGTGAGTTTCTAAATCTTAAGCTGTTTTTTGCAGCAATTCGTAGAATTTCTCAGGTGTAAAATTTATTTTATCCAACCATGATTTTACTATCCCAATCAAATCCTCTATTTTTTCAGGGTCTGAGTTTTGCGTCTTTTCTTCAGTCCTCTGAATCGTTTTAATTTTTGAGTTGCTATTTTTGAAAATAGCAGGATGTCGCGTGCGTTTCCCCTGCGTATCACCTTTGGTTCTGCCTTGCGGATTACCGCGTGGTTTGCAGAGATTAGCAGGCGTGCCAACGGTATCAAGCACCGTAGAAAAACCCCGTTGCGTTTGTGAAGGGGTCGCAGTTATTGATGGTTTTTCGTTATCCACTTGGAAGCTCGGCAAATACCGCTCCCATTTTTTCGGTAAAATCGGGGCAAGATTCCTCGCTAGATAAAGTTGCGTATACGCTAATGCTGTCATCCGCCACCAATCTTCTTCGTGCTTAACATCCGGTGTTTGGTATCGGTCAAATAACAGTTTGTCTTTACCAAAACGAAAGTAGTGTTCAATGTCATAGCGTCTATCGTAATAGTGATAGGCTTCTAATGCTGTGATTTCATTACGTCGTTCACCAGCGAGTCCTAACCAGAGTGGATTTTTATATAAAGATTTACCGTTAGCATCAACCGCAACCAATTGCACAACAGTAACAGGATGCTCATATCCTTTAAATTGCTTTGAACCACGCAGTAATTGGTCACGCCATATTTTAATCTCCAATTGGTAAGTTTTGCCACTGCGGGTTGTAATGGTTTGCTGCACAATCTCATCGGATTCACGGTGAGTCGTGCTGTCGTTTAGTTTCATCGCATCACCATAGCGTTTTATACTTCCTGAGGTATTATCTTCTATTGATGCGGGCGCGAAAACATTACGGGTACTGTTAAAACGGAAAAGATGTACCCAATTGGGATTTTCGCTAACCAGTTTACGGCAAGCTTCTGTACCATATTTTGAATCAGCCACGCTAACCACCAATTTATGAGTAAGCGCTAAGTCTGCAATACAACGGTTAATTTGCTGCATCCCAACTACATTGCCTTTTTCATCGCTTTTAACGCGCCTCGTATCCAGTGGAACTAACCAATGCTTTTCTTGAGCTGCACCATCATTGGGCAATAGTGATACCGTTGAATATTCATGTCCAATGGTAATCGGTTTGTTACCCGGTGCTGGATTAGGGCTGTAAACCACATGGCGATCTTCAACACAGTGTGCACTTTGACGCGACTGTGGTGTCGTATCCGCAATAATGATCACACGGTCATCGCTATGACTCACATGTTCATATTGTATTTTCATCATGCTATCCCAACAATTTGCTACCGACAAACCATCGCTAATCGCATCGGTAATACTACTGTATTCACGTTCAAAGTATGGCGATTCACATAATTCTATAGGTGTTTTGCAGCGATGGCCATGGCTTGAAAGGGCATCGAGTAAATTCATATTGGCATCGCGTCGCGCGGGGAAGATGTTGTAGAGGAATGTACGGAATTGTTTTAGTTTTTCTGTCGCTAACATCGTTTGTTCCTTATTTTATTTTTTCGAACAAACGTTGTTTACAACGTAAAATTTTTTTTCGGTTTCTATGTCAAGCAATTTTTAATTATTTTTATAAATTTATCCAAAGTCCAATTCATAAAGTGTTTTGAAACGGTAAAAACTGTCGCGTGAATAACCCATAACCTTGCAGGCTTGTGAAACATTTCCCAATTGTTTAGACAGCTCTAGTAAACCTAATTTGGGTTTGATAATCTTTTCGGATACACTGGTCATAATGACACTCCTCGTGTTGGTTGTTTAAGGTTGGTCAATTAAATTTTACTCTAACTGACCAGGAGTGTCAGATCAAGTCTGAAGGTTTACATTTTTTAGTGCCCACGCTGTCAGAAAAATTCTCTCTTATAGATATAGATGCTCAAAAGGGTTACGTTGCGAGTATTACCGAACTGATTGGTGAAGCAAGGAAAATCCGTAGCAATCTTAAAAGAGATGCCCTTCTAGAAAGCATGTTATTAGCAAGATTATTCAAGAAGAACCTTGCCGATGCAATGCGTTTAGGGGCTGAAAATGGTCATGCTGCACTTATTGCCCAACTGGTAGGTGCGGCAAAGGAAATCCGTAATCAATCTCAAAGAGACAGGGTTTTAGAACACATCTCGTTGGCAGGAGCTTCTGAAGATGTAATGCGTGTAGTGGTCGAAAAGGGTTACGGGCTGTTTATTGTCGAATTGCTTGGTGTGACAAAGGAGATTCGTAACAGGCTTCAAAAAGATGGGGTCTTAGAGAGGATCCTCTTAGCAGGATCCTCTGAGGATCTATTGTGCTTAGCGGCTGAAAAGGGTCACCACGCTGCGTTTATTGCCCAACTGGTAGGTGCGGCAAAGGAAATCCGTAAAAAGTCTACAAGAGACGCGGTCTTAGAGCACATCTTGTTGGCAGGAGCTTCTGAAGATGTAATGCGTGTAGTGGTTGAAAAGGGTTACGGGCTGTTTATTGCCGAATTGGTTAGTGTGACAAAGGAAATTCGTAATAAGCCTCAAAAAGATAGGGTCTTAGAGCGCATCCTGTTAGCAGGATACTCTGAGAATGTAATGCGCATAGCGGCTCAACAGGGTCACGTTACGTCTATTGTTCGGTTGCTTGGTATAACAGACAAAATCAGTGACGATATTACAAGAGATACCGTTTTGGAGCGTATGTTGTTAGCAAGCTCTCCTGATAATAGCCCTGCCTATGCAATACGCCTTGCTGCTGGAAATGGCCACGCTGCGTGTATTGATACATTGCTTAACGCGGTAGAGAAAATCAGTGAGGCGAGTAAAAGAGACGACCTTGTAGAAAAAATGTTGTTGGCATCCTCTTCTGAGACACGTTCTGCGGATGCAATACGCCTAGCGGCTAAACACGGTCACATTGCGTGTATTACCCAATTAATTGGGGCGGCAAAGAAAATTATTCACGAAGGCAAAAGAGAGCATGTTTTGAAGGAAATGGAGGTCGCTTACAATAAGATTCTTTCCTGTAAAATAGACAAGGCTGATGGTGGTTACACAAAGGATAATTTACATTTGAAGATAAAATCTTATTTGGAAAAAAATAAAAGAAATCGTAGCCATTCTCATTTTTTTACTGAGTATGATAAAGAATACAATGCAATAGCACTCTTTTTTCAAAAAATATAGAACGAAAACATGAAAATTGATGAAGAATTACTAATTAACTTAAATAAGGAACTGGAAGGGCTTAGTATCATGCCTCAACAGGAACTGTATGAGGTTTTAACTCAAATAAGTGAAATCACAAAAGTTTCATTAACAATAAATATGAAGCAATGCACTTTTGCTTTTAATATACCTGAACAGCAATTAATTCCCGTGCTACGGAGTGCTTAGAGTTTTAAGGTTGCCCTCACTGCAAAATCGCACGAAGAAAAAATAATCGGAGTTGCCAAGTAAAAACACCATTAGGTCTTTAGGTGTTACACTATTTTGCATGTTAAGGCATATTTACTCAATTGACTTGGATGTGGCCATAATTTATGGTTTAACGTAGTATAACTTGTTATCCAGCCTATTGGTTAGGATGATAAATCAGAATTAACTAAGTATTCAAATAGAACACTATGGAAGACTCATTTACTAAGTCATTGCAAAAAATAATTGAGCGGCAAAAAGCTGAAATATTTCGCTTGCGAAGCGTTATTGAGAGTTTGCCAGGTGCTATCTATTGGAAAGATAAAGATGGTGTTTACTTAGGGTTAAACTCTCATGCAGTAGAAAGGGTACAAAATCTTAAGCTTGGAGATAACGGTGTTAAAGAGGCTTTTATCGGTAAGACTGATTATGATTTTTTTTCGAAAAAAGTTGCTGATCAGTATCGCAAAGATGATTTAGAGGTAATGGCGACAGAAAAAGAGTTATCCGTAGAAGGATTTGTTCCCTTGCCTAAGGAGGGTACTATCACTCAACTTTTAACAAAGCGACCATTGTATAGTGAAGGAGGCAAAGTAGTTGGTGTTGTTGGTAATGTTATTGATATCACAGAATTAAAATCAATGGAAAAAAAACTGATTGATGCGAAGAGTTCTGCCATTCATGATCTTCAATATATTATTTCTGAGATGCCGGGCTACGTGTATTGGAAAAACAAAAAATCTGAATATATGGGTTGCAACAAAGAGCTGGCCAGATTTTCTAGATTAAAAAAATCTTTAGATATTGTTGGAAAAACAGATTACGATTTTGAGTGGGGAAAAAAACAAGCCGATCAGTTTATAAAAGATGATCAATTTGTGATGAAAACAGGCAAGACTTTAATTACTGAGCATAAATTATCGAAAAAAAGAGTAGATGGAAAAAAATTATATGTCAGGACTGAGAAAATGCCATTTCATGATAGGCATGGTAGAACAGTCGGTGTTCTTGCTGTAGCAATCGACATTACTGAACAAAAAGAATTGGAAAATAAGCTAATTGCGGAAAAAAATAAAGCAGAACGGGCTAATATCGTCAAAACTGAATTTATGAGAAATATGGAGCATGATATTAGAACCCCATTTAGTGGGGTATGGGGCATGGCTAACCATTTGCTGGAAATCGAAAAGGATTCAACTAAAAAAGAATATTTAAGCGACATCACTCAGTGTGCTAAAGAGCTATTGGGTTACTGTAATAGCATTCTCGATTTTTCTCAGATCGAATTGGGGATGTTAACCGTTATTGATAAAAAATTTAACTTAGAAAAATTAATTGACAGCGTTATAAAAATAGAATTACCTGCTGCAAAGATAAAAGGTTTTGCATTAAAAACAAACTATGACCCAACGATACCGGAAATTTTGATTGGTGATCCCTATCGTATACATCGGATTTTGATTAATTTAATTAGTAACGCTATTAAATTTACACAGAAAGGTTATATTACCTTGAAAGTATTACTTTTAAAGAAAACGATTCGTTCTCTTGTAGTGCGATTTATTGTGGAAGATACAGGTATTGGTATTCCTAGTGATAAGCAGGAATTTATTTTTGAAAAATTTTCTCGCTTGTCATTGTCTAATAAAGGCATGTATAAGGGAATTGGATTAGGGTTACGGATAGTAAAACAATTTATTCATGAAATTGATGGGGAGATCGACTTGGTGAGTAAGGTCGGTGAAGGTACACAGTTTATTTGTACTGTGCCATTTAAGCTTCCCTTGACTAATGATTTTGCTGATTAATGAGGCTTCACAGTTAGCATCTTCGTGGGTGATTTTATTTTAAAACCATTAATAAAAAATAGTGCAAGGATAATGCTAGAAAAAAGTTTAAAAAATAATGGACAATGATTAAGAATTGGCAAAAGAAAAAAATAGATTCGAGTAAAAATTTTCAATCTATCGCTTATGATGAAATTAACGAGCTTGTCTTTAAAGAACGTAAAGGCAAGCAAGTAATCTTAGCCGATGGAAGCGAATTAACAGAGTTTGTGTCCTGCTCTTATTTGGGATTGGATGTCGATTCGCGTATCATTAACGCCTCAAACAATAATATCTTTAAATGTGGTGTTACTTTTTCAGCCGCTCGAACAAGAATCCAGGCAGAAAGTTTTGTGACGTTAGAAAATTTACTTAATCAAATATTTTGTCATGGATATTCAACTACGTTTTCAACGCTTCACCTAGGCCATCTTGGAATTTTGCCTATGCTTGGTTCTGGTGAATTGCCAAGTTTCCCGTGTGATAAAGGTGGGTTTTCATTTATCTTAGATAAAACCGTTCATTCTTCGATACAAATTCAACGCGCACTCATGCAGCAATTTGGAGAAGTTGTCCTAAATAACTTTAACGATCATTTTGAATTAGAAGATTTGTTTAGGAAATCAAATAATGCAAGAAAAACACCGGTTGCTATTGTAGATAGTATTGGGTCAATGGGCGGTGTTGCACCCGTGCAATATTTATTTAATCTAGCTGAAAAATATAACGGATATATTTATCTAGACGATGCGCATGGTACTTCAATTTATGGGAAGCACGGTTGTGGATATGCCTTGCAAGCGTTAGGGAATACTTTTCACCCGCGATTAATCCTAGCATCGTCCCTTGCTAAAGCATTTGGTGCGATTGCGGGAGTCATTATTCTTCCTACGAAGAGTGATGCAAACATGTTAAAAAGATTTTCTCCGACTTATGTTTTCAGCGGTCCACCGGCATTAACTATTATTGATTCTGCAATTGAATCAGCAAAAATACATCTAACAGATGAAATTTATAAACTGCAAGAAAAACTACAAGAAAATATACGATATTTTGATTCATTGCTACAAAAGCATGTTATTAATGAATCGTCGCCTTCTCCGATTCGTGGCATTTTGATCGGAGACGAATATAAAACAATAAAATTCACTAAATTACTCAGAGGTCGTGGTTTTGCTGTTACTGCGGCGATGTATCCTACTGTTCCTAAAGGACGTAGCATATTAAGAATTGCACTTTCTGCTATTCATGAGAAAAATCAAATTTTATCGTTGTGCCAGAATATAGAGGAGATTATGCATGAGTTGCACAACTACTCCATTTTGTAGCGCCTATAGCACTAAAAATAACATACACAAAATAACTAGTCGAAAATCTATTCTTGCTATAGTGAAAAATATATTCAATCCGACTCAAGAAATACTCAATAGCTAAATTTGTAAACGTTGTTTTGGTAATCCCCCCATTTTTAGGGGTGTAAAATAGTAGAATTTGTTATGCTGCTTGAAGCAGCTTTTGCCTTGGCGTTATTCCACCAAGCGCCCTATTAGGTCTTTCGTTATTATAATGCCAGAGCCAACGGGTGGCTTTTTGTTGAACCTCCTCTATCGTTGTAAAAATATCTTGGTTAAGCCAGTCATATCGCACTGTTCTATTAAAACGTTCAATGTACGCATTTTGTTGGGGTTTTCCAGGCTGAATATAAAAAAGCTCAATACCTTTCTTTTCTGCCCATTCCATTAGCTTACCGCTAATGTATTCAGGTCCATTATCGCAGCGCAGCGCAATCGGTTTGCCTCGCCACTCAATGATTTGATTAAGGGCTCGTATCACGCGATCAGCTGGAAGCGATAAGTCAACATCAATCCCAAGCCCTTCTCGATTGTAGTCATCAATAACATTAAACAAGCGGTAGGATCTTTGGTCGCCCAGTTGATCATGCATAAAGTCCATAGACCATACTTGGTTTACTGAGTCTGGAGTGCATAGCGCTTCTGGTTTACGTCGCATGAAGCGTTTTTTAGACTTTATTCTTAGATTTAACGCTAGTTCTCGATAAATGCGGTAAACACGTTTGTGGTTCCAGGCAAAGCCTTTGACGTTACGTAAGTATAAAAAGCAAAGTCCAAAACCCCAGTTAAGCCATGTGCTCGTTAGCCGAATAAGCCAGTCTGCAATCACTGTATTTTCATCCGATACTAGCGGCTCATAACGATAGCATGTTTCACTAATAGCAAATGCCTTGCAAGCAACTCGGATGCTTACTTTCTTATTCTTAACGCAATTCCTTGCCATCTCTCTGCGCTGAGATGGCTTTACCACTTTTTTTGCATAGCCTCCTGAATGATCTCGGCTTTTAAGCGTTCTTCAGCATACATTTTTTTCAGGCGACGATTTTCCTCTTCAAGCTCCTTTAAGCGCGTCATCATGGATGCATCCATCCCACCATACTTGGCTCGCCACTTATAGAACGTGGCATTGCTTATACCATGCTCTCGGCACAGATCGGGAACGGGTGTTCCACCTTCAGCTTGCTTCAGTATCGAAATGATTTGGCTGTCTGGGTACTTCGATTTTTTCATCTTGAATCTCCTCTGTTTAGTTTACGAGAAAATTCTACTTTTAAGTACCTCTAATTTGTGGGGGGATTACCTTTTCAATTTTAGTGGAATGGAATAAAATGGAAACAAGCTTGTTAATTGCTGGCCTTAAAAAAGGGAAGTCTCTCAGTAGTCGACTTTCTAAGGAAATACGCGAGAAAATTAAAAGTAAAAATACTTATGAGTCCATTCTTACAACCTTAGAACACGAATTGGTCAACAGAGAATATAGTATAAATCATCACTTGAGTCTTGTACTGATAAAGAAGTTAGGAGAACTTAAAGGCGATACTCGGGCCTATCTTTTTGCTAAGGATTTTTATACAAATTGTTATTTAATTGATTCACCCAGTTCGGAGTTAGAGTCTAATATTTTCAGCGTGATGATGAAAGTAGCGCATCAAAACAATGATTTTGCTTTTGTTAACAAGGCGTTTGGTGCAATGAAGTCAGCGAATAAATTTCTGGACTCCATCAGCTATAACAAAATGATCAATTTTGCAGGGAAAAACGGAGATTTGGTTTTCGCGAAAGAGGTATTTAATACAGCAAAGGAAGCTAAAGTGGCTCTCGATGGGATTGCTCACGATGTATTGATTGGTTTGGCTGGACAAACCAAAGACTTGGCTTTCGTAAACGAAGCATTTGCTGCAGCAAAGGAAGCAAGAGTTGATCTGCATGTCATCAGCTATAACATAATGATTGCTGTAGCTGGACAAACCCGAAACTTAGCTTTCGCCAAAGAGGTGTTTGCTGAAGCAAAGGAAATGAGAGAGGTCAATTGCATCACCTACTCTACAATGATCTCGGTGGCGTGGAAAAATAAAGATTTCACTTTCGCCAAAGAGGCGTTTGCTGTAAGTGAAAAAAATGGGGGTGGCTTTAGATGCCAGGGGCTACATCACCGTGATACATTTGGCAGGGGAAAGCGATGATTTGGCTTTCAGCAAAGAGGTGTTTGTTGCAGCAAAGACGGCTGGAGTGGCCTTCAATGGCGATGGGTATGGCACGGTGATCTCTGTGGCCGGGAAAGCCGAAGACTTGGTTTTCATTAAAGAGGTGTTTACTACAGCAAAGGAAGCTAAAGTGGCTCTCGATAATATTAGTTATACGATAATGATCGATGCGGCGGGCCAAAACGGAGATGTTTCGTTAGCTAAAAGTTTGTTTGATACATTTTTCGAACGATTTGGCGAACGATTTATTCACAAAAAAAATGATAGAAAGGAGATAGAGTTACATTTCCTAAATTATTGGACTGCCTATTTTTTATTGTTGAGATCAGATTTAGAAAAGCTATTAAGAATAAATACAAGAATTATTTTTGGTAAAGGAATTCATACAAAGAAGAAAAATCCCATTAAATATAAAATGATACATGATACAAGACGCGCTACTATAGATGCTCTTGGAGAGGTATTTCCGAAGCAAAAATATATTTTTAATAAGTTGGCAGGAAATACTGACATCGGCCACTTTGATTTTGAAAATGGTTCTCTTATTTTTCCAGCGAAGCTTAAGTTAGAAAGGAAAAAATCAATGCCTGAGAAGCTGGCTCAAGAATGCATTCCCCAGGAAGAAGTTGCATGTGGAGGAAAGCAATCCACATGTAGAAAAAAGTGATCTAAAAGAAAAACACTAAATGATCTTGTGAATTCTGTTTGCATGCTTAAACAAAGTGAAGATGGATGGTCATCGGATCAGATTAATTTTTTGAAAGGTAAATTAAAAAAATATTTCATGAATATTCATGGCATAGAGCCAGATACAATAATGCCCTCTATACTTTCTCCTCGAGACGTAACGAAATGTTGTAATCTAGTCAACGATAGCAGCTATTCCTGGATTATTAGTTTTTTTTGGGAACTGCCTAAAAAAGTTGTCATTGATGAAGTGGAATTAAATTTTCTAGCTAACCGAATTCAGAGTCGAAATCCTCGCAACAAAAACAGACTGGCAGCATTTTCATAACTTAATGCCGTTGTCTGATCTGCTATACAGGTAATTTTTACTAAATTTCCAGACATTTTTGTCAAAATCGATGGTCTGTGCAATGAAATAGCTATACTGTGAGTTAATTTTTTAGAGCTGCTGAAGGCCAAATAAACAAGAGGTAAGAATTTTATGCGTGAGCAAACGAAATTAAAATGGTTTGATGAAACAGCAAGAAGTAAAGAGTGGGCTCTAGCGAAAATAAATTTAAATTTATCATCTCACGGTACTGAGGGTCTGTAAATAAGATTGTGTAAATGCGATAGTCAGGGAAAGGTCGTTAAAATTATACGGAGTCTTTGACTATGGCAATGAAAACCAATAAATTAGATCCACAGGTTGTGGAATATTTTCTCAAACATACCAAGACCGCATCTGATATTTTCGGTGATACTGGTTTGTTAAAGGAGTTAAAAAAGGCACTGACGGAGCGTATTCTGGAAGGGGAGCTGACGGACGCGCTGGGTTATGCAAAACACGAAGTGTCTGGCAACAATAGTGGTAATTCCCGCAATGGGCACAGCCAAAAAACGATCAAAACAACAGATGGCGAGATGACCATTGAGGTTCCTCGTGATCGTAACAATGAGTTTGTACCGCAATTGATTCCAAAACATCAAACCCGCTTTGATGATTTGGATGACAAAATTATGAGTCTTTATGCACGGGGTATGACTACCCGTGATATTCAAGATCAGTTGAAAGATTTGTATGGCACAACTATTTGTTCGAGTCTCATTTCTACAGTAACCAACGAAGTGATTGAAGAAGTGAAGGCTTGGCAAAGTCGTCCGTTGGACAAGGTGTATCCGATTGTGTATTTGGACGCTTTAGTGATTAAAGTGCAGCAAGATAAAAAGGTTATCAATAAGGCATTGTATTTGGCTTTAGGAATTAATATCGATGGGCAAAAAGAATTGCTAGGTATTTGGATTAGCCAAAATGAGGGCGCTAAATTCTGGTTGAATGTATTAACGGAGTTAAAAAATCGAGGCCTAGAAGATATCCTGATTTGTTGCGTTGACGGGCTAACGGGCTTTCCTGATGCGATTGGCGCTGTGTATCCTAACACTCAAGTACAGCTTTGCATTGTACACATGGTGCGGAATTCATTGCGCTATGTGGGTTGGAAAAAGAAAAAAGAAGTGGCCGCTGACTTAAAAGCTATTTATTCGGCCAGTACGGTTGAAGAAGCAGAATTGGCGCTGACGAGTTTCTCTGAGAAATGGGATGCTGAATTTCCCTCGATTGCCAAAAGTTGGTTGACTCATTGGGAGCGCATTGTGCCATTTTTTGCTTATCCGGCAGAAATTCGGAGGGTGATTTATACCACTAACGCTATTGAATCACTGAACATGAGTATCCGAAAAGTTATTAAAAATAAACGAGTTTTTCCGTCGGACGATGCCGCTTTAAAACAACTCTATTTAGGGTTAAAAAATATAGCCAAAAAATGGACCATGCCGATTCGAGACTGGGGTGCCGCCATGAATCGTTTTGCCCTTATGTTTGAAGATCGCCTGGCGGATTTTGTATAAAACTTAAAATTCATAAGAGAGGAAATTAATTTGAACGCAATGTAGTTTTTGATAAAATTAAAAAATCAGTTAACACAATGGCTGATTCATAATTCTGACTGACGCGATTTACACAAACTAATAAACAGTCCCTATTTATGAGCAGACTTTTGTCGATACCTATAGCAGAATCGCTTTTGCGAAGTTATACACGGAGAAAACAGCGATGACGGCAGCTCATTTATTAAATGAACGTGTATTGCCATGGTTTAATGAGCAAGGTATCCGATTGCTGCGTATGCTCACGGATCGCGGGACGGAATATTGTGGAAAAATTGAGAACCACGCCTATCAACTTTATTTAGCAGTTGAAGACATTGACCATTCGAAAACACGCGCACGTTCTCCGCAGACCAATGGTATTTGTGAACGTTTTCATAAAACGATTAAACAAGAATTTTATGATGTTGCTTTTCGAAAAAAAATATATCGTTCCCTAGAAGAATTACAACAAGACGTTGATGCGTGGATCAAAACATATAATGAGGTCAGGCCCCATTCCGGCGAGCGTTGTTATGGAAAAACACCCATGCAAACTTTTCTTGATGCAAAGCATTTGGCACAAGAAAAAGAATTAGATAAACTATGTAAAACTATTCCAAGCGTGTCGGCAGATGAATTGAATAAGGCGCACAGTAATCACGACACGCAACTGGTAGAGGAGTAATTAGAATCCGATCTATCGGACAGAAAATATGTCCGATAAATCTCAACTGTCAGATCAAGTCGAGAGTTCTACAGCTGATTCATAATTCTGACTGACGCGATTTACACAAACTAATAAACAGTCCCACCTAATATGGCGCTTGGTGGAATAACGCCAAGGCAAAAGCTGCTTCAAGCAGCATAACAAATTCTACTATTTTACACCCCTAAAAATGGGGGGATTACCATTCCAAATAGTTGGGCGTGCTTTTGAATAAAGCTGTACTTCACTCGAGTGCTTTCGCGAAGTACGTGGCCGCCTTTTTTAGAGGGACTGTTTATTAGTTTGTGTAAATCGCGTCAGTCAGAATTATGAATCAGCCATTGTGTTAACTGATTTTTTAATTTTATCAAAAACTACATTGCGTTCAAATTAATTTCCTCTCTTATGAATTTTAAGTTTTATACAAAATCCGCCAGGCGATCTTCAAACATAAGGGCAAAACGATTCATGGCGGCACCCCAGTCTCGAATCGGCATGGTCCATTTTTTGGCTATATTTTTTAACCCTAAATAGAGTTGTTTTAAAGCGGCATCGTCCGACGGAAAAACTCGTTTATTTTTAATAACTTTTCGGATACTCATGTTCAGTGATTCAATAGCGTTAGTGGTATAAATCACCCTCCGAATTTCTGCCGGATAAGCAAAAAATGGCACAATGCGCTCCCAATGAGTCAACCAACTTTTGGCAATCGAGGGAAATTCAGCATCCCATTTCTCAGAGAAACTCGTCAGCGCCAATTCTGCTTCTTCAACCGTACTGGCCGAATAAATAGCTTTTAAGTCAGCGGCCACTTCTTTTTTCTTTTTCCAACCCACATAGCGCAATGAATTCCGCACCATGTGTACAATGCAAAGCTGTACTTGAGTGTTAGGATACACAGCGCCAATCGCATCAGGAAAGCCCGTTAGCCCGTCAACGCAACAAATCAGGATATCTTCTAGGCCTCGATTTTTTAACTCCGTTAATACATTCAACCAGAATTTAGCGCCCTCATTTTGGCTAATCCAAATACCTAGCAATTCTTTTTGCCCATCGATATTAATTCCTAAAGCCAAATACAATGCCTTATTGATAACCTTTTTATCTTGCTGCACTTTAATCACTAAAGCGTCCAAATACACAATCGGATACACCTTGTCCAACGGACGACTTTGCCAAGCCTTCACTTCTTCAATCACTTCGTTGGTTACTGTAGAAATGAGACTCGAACAAATAGTTGTGCCATACAAATCTTTCAACTGATCTTGAATATCACGGGTAGTCATACCCCGTGCATAAAGACTCATAATTTTGTCATCCAAATCATCAAAGCGGGTTTGATGTTTTGGAATCAATTGCGGTACAAACTCATTGTTACGATCACGAGGAACCTCAATGGTCATCTCGCCATCTGTTGTTTTGATCGTTTTTTGGCTGTGCCCATTGCGGGAATTACCACTATTGTTGCCAGACACTTCGTGTTTTGCATAACCCAGCGCGTCCGTCAGCTCCCCTTCCAGAATACGCTCCGTCAGTGCCTTTTTTAACTCCTTTAACAAACCAGTATCACCGAAAATATCAGATGCGGTCTTGGTATGTTTGAGAAAATATTCCACAACCTGTGGATCTAATTTATTGGTTTTCATTGCCATAGTCAAAGACTCCGTATAATTTTAACGACCTTTCCCTGACTATCGCATTTACACAATCTTATTTACAGACCCCATAAATACGGCCAACGCCCTTCATCGTGCCAACATAATACGTATCCTGAGAACCTAAATAACCTGGGTGTTCTGTTTCAATCTCGCCGTGCGCTTCTTTTTCTCGTTTTGATTTTTCTAATGCTTGTCATTGTTCTTCCGTTAATAACATACCGTCTTGCGCCGATTTCGCTTCAAGCGCTTTTAGTCGCTTCTTAAAAGTCTCTAGATCATTACGTAGCCACACCGAACGAACTCCGCTGCTCGATACGATAATGCCTCGCGCCAGTAATTCATTGGCCGCACGTGCCTGACCTAACGCTGGGTTTTCAATAGCCAAAGCAATTACCGCTTCTTCTACATGTAACGGCACTCTATTTTTTTCATTCGGTTTCTTCTTACTCATATCATGGAGTGCTTCTTCGCCACCATTTTCATAAAGTGTTTTGAAACGGTAAAAACTGTCGTGTGAATAACCCATAACCTTGCAGGCTTGTGAAACATTTCCCAATTGTTTAGACAGCTCTAGTAAACCTAATTTGGGTTTGATAATCTTTTCGGATACACTGGTCATAATGACACTCCTCGTGTTGGTTGTTTAAGGTTGGTCAATTAAATTTTACTCTAACTGACCAGGAGTGTCAGATCAAGTCTGAAGGTTTACATATTAACCGCCAGAGAGGTAGAGATTCTACTTACGTATTTGTTCACCGGCATAACGGTCAAATACGGCCTTACTACTCCATGAATACCACTGGTTGGCAAGCTGCCCGTGTTCGTGCGGGATTGTCCGATGTACGTGTTCACGATTTGCGACACACGTTCGGACGTTGTTTACGAGCAATGGGTGTTTCGTACGAAGATCGACAAGACTTGTTAGGGCATAAGTCAGGAAGAATGACCACACATTATTCGTCTGCAGAGATTAGAAACTTAATCGAATCGGCGAATTTAATTTGTCAAAGACGTGTGAGCACTCCTACTTTACGCTTGATCCGGTCCCAAGTTGATCCTAGGTCCCGCAAAAGTCCCGCAAGGATAATGGCGGAGTATGAAGAGAAAAGGGTGGGTTACAAGCGTGTCGCGATGCTCGTGATAGATTATTGCCATCCCTGTCAATAATCGACTCGCAATACGCGACAACTTAAATAGCCGCGGACGTCCTCGTCGCCCGCGCTCCGCGACCTCACGGCTCGACTACGCACGGGCTCTCAAATGACTTGACGGCTCGTAAAGATTTTTTGCAGTCGCTTACGCTCGGCAAAAAATCCGAGCCTACCGCGGAATACGCGCCTTCGCTTCGCTCTCCATGGCGCGCATCGGTTGTAATTGATTGATTTAACGTTAATTAATTGGCTCCCCGGGAGGGATTTGAACCCCCGACCAAGTGATTAACAGTCAGTAGCATATTTTATATGAATCAATTAGTTAAGCAAGGCATTTTTAGGAAAATAGGGTAGGTTAGTGCTTGTTTTAATGAGCCTGGAGTGGTTTTTTAGGAAAATAGACCAGCTACTTTTCAAACTTGGCAGAAAATGGGCGCACGCGGAAGGAAAAATTTTTGTGGCTACCAACAAGCTTATTAAGTTTGCTGGTAGCCTACTAACTTTAAAAATTACTTTTCTTTCAACGTGAGCTGCCAAACGTATGCGGAGCAGAAGAGATTCCCCGAATCTCTGGCTCTACTGAATGAGATCCTGGCTGATTTGAGAAGAAGGAATGAGAATTACCAGTAGAAACTTGGTGGCCTTCTTGAAAAAAGCCTTTTAATTTAGAAATGATTTTTCCTATTTTCTGTTGCCTCTTCTGGAGGAGCTGAAGTCTATTTTTAGCTTCAATGCTCTCTGAGAGCGAATTCAAGTAATGTGTAGATGACCCCATGCCACTGGACACTCGTTCCTCGGCTAAAAAGGATTCATTAAAAGCCATATTTTTCTTAGTCTCAGCTGTATGTGCTCTTGTCTTCATCTTTTTCAGCTCTCGAGTAACCTGGTGAAGCTGCGCCACCAATTGATCAATAGCTTCTTTTATCTCGTGCTGTGGTGTAAAGCAGTTATAACGCTTATACTTAGTCAAGTCGTCGTCTTCCTTTGCTATTGCCATTGCTGCACCAACAGCGCCAAGATTAGAGCTATCACCTATAACCATACCAGAAAAATCCTTAGGTTGGAGCTCATCAGAAAATCGGTCTGTTCTTCTACGCATCACAAAAACCCCTCTTTGAAATAGACATTTACCTGCAATTTGGCACCGTTACTTTTGAAAAGATGCCTTAGAAGTAGAATTATTACATAAAAACCTTAATTTGAAAATTAACATACCCTTAAATGCGTCTGTTTTTTTAAAGTTGTAGAAAAACTACCCCTATGAATTCGCTTGCCGCAGCCTACATGCTCTTGCGTCGATGCAGTTGGGGGTCCTTTCAGCCAAACACGACAGCACGAATTACCGGGATTTCAGTGCGCTGCATTTTATGGTTTATCCCTCAAGATAAAACACTACCTATTCTTTTCTTGTTTCTTCGGGTTCGGGCAACTGCGGTTTCCGAAAGCCGCCCACCACAGCCTGCACGGTGCCGCCGATGAAGTTCGGAATCGTTTTCCGACCGAAAACGGCGGCACAAATCATGGCTAAAATGTTTTCTTGAAACGGCGTTAGGCTGTGCCAAAGGCCCAACGCATACTGATGGAAATCAGGACCAAAGAATCCTGACCAAAAGGGTGAGGCAAATAAGGCAAATGACAGGAGCCGTAACGGTTTATCCTTATCGACTAACTGCGCCAACTCCCACTGCGCTACCGCCAACTGTTTTGAGAGTACCATTTCTTTTCGGGCTTTAATTTCAGCAAGCTTTAAATCTTGGGTTTCTTGTGAGCGTTTTTTGAGCCCTTCAAAAATAGCTTTCACAATCGACCAAATAATTTTAATCGGATTCATGATACTGCCTTCTGCTCTGACTTCACGCGCTTAAAAAAGACCCGCAGCAATACGCAAAAGAAATACGTCAAATACGCATCAACCACGATCGTCCACAGACCGTGCAGCCCATCGTGCTTTAAAAAATAAGCCTCAATGATAGAGCCGACGGGGAACCACACGACTAACACAAAAGCCGGCACTAACATCGTACCCTTGCGCTTCTTTAAGTTGGACTTTGGATAAATAAAATCCCTTGCCAGTTAGGACAATAATCAAAAAATGTGAGTTTCTAAATCTTAAGCTGTTTTTTGCAGCAATTCGTAGAATTGCTCAGGTGTAAAATTTATTTTATCCAACCATGATTTTACTATCCCAATCAAATCCTCTATTTTTTCAGGGTCTGAGTTTTGCGTCTTTTCTTCAGTCCTCTGAATCGTTTTAATTTTTGAGTTGCTATTTTTGAAAATAGCAGGATGTCGCGTGCGTTTCCCCTGCGTATCACCTTTGGTTCTGCCTTGCGGATTACCGCGTGGTTTGCAGAGATTAGCAGGCGTGCCAACGGTATCAAGCACCGTAGAAAAACCCCGTTGCGTTTGTGAAGGGGTCGCAGTTATTGATGGTTTTTCGTTATCCACTTGGAAGCTCGGCAAATACCGCTCCCATTTTTTCGGTAAAATCGGGGCAAGATTCCTCGCTAGATAAAGTTGCGTATACGCTAATGCTGTCATCCGCCACCAATCTTCTTCGTGCTTAACATCCGGTGTTTGGTATCGGTCAAATAACAGTTTGTCTTTACCAAAACGAAAGTAGTGTTCAATGTCATAGCGTCTATCGTAATAGTGATAGGCTTCTAATGCTGTGATTTCATTACGTCGTTCACCAGCGAGTCCTAACCAGAGTGGATTTTTATATAAAGATTTACCGTTAGCATCAACCGCAACCAATTGCACAACAGTAACAGGATGCTCATATCCTTTAAATTGCTTTGAACCACGCAGGAATTGGTCACGCCATATTTTAATCTCCAATTGGTAAGTTTTGCCACTGCGGGTTGTAATGGGTTGCTGCACAATCTCATCGGATTCACGGTGAGTCGTGCTGTCGTTTAGTTTCATCGCATCACCATAGCGTTTTATACTTCCTGAGGTATTATCTTCTATTGATGCGGGCGCGAAAACATTACGGGTACTGTTAAAACGGAAAAGATGTACCCAATTGGGATTTTCGCTAACCAGTTTACGGCAAGCTTCTGTACCATATTTTGAATCAGCCACGCTAACCACCAATTTATGAGTAAGCGCTAAGTCTGCAATACAACGGTTAATTTGCTGCATCCCAACTACATTGCCTTTTTCATCGCTTTTAACGCGCCTCGTATCCAGTGGAACTAACCAATGCTTTTCTTGAGCTGCACCATCATTGGGCAATAGTGATACCGTTGAATATTCATGTCCAATGGTAATCGGTTTGTTACCCGGTGCTGGATTAGGGCTGTAAACCACATGGCGATCTTCAACACAGTGTGCACTTTGACGCGACTGTGGTGTCGTATCCGCAATAATGATCACACGGTCATCGCTATGACTCACATGTTCATATTGTATTTTCATCATGCTATCCCAACAATTTGCTACCGACAAACCATCGCTAATCGCATCGGTAATACTACTGTATTCACGTTCAAAGTATGGCGATTCACATAATTCTATGGGTGTTTTGCAGCGATGGCCATGGCTTGAAAGGGCATCGAGTAAATTCATATTGGCATCGCGTCGCGCGGGGAAGATGTTGTAGAGGAATGTACGGAATTGTTTTAGTTTTTCTGTCGCTAACATCGTTTGTTCCTTATTTTATTTTTTCGAACAAACGTTGTTTACAACGTAAAATTTTTTTTCGGTTTCTATGTCAAGCAATTTTTAATTATTTTTATAAATTTATCCAAAGTCCAATGTATAGAAAAGTTAAAAATGATTGAAAAGGGAAATCAAGCGTGTCGCGATGCTCGTGATAGATTATTGCCATCCCTGTCAATAATCGACTCGCAATACGCGACAACTTAAATAGCCGCGGACGTCCTCGTCGCCCGCGCTCCGCGACCTCACGGCTCGACTACGCACGGGCTCTCAAATGACTTGACGGCTCGTAAAGATTTTTTGCAGTCGCTTACGCTCGGCAAAAAATCCGAGCCTACCGCGGAATACGCGCCTTCGCTTCGCTCTCCATGGCGCGCATCGTTTGAAACGATACTCAAAAAACCACTTACGGCGAATGCTGTTAAGCAAAGCATGCGTTCTTGTTTGCAAAGTGTGTATGCTTAAGGCATTTTCCGAAAACATAAACTTCCTCTTGTATTGGCAAGCAATTGAAATCGATAAAGTGTTTTAGGGTTTTAAAGCAATTACAAGAGAAGTGTGTCGCGATGCTCGTGATAGATTATTGGCATCCCTGTCAATAATCGACTCGCAATACGCGACAACCTAAATAGCCGCGGACGTCCCCGTCGACAGCGCTCCGCGACCTCGCGGCCGACTGCGCACTGTCTCCAGATGACTCGACGCCGCCTACAGATTTTTGCCACTCGCTACGCTGCCTACGGAACTCCGTTCCTTCGGCACTCCGCTCTGTCAAAAATCGGCGGCTGCCGCGGAATACTCGCCATCGGCTTCGCCTCTCCATGGCTCGCATCGGGGTGCCCTTGAGTCTTTTTCAAGTCTGTAGCTGAAGACGTTATCCTGTGATAATATGATGCGCTTTCTTAGACGGTATTATGGGCCCGTAGCTCAGGCGAAACGGCCCAGCAAAAAGATCCAGTGAATCTTTTTGCCCGTTGAGCGCCGCCCATGGATGGGTGGCCGTGTGCATAGAGAAGTATGTATATATTAGTACAGGGATGTACGGAAGATATCGAAAAATTATGGGCCCGTAGCTCAGTTGGATAGAGTATCTGGCTTCGAACCAGGCGGTCGGCGGTTCGAATCCGTCCGGGCCCGCCAATTAATCACTATAAAACAATATGATAAAGCCCATTCGTTTTGTTTATTTTTCTTTCAACTACCATTTTCCTAAAAAAAGTCCTAAAAAAATTAGCGTGTGCTCTCAATTTTGTTCAATCCGCGCACGTAAACACGCCGCATCTTGGCTTTGTTGCCTAACTAAAACATGAACAATCTATGTAATTTTTGCTGTCTATATTATAATCAGCACCCCAGGGTTTTCAAGCAGAAGGCGGTTCATATGCCAAATAAATATCCAAACAAAAAAGGCTGGACGATTCCCAAGCAGAAATACAAGGTGAGCAATTGGCGTGAATATAATAATGCATTACGCAATCGTGCCAATATTGAAATCTGGATATCCGATGATATTATTCATTCGTGGTATGAAAAAGATCGTGTGTATGATGGCAAAGGCGCACCCCAAAAGTTCACGGATCTTGCGATCATTACGTGCCATGAAATTCGGCAAGTTTTTCGTTTAGCGTTGAGGCGAAGTGTGTCGCGATGCTCGTGATAGATTATTGGCATCCCTGTCAATAATCGACTCGCAATACGCGACAACCTAAATAGCCGCAGACGTCCCCGTCGACAGCGCTCCGCGACCTCGCGGCCGACTGCGCACTGTCTCCAGATGACTCGACGCCGCCTACAGATTTTTGCCACTCGCTACGCTGCCTACGGAACTCCGTTCCTTCGGCACTCCGCTCTGTCAAAAATCGGCGGCTGCCGCGGAATACTCGCCATCGGCTTCGCCTCTCCATGGCTCGCATCGAATGTCAAGGGTTTATGAATTCAATTTTCAAGATGAAAGCCCTTAATATAAAATCACCGGATTACAGTTGCTTGTCAAAACGGTTAGCGCTTTTAACTATTCAGTCGCCTCGTTACAGGAAAACGGAATCGGCAGATAAAAGCGTTGTGGCTATCGCCCTTGACTCCACTGGGTTAAAACGGTTTGGCAGAGGTGAATGGCATCAGGAAACATATACATTATCAGCCAAACGGAGTTGGCGTAAATTGCATATAGCCGTTGATAATAAACATATTATTCATGGTAATGATTTAACGGATCGCTTTACGGCGGATTGCCAAAGCGTTGCAACGTTATCAAAGCAACTTACTTGCAAAGTGGGCCATGTCAGCGCCGATGGTGCCTACGATAAGAATCCTGTTTATGAAATATTATCAAATTACTTTAAAGGAGCCGCTATAATAATTCCGCCTGATAGTGATCAAGCGTGTCGCGATGCTCGTGATAGATTATTGCCATCCCTGTCAATAATCGACTCGCAATACGCGACAACTTAAATAGCCGCGGACGTCCTCGTCGCCCGCGCTCCGCGACCTCACGGCTCGACTACGCACGGGCTCTCAAATGACTTGACGGCTCGTAAAGATTTTTTGCAGTCGCTTACGCTCGGCAAAAAATCCGAGCCTACCGCGGAATACGCGCCTTCGCTTCGCTCTCCATGGCGCGCATCGGCTGTTTATGATAAAAATAATCATACACAACGTAATGGTAATGTTAAGCAACTAAAAGCATTGGGCCGAATGGCTTGGCAACGAATAAGACAATACGGTTATCGGAATTATTCAGAGTTGGCGATTCAACGCTACAAAAGAATATTGGGTAGTACGTTACATGCTCGAGATTTTGTACGGCAAAAAATCGAATCAATGATCGGTTGTGGTGTGTTAAATAAAATGACACGGCTAGGAATGCCGGCGAGTTATCGTTGCGCCTAAATTTTGCGACACAGACAAAGCCGTGAGGTTAGGCAACAAAGCCGTTAAAAACTTTGAGAGCGTTCAGATTAGCCAAAGATGGACGTTCTTTTCTGTGGGGTGATTAAGGGACTGATGTTTAAAAGCATACTACGCAAAAAACCAAACATAGCCCATGACGAGGCTCATAGTGACCTGCTGCGCTGTTTGAGTGCCTGGGACTTAACGCTATTTGGTATTGGCGCAATCATTGGCGCCGGTATTTTCGTGCTCACTGGTATTGCAGCGGCGACTAAAGCAGGGCCATCCACTATTTTCTCATTCGTTTTATCAGGGCTGGCCTGCGGTTTTGCTGCGTTGTCTTATGCCGAACTTGCTTCTAGCATTGGCGGCTGTGGCAGCGCCTATAATTATGCTTACGTTGGGTTGGGTGAATTGCCTGCTTGGATTATTGGCTGGGATTTATTATTAGAATATGCCTTATCCGTTTCAACGGTAGCCTCGGGATGGAGCCATTACTTTCATTCAATATTACTCTCAATTGGTTGGCACATTCCCTATGCTCTGCTACACACTCCTGGAGATGGTGGTATCTTAAATTTGCCGGCATTGATCATCGTACTTTTGGTCATGGCATTGCTTGCTATTGGTGTGAAAATGAGTGCGCGATTTAATGCTACGATGGTCGCCATCAAGCTTTTAGTTATTGCGGTATTTATTATTGTAGCCATTAAACATTTTAACCCAGCATACTGGCATCCTTTTGCCCCCTTCGGTTGGAAGGGGGTAATGTCTGGTGCGGCGTTAATATTTTTCGCCTATATTGGCTTTGATGCTGTGTCAACCACGGCAGACGAAGTCGTCAATCCGGGGCGTGACTTGCCCATTGGTATCATCGCCTCGCTCGTTATCTGTACGCTTTTATACATCGTTGTTTCAGGATTGTTGACCGGCATGGTGTCATACACCTCATTAAATGTTAGCTCACCCATCAGTCATGCATTATTAGAGGTGGGCGCAAGGGTTATTGCTGGTTTAGTTGCGGTCGGAGCCATTGCAGGTTTAACCACAGTGATTCTTGTTATGTATTATGGGCTCACGCGGGTATTTCTTGCAATGGCGAGAGATCATTTGTTACCAAAATATTTTGAACATATCCATCCACAAACAAGAACGCCGGTTAGAATAATCCTCAGTACAGGGTGTGTTGTGAGTATTTTTTCAGCGCTTATTCCTATCAGCGAGCTCGCAGAATTAGTAAACATTGGTACGTTGATAGCATTTGCTATTGTGTGTACGGGTGTGATTATTTTACGTTATATGTATCCCAATATGCACCGCCCATTCAAAACGCCTTTATTTCCAGTCATTTCAATATTAGGTATTTTCTCTTGCCTCTATTTAACGATTAATCTGCCAGGAGAAACCTGGATTCGTTTTATTATTTGGATGGCGTTAGGGTTCATTGTTTATTTTGCTTACAGCCGATTTCGTAGTAAGTTGAATACATAATTTAAGGAAACGGTAAAGCATTTTTTTCAATCATGAATTTTTATATAGAAATAACCCCCAAAATTTATTCTATTTTTAACGAAACATTAATATTCTCTTGGGAGAATTTCCATTGAGGGCAAGCGAGCCTTTTTACAGTAAGAATTGATTCCTATGCATTATCGTTTTTTTAGATCAAAGAAAAAATCACATCCCGTTTATGCGGTGCATCAATATCTCATGATTGGTGATAGCTTGACGGATCGCGGATCATTAGATCACCGAAATGTATTCGGTTTTCTTCCAATGCGCTGGTTATCTGGATTATCGAAAAATTCACCACGTGGTCGGTTTACCAATGGCTACACCTGGGCAGACTATTTGATTTCTGAGACCATTAATGAGCAAGAAGAAAAACAGATGCAGCAAAACAAAAGAAGTGCTTTAACAAGATCAAAAAGCATGGTTTTTGATGCTGAGATGATTTCAGATGAAATCATTACACAACGTTATAATTCAGAATGGAACAGGGGGGTTCCAAATATCGATGATGTTTCAGACCAAGTTATTACTGGACGCCTCCACCCAGACTACACTTTAAATGATGATAAAAAGGCGATGTTTAAAGAGCAATTGGTTGCTAGAAGTTATGCTGAAGGTGGGTTAACGGCTTATGATTATCGCCGCAAGATTACTTTTCATGTGGCAGAAGAAGGTGCTCGACTAACCGTTGCAACATTAGCAGAAAAGCGGGCATTAGTGCTGAGAAATGATAGGGAATATGGTGTTTCACCATCTGAAAAGGCAACAACGCTAGTAATAGAGTGGTCTGGCGCAAATGACCTAATTACCGTTAACGGAAAGCCCACCATTGTTGAAGCAGATAGAATAATCCAAGAAAGAATACAAAATCTTGAAGCATTGGTCGCTAGTGGATATCGGCAATTTGTCCTAGTCAACATGCCAGATATTTCTTTGACGCCGCGATATCAAGAAAAAAGTATAGCTGATCGAGAAAATGCGCAGGCCGTTATAAAGTACTTTAATAAAAAATTAGTGACTCAAATGAAAGCGCTAGCAAAGAAATATGCTCAGCACTGCACTATAGATTTATATGACATTAATACGGTTTTTACTCAGGTTTATTATGGCCAGGGAGATTTTACTTACGATACGACATCAATAAACCCTGGCCTGTTGAAAAAAGCATATACAAAGTCCAGTAATTTTACTATCACAGGAGCCCGCACCTCACCAGCACCAGGGTATATGTTTTGGGATGATGTCCACCCGACAACAGAGGTGCATTATTTGTTAGCCAATAATTTTCGTGACTTTTTGAAGCAAAAAGGCCTGCTAGCAGAGTTAAGACGGATATCACCCTCAGAATGGCTACATGAAAAAGTATGCCTTGAAGTTTTTAAAGTGGAGTATGATCAAGAATTCAGAAAATCTAAGCAAGGTTGTTTTGGGTTATTTAGACGGTCACGGCTTTATAATGCACATCGAAAGGAGGATAACTTGACGCTACAAGATGTTTTTCACCATGCGCTGGAAGAGAGTGGGCACAGGACACTAAAAATTTTAAAAAAATTGGGCTGGATTAATCAGAAAAATGAGCTGCTTGATGATAGAGGATTTAATCTTCCTATTAAAATCAGATAATGAGCATCTTTACTCAAAAAAACAAGTAAAACCTACCGTAATATTTCTTTTTATTTAAGAAAATTTTAATCTTAACAAAAAGTACTCTTTTAAGACGCCTCTATATTATGAGGCGTGCTTTATAAAACACAAAATGGATTTATAATTATGACGCTGGATGAGTTTATTGAGATGGTTAACTTTGGCAACGCGCTAAATGGTTCAACCATTGATCTTAGGTTTACTAGCATTACTTCGGAGGGGGTCTGGAACATTGCAGAGGTGTTAAAAAGCGGGAAGGCACCAAGCGACTTAACCATTAATTTTAGTTTTAACCGCATTAGTTCTGAGGAAGTTCGAAACATTGCAGCGGTGTTGAAAAGCGGTGAGGCACCAAGTGGTTTAACCCTTAACTTTTGTTGTAACAATCTCAGTTCGGGAAAAGTGAGAGACATTACATTGGACTTTGGATAAATTTATAAAAATAATTAAAAATTGCTTGACATAGAAACCGAAAAAAAATTTTACGTTGTAAACAACGTTTGTTCGAAAAAATAAAATAAGGAACAAACGATGTTAGCGACAGAAAAACTAAAACAATTCCGTACATTCCTCTACAACATCTTCCCCGCGCGACGCGATGCCAATATGAATTTACTCGATGCCCTTTCAAGCCATGGCCATCGCTGCAAAACACCCATAGAATTATGTGAATCGCCATACTTTGAACGTGAATACAGTAGTATTACCGATGCGATTAGCGATGGTTTGTCGGTAGCAAATTGTTGGGATAGCATGATGAAAATACAATATGAACATGTGAGTCATAGCGATGACCGTGTGATCATTATTGCGGATACGACACCACAGTCGCGTCAAAGTGCACACTGTGTTGAAGATCGCCATGTGGTTTACAGCCCTAATCCAGCACCGGGTAACAAACCGATTACCATTGGACATGAATATTCAACGGTATCACTATTGCCCAATGATGGTGCAGCTCAAGAAAAGCATTGGTTAGTTCCACTGGATACGAGGCGCGTTAAAAGCGATGAAAAAGGCAATGTAGTTGGGATGCAGCAAATTAACCGTTGTATTGCAGACTTAGCGCTTACTCATAAATTGGTGGTTAGCGTGGCTGATTCAAAATATGGTACAGAAGCTTGCCGTAAACTGGTTAGCGAAAATCCCAATTGGGTACATCTTTTCCGTTTTAACAGTACCCGTAATGTTTTCGCGCCCGCATCAATAGAAGATAATACCTCAGGAAGTATAAAACGCTATGGTGATGCGATGAAACTAAACGACAGCACGACTCACCGTGAATCCGATGAGATTGTGCAGCAACCCATTACAACCCGCAGTGGCAAAACTTACCAATTGGAGATTAAAATATGGCGTGACCAATTACTGCGTGGTTCAAAGCAATTTAAAGGATATGAGCATCCTGTTACTGTTGTGCAATTGGTTGCGGTTGATGCTAACGGTAAATCTTTATATAAAAATCCACTCTGGTTAGGACTCGCTGGTGAACGACGTAATGAAATCACAGCATTAGAAGCGTATCACTATTACGATAGACGCTATGACATTGAACACTACCGATGCGCGCCATGGAGAGCGAAGCGAAGGCGCGTATTCCGCGGTAGGCTCGGATTTTTTGCCGAGCGTAAGCGACTGCAAAAAATCTTTACGAGCCGTCAAGTCATTTGAGAGCCCGTGCGTAGTCGAGCCGTGAGGTCGCGGAGCGCGGGCGACGAGGACGTCCGCGGCTATTTAAGTTGTCGCGTATTGCGAGTCGATTATTGACAGGGATGGCAATAATCTATCACGAGCATCGCGACACGCTTGTTTCGTTTTGGTAAAGACAAACTGTTATTTGACCGATACCAAACACCGGATGTTAAGCACGAAGAAGATTGGTGGCGGATGACAGCATTAGCGTATACGCAACTTTATCTAGCGAGGAATCTTGCCCCGATTTTACCGAAAAAATGGGAGCGGTATTTGCCGAGCTTCCAAGTGGATAACGAAAAACCATCAATAACTGCGACCCCTTCACAAACGCAACGGGGTTTTTCTACGGTGCTTGATACCGTTGGCACGCCTGCTAATCTCTGCAAACCACGCGGTAATCCGCAAGGCAGAACCAAAGGTGATACGCAGGGGAAACGCACGCGACATCCTGCTATTTTCAAAAATAGCAACTCAAAAATTAAAACGATTCAGAGGACTGAAGAAAAGACGCAAAACTCAGACCCTG
Source organism: Candidiatus Paracoxiella cheracis (assembly GCF_049348705.1). Lineage (GTDB taxonomy): Bacteria > Pseudomonadota > Gammaproteobacteria > Coxiellales > Coxiellaceae > Paracoxiella > Paracoxiella cheracis. The sequence goes on along the minus strand of NZ_CP186485.1, from coordinate 1,508,972 downwards.
AAAAAATAGAGGATTTGATTGGGATAGTAAAATCATGGTTGGATAAAATAAATTTTACACCTGAGCAATTCTACGAATTGCTGCAAAAAACAGGTTAAGATTTAGAAACTCACATTTTTTGATTATTGTCCTAACTGGCAAGGGATTTTATTTATCCAAAGTCCAAATTACAGAGGCTTTGAAAAGCGGCGGGGCTCCAAGTGACTTAACTATTAATCTTAGTTTTAATCACATTGGTTCAGAGGAAATTCGGGATATTGCGCAGGCATTGAAAAGCGGGAACGCTCCAAATGACTTAAGTATTGATCTTAGTTCTAATAATATTAGCTCAGAGCAAGTTTGGCACATTGCAGAAGCAATAAAAAGCGGGAACGCTCCAAACGACTTAACCATTGATCTTGGTTTTAATAACATTGAGCGAGAGGGAGCCCAGCATATTGCAGAGGCATTAAAAAGCGGTAATGCGCCAAATGATTTAAATATGGATCTTTGTTTTAATAAAATTGCCCAAGAGGGAGCTTGGCACATTGCAGAGGCTTTACAAAGTGGGAATGCCCCAAACAATTTAAGCATTGATCTCAGTCGATGCGCGCCATGGAGAGCGAAGCGAAGGCGCGTATTCCGCGGTAGGCTCGGATTTTTTGCCGAGCGTAAGCGACTGCAAAAAATCTTTACGAGCCGTCAAGTCATTTGAGAGCCCGTGCGTAGTCGAGCCGTGAGGTCGCGGAGCGCGGGCGACGAGGACGTCCGCGGCTATTTAAGTTGTCGCGTATTGCGAGTCGATTATTGACAGGGATGGCAATAATCTATCACGAGCATCGCGACACGCTTGTATAATAACATTGGGCGAGAAGGAGCTCGGTACATTGCAGAAGCATTAAAAAGTGGTAGCTCTCCTAGCGGCTTGTCGATTGATCTTTCTAATAATAATTTTGGCTTAGGCGGAGCCCAATACATTGCTGAAGCGTTGGAAAGTGGGGGTATCCCCAGCGGTTTAACCATTAATCTTGATAACAACTACATACCTGAAATCGGAATAAAAGCTATTTATGAGAGCCTTTCGATTTTGATTAAGCGCAACAATACCCTGCTTCCAAAATTAAACGGATCATTAGAGGTTTTTAATTTATTTAAAGAAGACATTTTAAAAGTAATATTAGGCGGCGTGTCACAAGATTATTGGCTGGATATTGAATCACTGTTTGATCAGATTGATTTAAGTTTTAATTGCTTTAACTTCTATACTCAGGAGGTACCGGATGAACTATTTAAAATTGTTCAAGGTTTTTTAGAGAATACTATTAAAGCTAAATGTATGGCAGCTTCCATTGATACGGATTCAACAGAAATTCATGATATTCAAAAGCTATTAAAGTTTTGGCACAATCGGATTCCTGACTTAGATCCTAAAGGACGTGCTTCTTGCTTGATCGAGGTTAGTGCTTTAATGCCAGAGTTGTCAAATAAATTGGCATTAATACAGCAAGCGTGTCGCGATGCTCGTGATAGATTATTGCCATCCCTGTCAATAATCGACTCGCAATACGCGACAACTTAAATAGCCGCGGACGTCCTCGTCGCCCGCGCTCCGCGACCTCACGGCTCGACTACGCACGGGCTCTCAAATGACTTGACGGCTCGTAAAGATTTTTTGCAGTCGCTTACGCTCGGCAAAAAATCCGAGCCTACCGCGGAATACGCGCCTTCGCTTCGCTCTCCATGGCGCGCATCGATTGCTATTGATCTTATTGAAGGAGGTCAATGTCGTGACGAATATCAGCGTTTATATGAGCTTCATTTTAATTCTTGATTGTTGAATCTGGAGAATAAGGAAGAGACCTATGCTAATCGTAATCAGTGGCAATCCAGATTGAATGAGCATCCTTACTATTAACTAGCAAGAAAAAAAATAAATGATGTCGTTTCATGTTTTGAAGATCTACAGCCAACAACAGGCTCGTTTTGCGCATTTTTTAATTCGGGAGAAAAACTTGCTGCTTCGTGTACCTATGCCTATAGTGACACAAGCTTCAAGAGAGATTTTCCTTCGATTTAACTACATTATTTAATTTTTCTTTGGCTCATTATTATGTAAATGATGTCATGAAAAGACAGGGTGCATTATGTAGGTATTTGATTATTTTTTCTGATCATTAATGAATTCCGGGCAGCAGGTATTATAATTGGAGAATATACTCATCCAAAAGTCTCTATCTTAATATAAACCAAAGATTATAGGCGTATTTTTGATTATCGCATATCTGCGTGATGTTGGAACATAAACTATTTAAATTGAGTCAATATGCAATGGATAGATTAAACGAAGAAATGGCCTTTCAATTAACTTCATTGAAGAGTGTGTCAGATGCTGAGGTGCCTACAGATATAGCGATCGATCAACTTGCTTCAATGTTTGCTGACCTGCCTGAAGATTTCCAGGAAAATTTTGTTAGGCATGTTGGTGATAGTTCTACATAGCCACAAAAAAAGATGCTCGTAGAAGCATTATGGCTTATTGGTGATCATATACATAGTCATAGTGATACTGATAGCAAAGCATCCGATGCGCGCGATGGAGAGCGAAGCGAAGGGGCGTATTCTGGGGTAGGCTGGGATTTTTTGCCGAGCGTAAGCGACTGCAAAAAATCTTTACGAGGCGTCGAGTCAGTTGAGAGCCCGTGCGTAGTCGAGCCGTGAGGTCGCGGAGCGGGGGTGAGGAGGACGTCCGCGGTTATTTAAGTTGTCGCGTATTGCGAGTCGATTATTGACAGGGATGGCAATAATCTATCACGAGCATCGCGACACGCTTGTATTATAGATAAATTATCTGAGGGAATTGTTTATTGTACTGCTGGTTTTCATGATAGATGTAATGAGGTTATCCTTTCTTTTTCTCGTCCTGAAAATTTTTTGGAGCTGTTACAGCTTATTAGAGAGTCTCTTGTTGCAAAGACGGCTGCACGTTTAACAAATGAGGTGCATGCTCAAAATACTATCACGAATATTGCGAGCATAAATGGATATGCTATCCGCCCTAGAAATAAGGACGCTGCATATTATGGTTATTTAAACACATTTTTTATTAAACAGACTTTATTAAACAATTTTTTTCAAGATTTCACTCCTTTTACAATTCCTATACTAGCTTGCGAGCAATTGCTGACTTTGATATCAAATCATTATTCTGGTGAAAAGACTGATGAGCAAGGTTATCAGTTTGATGACTACAATGAAATTGTAAGTATACTGAACAAAGTCTTTTTCGATGATGCGACAGACAGGTATTTAACGGTATCAGATTATTTTTTAATAGAGGAGGATACAAGCACTATCCGAGATATGAGTTGGGGCAAGGTGAAGCTAATCGTATTTAAAAAGCTTTATAATGAAAATTTTATCCACAAAGAAATCATAACAACGACTCCCGCCAATTTATTGGAATTGCTGTACTTTAAATTTCTTAAAGATGAAGGTATTGGACAAGATGCTCCTTTAAAGATAAAGAGCGAAGCATATTATAAACCATCTTTTTTTTCTTATCCCTCGATGCGCGCCATGGAGAGCGAAGCGAAGGCGCGTATTCCGCGGTAGGCTCGGATTTTTTGCCGAGCGTAAGCGACTGCAAAAAATCTTTACGAGCCGTCAAGTCATTTGAGAGCCCGTGCGTAGTCGAGCCGTGAGGTCGCGGAGCGCGGGCGACGAGGACGTCCGCGGCTATTTAAGTTGTCGCGTATTGCGAGTCGATTATTGACAGGGATGGCAATAATCTATCACGAGCATCGCGACACGCTTGATTTAAAGGATGCATTTAGTATAAATGCAGATTTATTTGTAGAGATGCTAACAGACGCTCTCGATTTTAATAAGCAGGCTAGTGAGGATGACTTTTTTAACATCTGCATTGAGTGTATTACGAGTGGTGTTTACAAGCAATTAATTGATAGCACTCCTTTAAGAAACGATATTTTATCCGCTAAAAATATCGAGGGTGAGGCTGCTATAGTAAGCGCCATAAAAAAATACCCGAGAGCGCGAAGTTTTTTTACTGCCTTGTTCAAAGAGTTGGATGTAGAAGCGTTAAAAGATTCTGACAGGAATGGACTGACAATTATAGCCGCAACGTTGGGTCACGCTGTGTGTATTGAGAAATTGATTGAGGGAGCAATAAAAGCCAGTACTTTCGATAGAAGAGACGATGTTTTAGAGAAAATGTTGTTAGCAGAATTTCCTGGCCAGGGGCCTGCCTATGCGATACGTTTGGCCGCTCAAAATGGTCACGCTGCGTGTATTGAAAAATTGATTGAGGGGGCAACAAAAGTTAGTGCTTCCGATAAAAGAGACGATGTTTTAGAAAAAATGTTGTTAGCAGAATTTCCTGGGCAGAGCCTTGCCCATGCAATACGCACGGCCGCTCAAAACGGTCACGCTGTGTGTATTGAGAAATTGATTGAGGGAGCAATAAAAGCCAGTACTTCTGATAGAAGAGATGCCCTTTTAGAACAAATGTTGTTAGCAGAACTTTCTGGGCGGGGTCCTGCCCATGCGATACGCGTGGCCGCTCAAAACGGTCACGCTGCGTGTATTGAGAAATTGATTGAGGGAGCAATAAAAGCTAGTACTTCTGATAGAAGAGACGCCCTTCTAGAACAAATGTTATTAGCAGGGTCCTTTGAGCAGGACCTTGCCTATGCAATACGCACGGCCGCTCAAAACGGTCACGCTGCGTGTGTTGAGAAATTGATTGAGGGAGCAATAAAAGCCAGTACTTCTGATATTGGACTTTGGATAAATTTATAAAAATAATTAAAAATTGCTTGACATAGAAACCGAAAAAAAATTTTACGTTGTAAACAACGTTTGTTCGAAAAAATAAAATAAGGAACAAACGATGTTAGCGACAGAAAAACTAAAACAATTCCGTACATTCCTCTACAACATCTTCCCCGCGCGACGCGATGCCAATATGAATTTACTCGATGCCCTTTCAAGCCATGGCCATCGCTGCAAAACACCCATAGAATTATGTGAATCGCCATACTTTGAACGTGAATACAGTAGTATTACCGATGCGATTAGCGATGGTTTGTCGGTAGCAAATTGTTGGGATAGCATGATGAAAATACAATATGGCTTTGTTGCCTAACTAAAACATGAACAATCTATGTAATTTTTGCTGTCTATATTATAATCAGCACCCCAGGGTTTTCAAGCAGAAGGCGGTTCATATGCCAAATAAATATCCAAACAAAAAAGGCTGGACGATTCCCAAGCAGAAATACAAGGTGAGCAATTGGCGTGAATATAATAATGCATTACGCAATCGTGCCAATATTGAAATCTGGATATCCGATGATATTATTCATTCGTGGTATGAAAAAGATCGTGTGTATGATGGCAAAGGTGCACCCCAAAAGTTCACGGATCTTGCGATCATTACGTGCCATGAAATTCGGCAAGTTTTTCGTTTAGCGTTGAGGCAATGTCAAGGGTTTATGAATTCAATTTTCAAGATGAAAGCCCTTAATATAAAATCACCGGATTACAGTTGCTTGTCAAAACGGTTAGCGCTTTTAACTATTCAGTCGCCTCGTTACAGGAAAACGGAATCGGCAGATAAAAGCGTTGTGGCTATCGCCCTTGACTCCACTGGGTTAAAACGGTTTGGCAGAGGTGAATGGCATCAGGAAACATATACATTATCAGCCAAACGGAGTTGGCGTAAATTGCATATAGCCGTTGATAATAAACATATTATTCATGGTAATGATTTAACGGATCGCTTTACGGCGGATTGCCAAAGCGTTGCAACGTTATCAAAGCAACTTACTTGCAAAGTGGGCCATGTCAGCGCCGATGGTGCCTACGATAAGAATCCTGTTTATGAAATATTATCAAATTACTTTAAAGGAGCCGCTATAATAATTCCGCCTGATAGTGATGCTGTTTATGATAAAAATAATCATACACAACGTAATGGTAATGTTAAGCAACTAAAAGCATTGGGCCGAATGGCTTGGCAACGAATAAGACAATACGGTTATCGGAATTATTCAGAGTTGGCGATTCAACGCTACAAAAGAATATTGGGTAGTACGTTACATGCTCGAGATTTTGTACGGCAAAAAATCGAATCAATGATCGGTTGTGGTGTGTTAAATAAAATGACACGGCTAGGAATGCCGGCGAGTTATCGTTGCGCCTAAATTTTGCGACACAGACAAAGCCGTGAGGTTAGGCAACAAAGCCTTATCACAGGATAACGTCTTCAGCTACAGACTTGGAAAACTCAAGGCGAGAATCTCATATCGTAATTAACCGTTAAGGATTTTTGCCGAAAGCACAAATCTCCTCTCATACTGGCAAGCAATTGAAATCTATAAAATGTCTTGTAGCTTTATCGCACCGGCAACAAGGCATTAGACATTTATTTGAACCCTACATCATTCGTGCCGATGCACCCCTTGAGGAATAAAACACCCTGAGCGGGCGCCGGTTTCGACGCCGTCTTGCCATGCAATTTTTCCGTTGACGATCACCATTTCAATGCCTCGCGCCGTTTGTGTAGGATTTTCAAATGTAGCGGTATCAAGAATGGTATTCGGATCAAACACCACAATATCTGCATAAGCACCCTCGCGTAAAATACCACGATTTTTTAGAGCAAATTGTTCTGCGGGCAAGGACGTCATTTTCCTCACCGCCTCTTCAAGCGTAAATAATTGTAAATCTCTGGCATAATGTCCAATCACTCGCGGGAACGCTCCCCATAAACGAGGATGCGGATGACAATCATGAGGCAATCCATCCGATCCAATCATAGTGCTTGGGAATTTTAAAATACGACGCACATCGCCCTCATCCATTTGAAAATAACATGCACCACCGGGCAACAAACGCTTTGCCGCTTCTTTTTCACTACAACCCCATTCCTTAGCGATGTCACTCAAATATTTCCCAGTCATTTCAGGATGTGGCGATGATCCTGTAATTAAAATTTGAATCACTCCATCGACTAAATCGGGAATGATAATAGTTGAGCCTGCGATATATGGATAAACATCCAGGCCTACTTTTTGGTGCTGTTGTGCTTGATGAATTAATCGTAACGTATCGACGCTGCGACCCCAGTTCTTAGGACCACCACATTTATGATGTGAAATCACTAACGGTACGTGAGCAAGCCTTGCTGTTTCAAAGGATTCTTTTAAGGACTCTTCCACACCATCAAATTCATCACGCATGTGAGTGGTGTAAACGCCTCCCATGTCAGCCAATAATTCAGCTAATGCCACCACTTCTTGCATATCTGCTGCCTTATTGGTGGCATAAAATAATCCGGTACTAAAACCAATGGCTCCTACGGTTAAGCCTTCATGTAGCCGTTGCCGCATAAGATCGATTTCTTGCGTAGTTGCTTTTTTAGAGAGATCTTTCATTGCACTCATGCGCAACGTGGAATGTCCGATCAATAATGCGATATTAATGCTAGGATGGGTTTCATTAACAGCCTCTACATAATCTGCAACTCGCTTAAATCGATACCAACTTTCATCACCCAATACATTTAAAGGCGGCGGTGGTTTTTGTTCGAGAATTAACGGTGCCAAACTGATACCACAATTTCCAGAAATCACAGTGGTAACACCTTGGCTTAATTTCGGCAACATATCGGGAGAGGACAATATGGCACGATCGTCATGCGCATGAACATCAATAAATCCAGGACACACCATGAAACCAGAAACATCTTTTTCATAGCGCGCTTGTAGATCTTTTAATTCGCCACACTTAACAATTTTTCCATTTGTTATAGCAATATCTCCTTTAATAGCTGACGCACCTGTTCCGTCCACAATGAGTCCGTTACGCAAAATAAGATCATACCGTTGTTGATCTGCTGCCATAAAATTCTCTTAAAAAAATGTTTTAATCATGGAGACAACATTATAATTGTCATCAACTAGAAACAATTCTCGCCATTTATCAAACGTTGTGCAGGGATGCGAAATCCCACATCCGATTAGATCACCCACTTTCATTTCAGATGACACTGGTATGCGCATATAACCATGCTGATCATCCAATTTAAAAATATGATAGTCTTCATGAGATATTATTTCAGGCCATTTGTGTTGATTTGAATTAAACCAAAGCTTTGGCACAGGCAGATCAATGTCATAAGAACAATCACGTTTTCCGAGATTGAGTATCGCCAAGTTTTTTTCTGGACGAGATTGGACATACGCCCATACCTCTAAAGCAGGCTCTAATTGTCCGGAAAGCGATTCTGTTTGGCTCACCCGCTCTTCTAATAAGCTAAATAAACGCTGATAAAACACAGAGTCATGCGTTAAATAACAACCACTTCGCAGCACAACCTTGATATTTTTGGCCAACAGTTTTTCTGACCATTGTCGCGATACAATATCAAAATACGCAGAACCACCTGCACTCATGATTATTTTATCTGTGTTAAAAAATTTGTGTTCCTGACATTTTTTTACTAACTCGAAAGACTTATCCAATAAATGCGAGACATTTTCTGCATCTTGATGCGGATCATCGGATACCAACACACCTTCAAAGCATTCAACACCACACAATGCTAACAGTGGAAAGGAATGATTCACAGCTTTAGCAACTTCAAATGCAGTATCAATAGAACGACAGCCCGTTCGTTTACCTTCAACACCCATTTCTATCAGTAAATTTAACGGCCGACCCACATTTACTTCACGCGCCTCTTTAAGCAACATTTTCACATGGGCAACAGAATCGACAATACAATAAAATTCAAAGTTTGGATCGCGCTTGAGTTCGTTCAACACAGAGCGAATAGCTTTCCTACCCATTAATTGATTTGCCATTAAAATGCGATCAATACCAAAGTGACGACAAACTCGCAATTGCTGTAGGGTTGCAATCGTTATTCCCCAGGCTCCAGTGTCCATTTGTATTTTAAATAGCTGTGGACTCATGGTGGTTTTTCCATGTGGAGCAATTGACACACCTGTTTTCGAGAGAAAATTTTGCATCCACTTGGCGTTGTTTAATATTTTTGATTGCCTCAAGACAGCTAGCGGTAATGGCAAGTCTTCACGCAATATATTCCAATGTTGAGCAGCGATCTTATCACGATGCAACTCACCTTCAATAGACGGAAGGTTTTTGGTTAACGGATCGATTAAGCTTTTTTCTAGATCATCAATGTTCATAGAGCCCCTCATCATCACGTTTCACACGAGATTATATCACGCTCGCCACAACCTTGACGCACTGAATGCCTTTGTTCAGACTATATTTTAAATTACAATATAACTAAACAACTCTTACAACTCATACGAGGCTTTTATGTCAATTAAGCGATTTGGATCATCGGGCTCATCCGGCGCAGGCGGACAAAAACTTCCTTTTTCTAAAGCAGTCCAGGCAGGCGGTTTTTTATACGTCTCAGGCCAAGTGGCAATGGATGAAAACGGTGAAATCGTTAGTGGCGGCATCGTCAAACAAGCACATCAAGCAATCGAAAATATCAAGAAAATCCTCGAAGAATATGGCTACACCATGAAAGACGTTGTAAAAGTTAATGTTTGGTTAGATGACGAGCGAGATTTTTGGAGCTTCAATAAAGTATTCGCCGAACATTTTGGAGATAACCCACCAGCCCGTTCAACCGTTTGCTCATCGTTAGTCGTGGATGCCAAGATCGAAATAGATGTAGTTGCTTACAAAGCATGAAAAATTCATGTAAATCAACAAGTAAAGTATGTACAATTTTTCTACTATAATTAAGAGAGGAAGTTCAGGTATAAGGGACTAAATATAAACAACTTAAGGAGGACGAGCCATGAAAAGCTTAGGTACAGTTGGTTGGATTGCCCTGGTCCTGCTATTAATCGGAGGATTAAACACAGGATACATGGGTGTGTTTGACTACAACGTACTTGCTGGCATATTTGGTAAAGTACCTGCATTGTTACGTACCATTTATGTGCTCATCGGCTTAGGTGCTTTGTGGGTTATTTTCGCAGCATTTAAGAAAAATAAATAACCAAGCTTAGACAAGCCAAAGCAAGTAACTCAATAAGGACACGTTGATAAACATCCGGATGTTATTCAAACAGGGTTGTTACAAACGTTGAGTCGAACAGGCTTTTACATTTATCTTTATGGAAAATGAGATAAAGTGAGGCTTAGAATATTCATAAGCGATGCTATGTCGCTATGGATTCTTGGCCTCTTTTTTTTGTATTAAACTAATGAGTAATCAATGTGCCTCCCTTACCCTTTAGAATTTCATTTAAGTCTGAGAGCTTACCAATCATGACGGGTCGCAACGTTGCATCAACAAATTGACAAGCAGCTTCGACCTTTGGACCCATCGAACCTGCTGCAAATTGATATTGCCGCAATGTTTTTGATGAAATGTTATGAATTGCTTTTGCTGCAGATGTTCCCCAGTTTTCATAAACAGCATCAACATCCGTTAAAATAACTAGCGACTCTGCCTTTAATTGTCGGGCTAATAAACTCGCTGTTAAATCTTTATCGATCACTGCCTCAACACCTTTTAATTGTTTATCTCCTGTTTTAATGCACGGAATGCCACCACCTCCACCCGCAATCACCATCGTGTTTGCTTGTAATAATAGTTTGATCGCATCCAATTCATAAATATGTTGCGGTTTTGGCGAGGGAACAACGCGCCGAAAATACTGTCCATCCGGTTTTAAGATCCAATCGTGTGCCTGTTGAATCGCTTTGGCTTGCGACTCAGTATACACAGGCCCAATCGGCTTGCTCGGGGATTGAAATGCTGGATCTTTCGCATCAACTAAAACTTGTGTCAACAATGTTGCCACCGATTTTGATTGCAAATAATTGCCGATTTCTTGCTGCAATAAATAACCAATCATGCCTTGGCTTTCAGCATCTAAAATATCAAGCGGATAAGGGTGCACTTTTTTATAGGCATCTGCTTGTAATGCTAACAAACCCACCTGTGGACCATTTCCGTGTGCAATCACAATATCGTGTTCTTCTGCTGCTTTTGCAATAACTGTTGCTGCAACCTTGACGTTTTTGCGCAACAAATCTGACTCTAAGGGTTCACCTCGCTGTAGCAGCGCATTACCCCCTAATGCAATAACCAGTAACATGGAATTAACTCCGATTCATGTTTAATAACACTATATCTTATTCACGCAACATAGGACATGACATACAGCGCGAGCCCCCGCGACCACGACCTAACTCAGACCCCGGAATGGTAATCACCTCGACACCTTCTTTACGGAGTTTTGCATTCGTTTCTACATTACGCTCATAAGCAATCACCACACCTGGCCGAATCGTTAATAAATTACTCGCATCAGTCCATTGCTCGCGTTGTAAGGCAAAACTATCACCACCTGGATGAATGAGTCTTAACTTAGAAACACCTAATGCGTTTGCGAGCGCTTTAAACATATCTTTTTCTTCGGTAAATACAAGTTCATTTTGATTCGAATCGGGTGTGATCGACCAGGAACGTATATTATCCGTTGGAAAAGCCACACAAAACGTATCGTGATTGATCATTGTCATCACGGTATCTAAATGCATGGAAGCGCGCGCTTTGGGTAATTCAATAGCAATCACACGAGAAATCACATTGTGTTTAAACAGCACCTTTGCCAATGCTTCCACCGATTGTGGTTTCGTGCGTTCACCCATACCAATTAATATTGTGTCAGCACTAATGACAAGCACGTCACCCCCTTCGATGCTCGGCATCGGTTGTGTGATATCACTGCCGTCATACCAAATGTTAAATTTTTCACTTAAAAACATGGGATGATATTTATAAATTGTCGCGAGATTCATCGATTCAGGTCGTCGAGCAGGATAAGCCATGGAATTGATTGAAACACCATTACCGATCCAGCAGGAATTATCACGCGTAAATAAATGATTAGGCAATGGTGGTAAAATAAAATCTTCGGGATGCGCGACACGAGTTGCCAAACCCATCGGATGATAGCCCGCATCTTCAACAGTGAATCCACCCAGCAATGCACGCGTTAATTCATCAGGGCGTAAGTGCAGAAAAAATTCTCGCAATAAATGTTCAACCACAGAGCCATGGTAGGCATGCAGTAGCATATTATTAATGAGATATTCCTTAGCCTCCTGATTCACTAACGTTTGGCGCAGTAAATCCGTCAGCAAATAAACTTCCACCCCATTTTCACGCAAGATGGAAGCAAACACATCATGCTCTTCACCTGCTTTTTGTGGCCACAGCACATCATCGAAAAGATAATCTTTGCAATTTGTTGGCGTCAATCGTTTTAGCGATTCCTCAGGACGATGCAGCATCACTTTTTTTAAAGATGCTATTTCTGATTGAACATTAAACATAAAAACTCCGCTAAACGTTGCCGATGGTTGCAACCATGACGGCTTTGATAGTATGTAAACGATTTTCCGCTTGATCAAATACAATTGAATGACGACTGCGAAAAACCTCGTCGGTCACTTCCATTTCTTTCAATCCAAATTTTTGTGCGACTTGCTTTCCCACTTCGGTATGAGCATCGTGAAAAGCAGGCAAACAATGCATGAAAAGCACGTCGGGATTACCTGTTTTTGTAATCATGTTCATATTAACTTGATAGGGCAATAATAATTTGATGCGCTCTGCAAATTTATCTTCTTCGCCCATCGACACCCACACATCGGTATAAATCACATCAGCGTCTTTCACACCTTCATCAATATTATCGGTGAATTCGATAGTCGCCCCCGTCTCTTTTGCCACCGTTTGCATTTGTTCAACCAAACTCGGATCTGGAAAAAGAGATTTCGGCGCCAATCCCACAAAATGCAAGCCCATTTTAGCAGCACCAATCATGAGGGAATTGCCCATATTATTTCGTGTGTCGCCCACAAACACCATTTTGACTTTATGCAGTGGTTTATTGAGTTTTTCTCGAAGGGTTAAATAATCAGCAAGGATTTGCGTGGGATGATATTGATCGGTCAATCCATTCCAAACTGGAATGCCTGCGTGTTGCGCTAAACTCTCAATCGTTTCGTGATGAAAACCACGAAATTCAATACCATCAAACATACGACCCAACACCTTTGCAGTGTCTTCGATCGATTCTTTATGACCCATGTGACTGTCTGTTAAAAAATTTACTTCGGCTCCTTCATCATGTGCGCCCACTTCAAACGCACAGCGAGTGCGTGTTGAAGGTTTATCAAATATTAACACGATGCTTTTTTCAAACATTGTATCGCCTTTTACACCCATGCGTTTTTTTTCCTTTAAGTCACGCGATAAATCCAATAAATATTCTATTTCTCCAGAAGTGAAATCTTTTAATGTTAAAAAATGACGGCCTTTTAAATTAACAGACATCTCATTTCTCCTTCGACTTTACTTTTTTCACATACCATGCATACAGAGGAACACTCGTTAGCAACAAAATGACGCCATAAAAAACAGTATCTCTCCCAGAACTCATAATGGCCCAAAATGAAAACAGACCAGCAAAAATTGCGATCCCCATTTGCATATACGATTTTTTCGTGAGTTTTTCACCTGTACTTCTTAGCAAGACAATCTCAGCAACGGTTGTATACAAATAAGGGATCAATGTCGCGAACGTCGCCAATAAAATAATAATTTCAAACTGAGTGACTAAATTTTTGGAGGCTGTTAATAATAATAAAAGTGTCTCGAGAAACGATGTGACGACCAAAGCGATGGCAGGCACCCCTTGTGAATTACACTTACCCAAAAATTTAGGAAATAAATTATCATTGGCAGCAGCCATTGGGATTTGGCCCTGTAATAAGGTCCAACCATTCAAAGCACCAAAACAAGAAATAATAGCACCGATCGCGATGAAATCGCGTCCCCAATTCCCAAATATAATTTTAGCAGCATCGGCAAACGGTGAAGTGCTATGCTGTAAAACACTGCTTGGAATCATTCCCATAATCGCAATTGAGCTTGCAATATACGTGATCGCAGCGATCAGCGTGCCAATAATAGTAGCCAATGGAATATTGCGTCGCGGATTTTTTACAGAATCCGCGGGCACTGTGGCAGACTCCAAACCAATAAACGCCCAAAACGTCAGTGCAGCGCCAATCGATACCGCGGTAAAATTGTTAACATGAGGCGATGTGACGTTGTAATCCTGAGTATAATAATGTGGATGAATATAAAACCACCCCACAACACCAATGAACAATATTGGAATAAGCTTTAAAATTGTCGTGATTAGTTGAGTAAATCCAGCGCTGCGTACACCCAGAATATTCACGATCGTTAAAAACCATACGATTGCAATTGCCACTAAAGCTGACAATTGATGATTTGCAAGCGCCGGCCAAAAAACACCAAGCGTGTCACGATGCTCGTGATAGATTATTGCCATCCCTGTCAATAATCGACTCGCAATACGCGACAACTTAAATAGCCGCGGACGTCCTCGTCGCCCGCGCTCCGCGACCTCACGGCTCGACTACGCACGGGCTCTCAAATGACTTGACGGCTCGTAAAGATTTTTTGCAGTCGCTTACGCTCGGCAAAAAATCCGAGCCTACCGCGGAATACGCGCCTTCGCTTCGCTCTCCATGGCGCGCATCGAATGTGCTGGCCTGATTAAGGCATCAAAAGTGAGCTCTAATTCGACAAGCATCTTGAAGGCATCCGTCAACTTATTGTTAAGTATCCAAGTGACATCCGGGATATCGTGAATTATTGGCTGAACGCCACAAAAATATTTTTCCCCAGCAAGCTCTGCAATAATGTCAGGCGATTTTTTGGATTCCATATCGACCCAGCCTACAACGCCCAGAACAAAGTCAATATCGTTGGCGATATTTAATAAAAATCGGGTTTCTTCGAGCGTAGTAGGTGCTGCTGCCTGCACGAGTATCGTACCCTGCACGCCCAGTTTATCTAAAATTGGTTTTAAATCACCGGGCAAGAAATCTTTTCGCAATGGCTTAAATTCTGGCGTTGTCCAACTAGAGTCTCCGCGAGATAGCTGCCAAAAATGTTGATGAGAATCGATGATGCGTTCGCCACAGTGCTCACGATTAGTATTTCTCCGTTAAAATAAAGACTTTAATAATTATTAAATATCATAACATCTTAAAATGCATGCGTAAAAAAGCCCAGCCTTCCCTTCCAATAGTGGATAAACTGGGCTTAAATAATGTTTTCATGACAACACGGATTGCATTATAGCTGTTAGTTATTATAAATGACTGCTGCTGCCACCGCCCTTACACATGCTACAGCATTTAGCAGCACTGTAGATTAACACGATACCCGAGATACCTACCAATATGTAGACGATCTTAGTTACGATTGTTAATCCACCAAACACGAATTCAACCAGATTAAAGTTTGCAATTCCTACTAAACCCCAGTTGACTGCGCCTATAATAACTAGAATTAAAGCAATCCAGTCAATTACATTAGGCTTTTTCATGTCACTCTCCTTCTGCATTGAGGTTATTACTTCATTGTTAAGTATAGCACCCCAAATCGTGTTGCAACTTTATGTTTTAATTGGAAAATATTCAATTTTGAGAGCAAGTGCAGACTGTTTTTTATGCTTTAAAGGATAGGTTTGCCGCTGATTTTAAGCTAAATTCATTTTTTTGTGGCACCGTAAAACTTCACACCCATTTCGATGCGCGATCGGCTATTTTGAAGACGCCAGCGATTGGTATCACGCAAGGAATAAATGCAACCACAATACTCTTGTTGATAAAAATGTTCTTCTTTAGAAATCTCAATCATGCGCTGTGAACCACCCTGTTTACGCCAGTTATAAGTCCAATAAGCCATATCCGGATATTTCTCTGCAGCACGCACACCACAATCGTTAATTTGATCCATGTTTTTCCAGCGCGAAATCCCCAGCGTACTCGAAATCACTTTAAATCCATGCTCATGTGCATATAACGCCGTGCGTTCAAAACGCATGTCAAAGCACACAGTGCAACGCTTACCGCGTTCAGGCTCATATTCCATACCTTTAGCGCGCGCAAACCAATTATCTTTATCATAATCGGCATCTACAAAAGGAACACCGAGCTTGTCTGCAAAGCGTATGTTTTCATCTTTACGAATTAAATATTCTTGTTCAGGATGGATGTTTGGATTGTAGAAAAAAATGGTGTAATCGATACCGGCGTGCGCCAACATCTCCATGATCGAACCCGAACATGGCGCGCAGCAGGAATGCAATAATAGTTTATCAGCCTCGTTAGGCAATTCGAGCAGTTGTTCCATAATGCCTGGATTTTACAGGTATTGAGCTCAAACCACCAGCCATTATTTTTTCTTGGACTTTTTACCCTGGGTCATATCGCCCAGCGCCATCCATGTTTTCACAACAGCATCTGAGCTAAGCGACATGCTGTTAACGCCGGCTTCCATCAACCATTTCGCAAAATCCAAATGATCGGATGGCCCTTGCCCGCAGATGCCTACATATTTGTTTTTCTTGCTACAGGTAGCGATGACTTTACCTAATAGCGCAAGAACGGAGGGATCGCGCTCATCAAACAAATCTGCAACAAGCTCAGAATCCCGATCCAACCCCAATGTCAATTGGGTGAGGTCATTTGAGCCAATAGAAAAACCATCAAAAAATTCCAAAAATTCTTCGGCTAAAATAGCGTTGGAGGGAATTTCACACATCATATAAAACAGCAAACCAACTTGACCACGCTCCAAACCACAGGATTTTAATAACGCAATTGAATCCTTAGCTCCGTGTAAAGTGCGCACAAACGGTAACATAACGTGCGTATTAATCAATCCTTTATCATTGCGAACTCGTTTTATCGCTTCACACTCTAATATAAAACTATCTCGGAAATTACCCGACACATAGCGTGCCGCGCCGCGATAACCGAGCATCGGATTTTCTTCGTGGGGCTCGTATAAATCGCCACCCAATAGGTTTGCATATTCATTCGATTTAAAATCTGAAAAACGCACGATAATCGGCTTAGGATAAAAAGCAGCGGCAATGGTGCTAATGCCTTCTGCTAGCTTTTCAATATAATATTCGACTGGTGAATGATACGCAGCCGATTTTATTTTAATGGCAGAACGCAATGCTTTGGGCAATCGATCAAACTGCAATAATGCATTGGGATGAACACCAATCATATTACCAATAATAAACTCCAACCGCGCCAAGCCTACGCCATGATTTGGCAGAAACTGACAAGCAAATGCCGACTCCGGATTTGCTAAATTAATACAAAGCTGGACAGGAATGTCCGGTAATTCATTAATCGCCATTGTATCCACACCGTAAGGTAATTTACCCTTATAAACATACCCTGTTTCACCTTCGGCACAGGAAACAGTAATTATATCACCTTCTTTAATCACTCTAGTCGCATCATGACAGCCAACAACAGCAGGAATTCCCATCTCGCGCGCAATAATAGCCGCATGGCATGTTCGTCCACCGCGATTCGTCACTATCGCTGCAGATCGTTTCATAATGGGCTCCCAGTCTGGATCAGTAAAATCTGTTACTAAAATTTCACCTTCTTTTAAACGATCCATTTCTTTAGGCGTTTTAATAACTCGCGCGACACCTTGCCCAATTTTCTGACCAATACTGCGCCCTTTCACAATCGCTTTTTCATTCGTTTTTAATTGGTATTGTTCGATGACCTGATGTTTGTCACGCGCTTTGACCGTTTCGGGTCGTGCTTGAATAATGTAAAGCTCACCATCAACACCATCTTTTGCCCACTCAATATCCATGGGTCGACCATAATGTTTTTCGATAATTAATGCTTGCCGAGCAAGCTCTAACACTTCTTCATCCGTTAAACAAAAACGGTGTTTATCTTTGTTAGGAACTTTAATCGTTTTAACACTATTCCCACTAGAATGGCTTTTTGTATAAACCATTTTACTGGATTTATCACCAACTGTTCGACTAATAATCGCGTGCTTACCTTCATCGAGCGTAGGTTTATGAACATAAAATTCATCGGGATTAATGCGGCCTTGCACAATGGTTTCACCTAAACCATAGGACGCTGTAATAAAAACCACTTGATCGAAACCGGATTCGGTGTCGAGCGTAAAAATAACACCACTTGCTGCAAGATCACTGCGAATCATTTGCTGCACGCCAGCAGAAATGCCAACCTTGTTATGTGGAAAATTATGATGTACACGGTAAGCAATCGAGCGCTCGGTAAACAATGAAGCAAAAACCTTTTTAATTGCTTCTAGAACGTTATCACCGCCTTTAATATTTAAATAGGTTTCTTGTTGGCCTGCAAACGATGCTCTCGGCAAATCCTCAGCGGTGGCGGAAGAGCGCACCGCAACACTTTGTTTTGGATTCAACCCTTGCGCTTTATAAGTTCTAATGATTTCTTTCTTGAACGCATCGGTTAATTCAGCATGCATAATCCAGCGACGAATTTTTTGGCTCGTCTTTTTAAGTGCCGCTACATCATTAACATCCAACTCCAACAAGCATTGATTAATCTTATCATGCAAATTATTGTGTTGGAGGAAATCTTGGTAGGCCGAAACGGTTGTAGCAAACCCTTTGGGTATTTTAATCCCTAGCGGCGCTAACTTTGCTAGCATCTCACCTAATGAGGCATTCTTACCACCGACCTCTTGCACGTGTTTCATGCTCAGGTCAGCAAAATCTAATACCTTGCGCATAGTTATCTCCCCCTATCATTGGGTACTCTGCGTCTTCGTTAAATATAGTATGTAATGACGATATCCGCTATCGGATAAAAAAAAAGACACCACGTTACCGTCGTAAAATGGTGTCTTAGATAAGTGAACTTATCGTTGTGGATTACGTCGGCTTGGGTTAGCAGGCGCGTCATGACGGCGTTGCTGACCTCTTCCTTGCGCTCCACGTTGTGTTTGTCTTTGTTGTTGTTTCATGTCCTTTCTCCTTTTCTATTACAAGGTATAGCACACTGAGAAAGTTTGTGTGTAGTAGCTGTGACTATGTAGCAATAAATTCCCGCATAATTGAAGCTAGAAATTGCAGATAAATCTGTAGTTATTCTTACCTATGAGCTACGCTTTGCAATTGTTTTAAACTATAAAGTCGTTCATTGATTTCTATTGCTTACTTATCGTGATTAGGGTTACTATCGGTTAACTAGTTTTTCTGCTATAAAAAAGATGGCAACCCGATAGATATTAAGATAATTGAAAAGGATAATGTTTAAATAACTATTAAACTCCCAATGAGTCTCTATGCTTCTTCTCGTGCCGAAGTATCGCAAGATAGTAAACGAGCAAACATAATAGGCACACACAGAGAAAAGTAAGGCTATATGGCAACAAAGTTGTTGACTTAAGGAGAGTAGCAATAAGTGTAAAAATACTAAATGCGATCCAAATTAGTGTAAATAAAACTGCATTTGCGGATCCCGCCATTTCAGGAAATGGCGTCATCCCTTCTGCCACATAAATTGAGAAAACGCTGCCGCTAAACATGATCGCAAGAAATGTCGGCACGATGATAAGGGTTAAATTAAAATAGCCGGATAAGCTGTAAATAAGCATGACTATGACTGTGATTAAGGTCAGTGCCGTTGCAACCTTCGTTTTGATGTTAATATCAAAACGGAACAAAAGTCGATTCGCAGTGCTACCCAAAAACCAACCAAAACCCATCAGCAAAGCAATATGGCCATAAACGATTGGACTTCTTCCTAAATCGACTTGAATCAAAAAGGGTCCGGCAACATTAAACAAGGGTACATAGCCCCACAACAACCCGATAAAAATCGCAATTAGCAGAAAATATTTATTCTTTAAAATATGAGTATAATTTTCACGAAGATGACTAACCATAAAGGGTCGTTTACTGGCTAGCGTTTCACGGAAGGTTGTCAGCAGCAATGCAATCATTATTACTAAATAAATCAGGATAAAATAAAAATTCGCCTGCCAATTGAAATAATGTTGTAAATAACCTCCAATAAACGGCGCAATAATTGGGCCTATCGCAAAGCTGATCACGGCGTAATTAAATTTTTTCTTGAGCTTATCCCCTGTAAAACAATCATTTAAAATTGCACGGGCCGGCACCATCATAAACGCAGCACCCAACCCCTGAATAAAACGAAAAGCAATCATCCAGTAAATATTAAAAGAAAAAATAATGGCAATGACAGACAACAACTGCACCGACATCGCCGTCAACAACATTCGTTTGCGCCCAATCGCATCCGACAACGGTCCCGCTACCAACTGCGACAACCCAAGTGCTAATGCATAAGCCGTCACCGTCAATTGAGATAGTGCCTTGATAATATGAAAATGATCGGTGATGGCTGGTAACGATGGCAAGTATATATCAGTACTCATCCCGCTTAACGGGAGAATGATAAAAACAAGAATAGCATAAAATTCTTTATGTATAGCTGAACGCATGCACGAGATTTTAACAAGTAAATTTGATTTTGTATACACCCATAAGACCTAAACGCCAAACGTTTTTTAGAAAAACTCTAACTGTTAATCATTAACTCATTATATCAAAAATTTATTACTCAAAAATCCAACCTTTATGCCGGTGCAGTTAATGAAAAATTATAATACTGCCTTAATATTTAAATAGTATGATTGACAGATTTTATTAAGAGGGTCTTATGAGCAAATATCAAAAGAAGAAACGTAAAGATTTAATGAAACCGAATCACTCATTATTGCGCATCAACCAGAATCCTCTTGGATCCTCATCTAATCTTGGATCCTCATCTAACCAAACAAAAAGAGTCAACGATTCAAGAAAAGTGTTGATGTGCCTCTTCTTATAATCTTCCCCTAAATTACCGGACACTAATTTGTTAAAATCTATGAAGTAACAAAGAGGTGATCTCATGACAAAGAAGACTCGAAAATACACACCGGAATTTAAACAAGAAGCAATCCATCTAGCACTCAGTTCTCCTTCCGTGTTAAGCGCTGCAAAAGACTTAGGCATGCCCGAAGCGACCCTCCACACCTGGGTGGATAAAGCCAGGAAGAGTGGTGAAGTGATTCATCCCAGCGCAAAGCAACCGGTCAACATAGGGGAACTCATTGAATAAAATCAACAGCTTAAGAAGCGACTGGCACGACTGGAACAGGAGAAAGCCATTCTAAAAAAGGCGGCCACGTACTTCGCGAAAGAACTCGAGTAAAGTACAGCTTTATTCAAAAGCACGCCCAACTATTTGGAATTAACTTGCTATGTGATGTACTGGGTGTCAGTCGTAGTGGTTATTATGACTGGCTATCGCGACCTATGAGCCCACGTGAGCAAGCAAACCAACAATTAGATGAAAAAATTAAGGTAATTTATATGAGAAACAAACAACGTTACGGTTCACCACGTATAACTCGTGCATTGCAAGCGGAATCGATTTCCTGCAGTCACACGCGTATTGAGCGGCGTATGCGCTCCATGGGCTTAAAAGCACTTGCCAAGCGTAGATTTAAAATAACCACAGACTCGGGTCACAACAAGGCTATTTTTGAGAATATTTTAAAGAGAGATTTCACGACAACGGCGATCAATCAAAAATGGGTGAGTGATCTGACGTACATTCCAACCCGTGAAGGTTGGTTGTATTTAGCGGTGGTTATCGATGTGCATTCACGTTCGGTTATTGGCTCGTCAATGAATAAAAGCATGAAACAAGATTTAGTGTGTGATGCGTTATTGATGGCGTTATTCAAACGAAAATATCCAAAGCAAGTGATTATACACTCTGATCGGGGCAGTCAATATTGTTCGAAAAAATATAGGGAAATCATCAAGCAAAACAAGCTGATTGGTTCAATGAGCAGAAAGGCTAATTGTTGGGATAATGCCATTGCAGAAAGTTTTTTCCATACCCTAAAAACGGAACTTGTGCATGTGAATGATTACACAACACGCGCTGAAGCAAGGCAAAGTCTTTTTCAGTATATTGAAGGCTATTACAATCACAGAAGAATGCATTCAGCTATTGACTACAAGACCCCTGTTGCGCTTGAATGTGCTGCGTAAAATCGAAAAAAAATGTGTCCGGTAAAGTGAGGGAGGATCAGTACCCAGGATACTTCTGTAAAGTCCAACACAAGTATCAAAAATCATAAAAGGTGAGGCTAATTTAACATTGGCTACGATCGCCCAACTTTATGCTTTTATGGGGCGCCGGGCACAT
Organism: Candidiatus Paracoxiella cheracis; assembly: GCF_049348705.1. Lineage (GTDB taxonomy): Bacteria > Pseudomonadota > Gammaproteobacteria > Coxiellales > Coxiellaceae > Paracoxiella > Paracoxiella cheracis. The sequence continues at coordinate 1,486,736 of NZ_CP186485.1, read as the reverse complement.
ATTGTTTCAGCTTAACGTATTTTACTGCCTTATTAACCGAAAATTTATTTCATCAATGCAGGCATTGTTTGTAGAGCGAATGGGGTTAATATCCAAGCCCCCGCGTCGGGTGTAGCGACCATAAACAGTTAGTTCGCCGGGTTTGCAGTGTCTCATGATATCAACGAAGATTCTTTCAATGCATTGTTCGTGAAATTCAATGTGATTGCGAAAGGAAACAATATAGCGCAATAGTCCTTTGCGATTAATTTTATTGCCTTTATAGCGAATTTGAATGCTACCCCAATCGGGTTGATTCGTCACCAAACAATTCGATTTTAATAAATCAGAATATAACGTTTCTTCTACTAATTCTTCACTGACCGAAAGATAGTTGGGTTCAACCGTGTAAACAGAGCATTCGATATCGAGGTCATCAATGCATTCTCCCGCGAATTTTTCCTGCAAGGGCGAAGGAGTGGAGTGACCCAATTGCTGAACGTTGATCGAGACTGTCGATCCAACCGCTTTTTCTAAATCACTTTTGATGGTTTTTTCAACTTCTTTGATTGATTGAAATTGAGTATTGTTGAATGAATTAAAATAGAGTTTTAATGATTTTGATTCGACTATTCGTGGAGATTGGCAGTCATAATAAATTTCAGCGATCGCAACGATCGGCTTACCCTTTTCATTCAGCCACGATACTTCGTAATGATTCCAGAAATCAAACCCGAGAAAGGGTAGTGGTTCCTGCGGATCGATACCAATTTCTTTGCGTTTTCCTGCACGGGCAATCGGATACAGTCGATCCGGGTTATAGGATTGATCGTAGCCACTCTTTTTACCGAGCTCTGATCCAGAAGCAGCAGTTTGATATTTTTTAGTAATGACGTTGTTCATAGGGCCATCTCCAGTGGGCGATTTTAACCTAAAAAAAACTAGGCTCCACTCGCATGCCGTTGGGGCCCTGTTTTCGAGAGTGGTTTCATTTTCCATGACAGCATTTGGATGAGTTTATGTTAAAATGGCCATCCGTTTCCAGTTTCATGAAAGTGATACAGCGTTTTTACGTGGGCCATAAAATGAAAATAATCCATTCGCATGACCTTGATAATATTAATGAAGAAATTTACGTGAAAAAATACGTTGGCGTTATCATTGTTAATGCTAACGATGAAATTGTTCTTCAACAACGGCTCGACAATTGGCGTAATTATTTTGGTTGTCTGTCGACATTTGGTGGCCATATGGAAAAGAATGAGTTGCCCGTGGAGGCTGTGATACGTGAATTACACGAAGAACTGGGTGCTGTGGTGAATTCGAGCGATTTAATCAGCTTGGGCGCTGTTATTGAAACATTTGCTTCACATCAAGAGCTGGTTTATTTTTTCTTTTGGAAAGATTGGAATAACACGATTACGGGTTGCTATGAAGGTCAGATGAAGTGTTACAGCCTCATAGATCAAGCACTTGCTCATCCCAAAATCCTGGATGGCGTGCGTTATGCACTAACAGTGTGCAAGGATAATCAATTGATTGATGCTGTCTGTCTTGAGGCTGTCTAAAAACGATATCAGCACCCGGTTCAATGATCCTCTCTTTGGTGGGATAAGTGCATTTTTCCTGTAAAAACAATAAATTGGCAGTCATCCTGGGGTTGTTGAAGTCAACTTCTAGATAGCGCACATTTTACGTATAAATTCGTATTTGAATATATCTTGTTCATGGCTAGAATGATACCTGTTATAAATAATAGAGGCTATTCTCATGAAAAAATTATCAGTAATCGTAGTTGCCTTGTTTGCTAGCTGTTTTGCAATGGCCAGCTTTGCTGCCAGCAGGACTATACAAGTTACTCTTTCTGGATGTGAATTATTATCCACACCACTAACTTTCCCTGCTACTGAAACAGATAGCAGCATCACCGAAAATGGCTCTATGAACCATGCTATCCTTTCAAAGAGGCTGGAGACATATTACGAAATCGATAACCTTAAAATTGATCGTAGCACCCAAACAGGTACTTTCGCTTATATTTATGATCCCGCGACTACTCCGGGTGAGACCGTAGGTGGCATGAATTTTACTTACAAAACGATTGTTGATGGTGGAAGAACTATTCTAAAACTTAGTTTTCCTTATTGTCACCAAGGCAATGAAGTTTGTAATGCTTTCGCAGGTATGCAAATTTCTTACTAAGCTTGCAATACTTGCTATTAAAAACCCGGCCTCGAGCCGGGTTTTTTTGTGCAATAGTAAATTGGACTTTGGATAAATTTATAAAAATAATTAAAAATTGCTTGACATAGAAACCGAAAAAAAATTTTACGTTGTAAACAACGTTTGTTCGAAAAAATAAAATAAGGAACAAACGATGTTAGCGACAGAAAAACTAAAACAATTCCGTACATTCCTCTACAACATCTTCCCCGCGCGACGCGATGCCAATATGAATTTACTCGATGCCCTTTCAAGCCATGGCCATCGCTGCAAAACACCCATAGAATTATGTGAATCGCCATACTTTGAACGTGAATACAGTAGTATTACCGATGCGATTAGCGATGGTTTGTCGGTAGCAAATTGTTGGGATAGCATGATGAAAATACAATATGAACATGTGAGTCATAGCGATGACCGTGTGATCATTATTGCGGATACGACACCACAGTCGCGTCAAAGTGCACACTGTGTTGAAGATCGCCATGTGGTTTACAGCCCTAATCCAGCACCGGGTAACAAACCGATTACCATTGGACATGAATATTCAACGGTATCACTATTGCCCAATGATGGTGCAGCTCAAGAAAAGCATTGGTTAGTTCCACTGGATACGAGGCGCGTTAAAAGCGATGAAAAAGGCAATGTAGTTGGGATGCAGCAAATTAACCGTTGTATTGCAGACTTAGCGCTTACTCATAAATTGGTGGTTAGCGTGGCTGATTCAAAATATGGTACAGAAGCTTGCCGTAAACTGGTTAGCGAAAATCCCAATTGGGTACATCTTTTCCGTTTTAACAGTACCCGTAATGTTTTCGCGCCCGCATCAATAGAAGATAATACCTCAGGAAGTATAAAACGCTATGGTGATGCGATGAAACTAAACGACAGCACGACTCACCGTGAATCCGATGAGATTGTGCAGCAACCCATTACAACCCGCAGTGGCAAAACTTACCAATTGGAGATTAAAATATGGCGTGACCAATTACTGCGTGGTTCAAAGCAATTTAAAGGATATGAGCATCCTGTTACTGTTGTGCAATTGGTTGCGGTTGATGCTAACGGTAAATCTTTATATAAAAATCCACTCTGGTTAGGACTCGCTGGTGAACGACGTAATGAAATCACAGCATTAGAAGCGTATCACTATTACGATAGACGCTATGACATTGAACACTACTTTCGTTTTGATAAAGACAAACTGTTATTTGACCGATACCAAACACCGGATGTTAAGCACGAAGAAGATTGGTGGCGGATGACAGCATTAGCGTATACGCAACTTTATCTAGCGAGGAATCTTGCCCCGATTTTACCGAAAAAATGGGAGCGGTATTTGCCGAGCTTCCAAGTGGATAACGAAAAACCATCAATAACTGCGACCCCTTCACAAACGCAACGGGGTTTTTCTACGGTGCTTGATACCGTTGGCACGCCTGCTAATCTCTGCAAACCACGCGGTAATCCGCAAGGCAGAACCAAAGGTGATACGCAGGGGAAACGCACGCGACATCCTGCTATTTTCAAAAATAGCAACTCAAAAATTAAAACGATTCAGAGGACTGAAGAAAAGACGCAAAACTCAGACCCTGAAAAAATAGAGGATTTGATTGGGATAGTAAAATCATGGTTGGATAAAATAAATTTTACACCTGAGAAATTCTACGAATTGCTGCAAAAAACAGGTTAAGATTTAGAAACTCACATTTTTTGATTATTGTCCTAACTGGCAAGGGATTTTATTTATCCAAAGTCCAATAACAGGATGCTCATATCCTTTAAATTGCTTTGAACCACGCAGTAATTGGTCACGCCATATTTTAATCTCCAATTGGTAAGTTTTGCCACTGCGGGTTGTAATGGTTTGCTGCACAATCTCATCGGATTCACGGTGAGTCGTGCTGTCGTTTAGTTTCATCGCATCACCATAGCGTTTTATACTTCCTGAGGTATTATCTTCTATTGATGCGGGCGCGAAAACATTACGGGTACTGTTAAAACGGAAAAGATGTACCCAATTGGGATTTTCGCTAACCAGTTTACGGCAAGCTTCTGTACCATATTTTGAATCAGCCACGCTAACCACCAATTTATGAGTAAGCGCTAAGTCTGCAATACAACGGTTAATTTGCTGCATCCCAACTACATTGCCTTTTTCATCGCTTTTAACGCGCCTCGTATCCAGTGGAACTAACCAATGCTTTTCTTGAGCTGCACCATCATTGGGCAATAGTGATACCGTTGAATATTCATGTCCAATGGTAATCGGTTTGTTACCCGGTGCTGGATTAGGGCTGTAAACCACATGGCGATCTTCAACACAGTGTGCACTTTGACGCGACTGTGGTGTCGTATCCGCAATAATGATCACACGGTCATCGCTATGACTAACAAGCGTGTCACGATGCTCGTGATAGATTATTGCCATCCCTGTCAATAATCGACTCGCAATACGCGACAACTTAAATAGCCGCGGACGTCCTCGTCGCCCGCGCTCCGCGACCTCACGGCTCGACTACGCACGGGCTCTCAAATGACTTGACGGCTCGTAAAGATTTTTTGCAGTCGCTTACGCTCGGCAAAAAATCCGAGCCTACCGCGGAATACGCGCCTTCGCTTCGCTCTCCATGGCGCGCATCGCATGTTCATATTGTATTTTCATCATGCTATCCCAACAATTTGCTACTGACAAACCATCGCTAATCGCATCGGTAATACTACTGTATTCACGTTCAAAGTATGGCGATTCACATAATTCTATGGGTGTTTTGCAGCGATGGCCATGGCTTGAAAGGGCATCGAGTAAATTCATATTGGCATCGCGTCGCGCGGGGAAGATGTTGTAGAGGAATGTACGGAATTGTTTTAGTTTTTCTGTCGCTAACATCGTTTGTTCCTTATTTTATTTTTTCGAACAAACGTTGTTTACAACGTAAAATTTTTTTTCGGTTTCTATGTCAAGCAATTTTTAATTATTTTTATAAATTTATCCAAAGTCCAACTCATAATCGTAGTTGATGAAAGTTAACAAATTTGGTAACATTTTGACGTATGACATGGAGCATCACTTACTACAGTAAAAGGGTTTTTGACTCTGTTAAGAAGATGCCAAAACGGATAAAGGCCCGTTATATGGTTTTAACTGAGCGGATGGAAGAAAGGGGGCCTGATTTAGGGGTGCCTCATACTCGCGCAATGGGTGGGGGACTATTTGAAATACGTGTTAAAGCCCAAGAAGGGATAGCGCGTTTTTTCTATTGCACGAAGATAGAAAAAGAAAATGACTAAACGATCTACGAAATGGCATGAAGAGCTTAAAAAAGAAGTGCTCGCAGACCCAGAAGCGCGTGCTGAATACGAAACATTTAAGTTACAATTAGACCTAGCTGATCGTTTAAAACAAGCTAGAAAAAAAGCCCACCTTACTCAGGAAAAAGTAGCCCAACGCATGGACACCCAAAAACCTGTAGTAGCTCGATTAGAGGCTGCTGGAGGTAAAGGTAAACATTCACCTTCATTGAAAACCTTAGTAAAATACGCTGATGCTGTTGGTTGTGAGCTTCAAGTTAAAATTGTCCGCGCAAGGAAAGGTAAAAAAGCAGTTAAACCGGCTTTAAAGAAGAGACGAGGGGGTAGGTCTTGAGGTAAGGGGTAAAGTGAAAAGTTATAGCCCGTAGTGAGAAACATTTTGTAGAATGCTATTTCTTCAAATAAAAAATGATAAAAATAAAAAATCTTGTAACTCTCTGAAAAATAATACCGAGGGAGGGACTCGAACCCTCATGTTGTCGCCAACACCGGATTTTGAGTCCGGCGCGTCTACCAATTCCGCCACCTCGGCACGTTGAAGAGGATGGCTAGTATACCAAACAGTGATTCTGAGGCAAACTGATCTTTAAGTGCCTTTAATTAGGCTCAAGAACTCCGCGCGCGTGCGGTCGTCTTGGCGGAAGCGGCCGAGCATCATGGAGGTGGTCATGTCGGAGTGTTGTTTTTCCACACCGCGCATCATCATGCAGAGGTGTTTGGCCTCGATGATGACTCCAACGCCTTTTGCATCCGTCACCGATAAAATAGTTTCAGCAATTTGCTTGGTTAAGTGCTCTTGCACTTGCAGTCGTTTTGCAAACATATCGACAATTCGCGCTATTTTGGAAAGCCCCAAAATTTTACCGTTGGGTAGGTAAGCTACGTGACATTTCCCCACGAAAGGCAATAGATGGTGTTCGCATAAAGAATAGAGTTCAATATTTTTAACGATAACCATTTCATCCATATCGGATTCAAATAACGCATCGTTCACAATGGTGTCGATGTTTTCGCCGTACCCTTTCGTTAAATGTTCTAAGGCTTTACGAAAGCGCCGTGGGGTCTCTTTAAGTCCTTCTCGATTGGGGTTTTCGCCGAGAATAGTTAGAATATCGGTGACATAATTTTCGATGGGTTTTGTTGTCATAAGTCTTCTTTACCATGCCAGATGCGCAATATGTGCAGCTCTTTTCCTATAGTTGCGTATCGGATAATGTATTTTCCTGTCACAAGGTCTCTGAGTGAAATATCGTTGCCGTGTAAACTTACATTTTTTCCCATTTGTGGGAATTCAGTGAGTCGGTTTATAGCATCACACAGCCTGTTAGCTATTTTATTTGCTGCTTGTGTATCGTGATGGGCAACGAATTGGCGCAATCGGTCCAAATCGTCCACTGCATTGCGTGAATATATAATCCTCATTAAGGCTTGTCCAGCTCATCTTCTTTGCCCCATGTTTTTAACCAGGCGTGCACTTTATCGCCATCGACTGTGCGTCCCATGCGTATGTCTTCAAGCGCTTCTAGGGTATCTTGCCAACATTGCTCTTCGGTAGCGTTGTGAGCTATATATTCTCGAAGTGCTTCATTGATAATCCAACCCTTTGGACGTTGCATTTTTTTTGCCATGATTTCTAAGGGCCCTTCTAATTTGTCATCTATTTTCACACTTGTTACGGCCATATACTACCTCGGTATTATGGTTTATATAGATGATAGTATAGTTGAGTGCTAGGGGATTTTAAAGGGTGAGATCGGGATCGTTTATACCTGCCATCCTTGGTGCAATACAGTCATTTTTGGGTAGGGCTATCCGGCTCACCCCGGTGGCCAGTCCATTTGGCGGCCGCCGAGCAAATGCAGATGAATATGATAAACGGCTTGTCCGCCGTCACGGTTGCAGTTGAACAGAAGTCGATAGCCTTTTTCGGCAATGCCTTTTTCTTTTGCAATGCTCTTAGCAACTTGCACCAAATGACCGATTAATTCATTGTCCTTTTCACTGATGTCATTAATTGTGGGAATGTGTCGCCGTGGAATAATTAAAATGTGGTGCGGTGCTTTGGGGTCGATATCATTAAATGCGACAACGCGGTCATCCTCGTAAATGGTTTCACCCATTTCGCCTTTAGCAATTTTGCAGAAGATGCAATCCATCCATTATTCTCCTTGTGGGATTTCTTTCGCCTTAGCTTTTAAATCAACGTGTTTTAAAAGCAAGGTTAATGGTAGCAATGCTGCGAAGATAAAAGCAATGGTTTTAAAAGCATCGAGAAATCCAAGTAATTGGGATTGTTGCCCGATGACATGCGCTAAACGGACAATCCCAATTGCGCTGCCTTCTTTTACTTGTTGATGAGCAAACCATGCTTGATAGGCGTGATTAAATACGTTCACATGACCGACTAAAGTGTGCCAACTCATTTGGGTAGTCCGACTAACTAGAGTGCTCATTAATGAAATTCCGACGGAAGTGCCGACCATGCGGCCGTAACTAAATAATCCTGATGCTTCGGTAATATTGGGTTTGGGTATGGTAGCAAGGGCGTAAGTGGTAAGTGGCACCATGAATCCACCCATCGCAAATCCGATGATGGCGTTATCGATTAAAAATTCATTCATGCTGCTGGCTAAACTAATGGTAGTGAGACGGTATGCTCCGTAGGCACTCACAGCGATACATATGCCCAAAATTATTTTAATATTAACGCGGTTAATTAAATTAGACACCATCATCATGCTTATTGCACTCGCAAGGCCAAGCGGCGCCATCGTCCATCCGGTGGTCATGGCTGGATAGTCAAAAAGATTTTCGAGCATAATGGGTTGTAAGGTCAGCATGCTGAAAATGGCGCCACAAAAAAGTAATAATAATAAACTACAAATCGCAAAATTACGGTTTTGATATAATGTTAATTTAATAACAGGGTGTCGATGCGCTAAGCTGCGCGCAATAAACCAAATCAAACAAAAAGCACTAGTGATTGCTAATGCGATGATTAAATTCGAGCTGAACCAATCTTTTTCGTTGCCTTTATCTAAAAATATTTGCATCGCTGCGATGCCGACAACCATTAAGATTAATCCTAGCCAATCGATTCGCTGTAGCGTTTTTTTTGTTTTGGGAATGACCCAAAATGTCATGAATAAACTCAGCAGACACACGGGCAAATTAATATAGAAAATCCAGCGCCAACTTGAATGCTCCGTAATAAAGCCACCCAGGGTAGGGCCAAGTACCGGTGCGGCCATGATGCCAATGCCCCAAATTGCCATTGCTTTCCCTTGTTGATCGAGTGGAAATGTTTGTCGAAGAATAGACTGTGACAATGGAATTAACGAGGCGCCGAATGCACCTTGCAAGATGCGAAATAACACCATTTCAGGGAGCGATTCTGCCATCCCACACAGGAGTGAACTGATCAAAAAGCCGGTGATGTTCATGATCAACATTTGCTTTTGACCAAGACGATTACTGATAAATCCAGTTAGTGGTAAAACAACGGCGGAAGAGACTACATAAGAGGTTAATACCCACGTAATTTGATTTTGATCGGCACCAAGCGATGGCATCATCGAAGGGAGTGCGACGTTGACGATAGTGGTGTCGAGCACTTCTAAAATAGCCACCATCATGATGGTGACGATGACTAACCATCGTCGCGAGTAGAGGGTGTCGTCATAGGTGAGTGCTTGAACGTTCATTGCTTCTGCGTTGTGTTGATGGTCACAGTACAGCTTGCACCTAATCGCAAAGGATATTGATCTTTGCGTTCTGTGATAAGCACTTTAACAGGAAATCGTTGTGTGACCTTAACCCAATTACCGCTTGCATTTTCTGGGGGTAATAATGAAAAGCTAGTGCCGCTGCCGTCACTGATACTGACAACTTTGCCTTTAAAAATTTGGCCCGGATACATGTCGATTTCTATGCTTGCAGTTTGTCCGGGTTCAATGCGTTGCAATTGTGTTTCTTTGTAATTAGCTTCGGCCCACCAAGATTTATCTTCGATTAATGCAAATAATTGTTGATAGGTAGTCACCACATCGCCTATGCGTAAATCCAAATTAGCGATGTACCCCGAAGCGGGTGCGACGACATGCGTGTATTGTAAATTTAATTTAGCTTGTGCAACGGGGGCAGCAGCCTCACGTAGATGTGCGTTTTGAGGCCCATCGGGTCCTCTTTTTTGTATGGCTTCTGCCAACTCACTTTTTGCTGCCTTTAATGAGGCTTCCGCTACGTGTAAATTTTTAACCGCTAAATCACCTTGAGATTCTGAAGCGTAATGTTTCTTGACTAAAACTAACATGCGACGAGTTTCAGATTGAGTGTCGACTAGCTGAGCATTGTCTTCGGCAACTTGGTATTCGGCTGATTTGATTGCCATGTTGCCCGCCTTGTATTGTAGCACCGCAGTGCCAAATGCGGCCTGTGCTTTAGCTAAGGCAATTTTGTAAGGCGTTGGGTCAATATCAAAAAGAGGCTGTCCTTGTTTTACATGTTGATGATCTTGAACGTAAACCGCTTCGATTTTGCCGTCGATACGCGGTGCAATATTGACGATATGTGCTTGGACATAGGCATCATCCGTGCTTGGATAAAACTTTTGGTGCTGCCAGTAGAAGTAACCGCCGACAAGTAGAATTGCAATGATGACGACAGGTATGAAAATTTTGATAATTTTACCCATAACTCTGTAAGACCGATCTTTAACTCGTTGATAATTGGAATTATTAAACCGCGATATCATAGCATATTTGCTAGGGGAAAACGACAGAGCGGTCATTGAGCATTTTGGATAGGTGTATCACAGACCTTATTGATAACTAATTGATTATAGTTGTCTAACTTTAAATTGAGCTGTGTCCCGCTGGAGTCGAAGGGGTCTTCGGTGCACAGCCATCTCAGGAAGTTACGACGACTGTGCTCGAGATGGTTCTGGCTTAGCCAGCGAATATAATAAGGGAAAACCAGCTTGCCCACACTGCGTTTGGAGGTGACCAAATGTGCTAGTGAAAATTGTTGTTCGCTTTTATTTAATGACGGATTGCCATTTAGAATAATAGCGAATGCCGACGCTAAACCTGAGCGGTCTGCGCCGCCACTACAATGCACTAAGATAGGTTTTGGTGAGGTCATTAGTAAATAAACCAGTTCGCGCATGCGTTCTTTCGTTGGAAGTTTGTAAGAATGCATTGCAATATCATAGTGGTTAACGCCTAATTTTTTCATGGCAATCACTTCTTCTTGATACCACTTTGTATTGGGGTGAGGGCCGCGCATATTAATGACCGTTTTAATGTGTTTTGTTTTTACGAAATATTCGAGGGCACTAGCAGGAAGTTGCGCGCTGCGGTAAATTTTCTGTGGGATAACAGTATGCACGGTTAAAGACCATGTTTCGTAAGAAACCCAGCCGATAAATAGGAGCGCAATTATGATCGCCCCGATGCGAAAAACGAATTTTGTAATTGATTTTCCAGTGTTTCCCATGATTTAAAAGTGTTGCAAACTGAGTTAAATCCGTCAACATAAGGGGTGACGATTTGGGGTTTTCATGTTAAAACTACTCACATGAAAGAGTGCTACTTACATGCAATGGGTGTTGAAACTTGGCGATTGCGCGCGCCGCAAGCGATGCGTGCGTATTATTGCTATACACTATTTGATGCAGAAAAAAATCCCGTATGTTTACTCATGGCCGATGTGACCGTTCAAGATGAGGTGGAGTTAAATTTGGTGCAGGCTATCGCGAAAGCTACGCGACTCCATGTGGTTGAAGGGTTGCAACCAGCAGAATCTGCTAATGTGTTAATCTTGTTAGGCCCGCAAGTGGCTGCATTATTTTTTCAAAACGATGACGGTGTCGAAGCATTGCGCGGGAAAGTGCATCAATTGGAAAATTATTCCGTTATTGTGAGTTATTCCCCTGCACAGTTATTAGCGGATAAATCGTTAAAAGCAGCAACCTGGAAAGATGTGCAAACGGCGATGGGGATTTTAGGGATTGGGAATTAGAGCATTTTTACTTGCAGATATTCCTACTCTTGTCGCGTTAGCCAAACGTGCCATGCCACATCCGTGGTCGGAAAAAATTTTTCGTGATTGTTTTAAAGAAAATTATTATGGCTGGGTGTTGCAAGAGGATCATGTTATTGCGGGTTTTGTCGTGATTTTATTGCGTTTGCACGATTGCGATTTAATGAATATTGCTGTGCATCCGGATTATCAGCGTCGAGGTTATGGCCAACTGTTATTGCAGCACGCGATAGATTTTGCAAAAGCAAAAGGCGCTGAAAAAATCTGGTTGGAAGTGCGTCGTTCGAATAAAGCGGCCATAAATTTGTATCAACATTTTGGCGCTGTCGAAGTGGGTGTGCGTAAAGATTATTATCCTGACGATGATGGCCGCGAAGATGCAGTTTTGTTCGAGCTGAGCTAACTACCTGCCCTCGGGGTTTTGAATTTCAATTGCGGCAGAGAGGTTGGTGTTACTATTTTATGGGCGTAAATTTTGGTATGCTCATGACTCCATGGTCTTCAGCACTTTTTTCCAATCCATGTTCATGTTTATGTCCAAGCTTAAACTCTTCGTGAAGTTTGTGTGTGCCAATCAATCCGGCTGCTAAGGTTGCCATTTTAAATTCGGGGCTTGGTTTTTGATGTTCATCGTGAGGCATGTGTTCTGCCATTGCATTATAGGCGGCGGCTGCAATTTCTGATTGCTCTGTCTCAGGGGTAACATTCAAAAATTTATGGGGGTCAAAGTCGTCTTTCAGTTCTTCTCGTGCTTGTGCGGCTGCTCCCATTACAAGGCTTGTGCTTAATATTTCGTGCAAATGATTTTCCGCGTTTTCTTCTTCTTGTGCTTCGTTCACGCTGGCTTCTTCTGCTTCGGCTTGTTGTACCATGATATTGCCACCGGGATTCAACATAATGTTGTTGGGGTTACTTGGATTTAGAGGATGGTTGATGTTATTCATAACAAGAGGGTGGGTAGGGTCAAGCATTGGCTCGCTGTTCTTTTTCATTTGTTCTTGAATTAAAGGAACTGCCTGATGAATATGGTTTAGGCAATAATTAAATAAATAATTGGCCTGGCGAAGATCCCCTACAGACATAACTCTAATTGCCTGCATGAATTGCAGATTTTTTTTGAGTTGTGGTGCTAAGGTATGAAGCTCTATCCAATCGAAGTGTGTCGCGATGCTCGTGATAGATTATTGGCATCCCTGTCAATAATCGACTCGCAATACGCGACAACCTAAATAGCCGCGGACGTCCCCGTCGACAGCGCTCCGCGACCTCGCGGCCGACTGCGCACTGTCTCCAGATGACTCGACGCCGCCTACAGATTTTTGCCACTCGCTACGCTGCCTACGGAACTCCGTTCCTTCGGCACTCCGCTCTGTCAAAAATCGGCGGCTGCCGCGGAATACTCGCCATCGGCTTCGCCTCTCCATGGCTCGCATCGGGTGGCGGTTACTACTACCTGCGCAACGAAGTGTCTCTTTAGATAGCTCTTTTGCAAGCTTATGGCTTAAAATGGGTTGGCGGCTCATAATCAGGCTCCTTAAAGGCCAGTGAGTGGTAATCGCGAATTGTAAGCAGGTTCTTAGTATACGTCAGAAACCTTAAAATAAGCTTAAGGGTTCCTTAATACCTAGAGACGCCTTCAAATATCTGTTATCCTAGGCCGGTTGTAAACTCTCTAAGGCTAGGATACATAGTAGAATTCCCGGGATCTGGGACTCGAAAATGGAATAGAGACGGAATTCAATTTATACTGCGCGTTAGCAATAGTACGGGTTAGAGCTCTATCCATGACTAAATATTGGAAATCAGGACTAATCGTTGGGTTAGTCTTGTCAATAAGCCTCTTTTTTTTATTGGCTTCGTGTCTCGCGCATGCCGCTAAAAAGGCGGATGTCGTCGATGATGCGATCATTGTGAACGTCGCTAAAGTCGCTACCGCAAATATTCCTAAAACTGTCAATGCGTTAGGAAGCTTGTCCGCGGTGCAGGTTGTCACGGTCAGCTCTGAATCTGACGGTCGTGTGTCACAGATTCATTTCAAAAATGGGCAAGAGGTTGGTAAGGGCATGCCGATTGTGCAGCTCGATAACGAGCAAGCACAAGCGGACTACCAGTCGGCCATGACGGCCTTAAACCTAAGCCGTCTTAAATATCAGCGCTCTAAACTCGTGCCTACCGCTATTTCGCAACAGGAATTAGCGGACTTAAAAGCTAATGTCGATAGCGAAGAAGCAGCGGTTAAAAGCAAGCAAGCATCGCTGAATCAAAAGCAGATCATAGCGCCGTTTTCAGGGGTTCTGGGGGCTTTTCAGGTTCAAGTGGGGGACTATGTGAAAGCGGGCGATCCCATTGTGACACTAGTGAATACAAAGCAGCTCCGTGCTGATTATCAACTACCCGAGAGTGAGTTGCCAGAACTCAAGCAGGGTCAGTTAGTGAAGGTGGCGACGAGTGCTTATCCTGATAAATCATTTTATGGAACAGTCAGTTTTATTTCTCCCACCGTTAGCAAAGATACCCGCTCAATAGCCATTCAAGCGGTAATACCCAATGATAAGGGTTTATTATCCCCGGGCATGTTTGTGCACGTGTCACAACAGGTTTCTGTGTCTAAAAATGCCCCTGTTGTTCCCGCGGAGGCGGTAATGGCAGATGTTAAAGGCTATTACGTTTATAAAGTTGTTGGAAATAAAGTTGCACAGACTTATATCCAGGTGGGTGCACGCATCGATGAGCAGGAGCAAGTATTAAAAGGGCTTACAGTGGGCGATGTTGTTGTGACTGCGGGACAGCAAAAACTCCAAGATGGAAGTGTGATTAAGGTTTCGAATTCATGAGATTACCTGAAATCTGCATACGCCAGCCCGTTTTGGCAATTGTACTCAGTTTAGTGTTGGTCGTACTGGGCATTGTTGGCTTCCATCATCTAGAATTGCGTTTTTTTCCTAAAATGCAATTGCCAGTTGTGACTGTGCGCACCGAGTATGAAGGTGCTAGTTCAGCATTAATGGAAAGTCAGGTAACAACGAAAATTGAAAATGCCTTGGCAGGTGTTGATAACGTTGCGTCGATTAGTTCGAGTAGTTGGCAAGGAGGCAGCTCCGTTACTGTTTTATTTCGACTGGGCGGAAATTTTGAAGAAGAAGCGAGTTCTGTTCGCGACCAAGTTTTTGCGATTCGCGATAAATTACCGACGGATGCACAACCTCCCACAATTACCGTCGGTACAAAAGGCAATCCCGTTTTAGGTATTGGTTTTATCGATCCAGAAAAGAAATCGCCGGATATTCGTGATTATGTTGAACGGTCGGTGCAACCGTTATTACGTCAATTGCCGGGTGTCGGTGAGGTTGATATTTTAGGCGCCAGTGATTATGCGATGCGTATTTGGTTGGATGCCTCTAAAATGGCTTCGCATGGTGTCACGGTGACCGATATTAAAAAAGCACTCACCGCTAACAACATTTATTTTCCGGCGGGATCCATTCAAGGACCAAAGCGAAATTATAGTATTATTTCAAAAACGCAGTTGGAAAACGCCAATGCATTTTCCAATATTATTATAAAACATACTAATGGTGGTACGGTTCGCTTTAAAGATATCGGTCATGTGGAACTGGGTTATCGCAGTCTTTATAACGCGCCGATGCGCATTAATGGCCAAAATGGTATTGAATTGATGATAAAACCTTTGCAGGATGCAAACCCGATTACTGTGGCGCAAGAAGTTAAGAGTGAATTAACACTCATTCATAAAAATTTACCGCCGGTCATGAGCGCCTCTGTTAATTACGATGCCTCAATGTTCTTAAAATCATCCATTGATGAAACGTTTTGGGCAATTGGCGAAGCTGTTATTTTAGTCATATTGGTTGTGTTTTTATTTCTAGGGTCAGCGCGCGCGGCGAGCATTCCTATCGTCACGATTCCTGTCAGTTTAATGAGTGTCTTCGCAGTTATTAGTTTGCTTGGATTTTCGATCAACATCATGTCGCTGCTGGGTATTGTGTTAGCTATTGGTCTGGTGGTGGATGATGCGATTGTCATGCTCGAAAATATTCATCGGCATATTGAGCAGGGTCTGACACCGTTTCAGGCCGCGATTAAAGGCAGTCGCGAAATTGCATTTGCCCTCATTGCGATGGGTCTCACTTTGGTGGCAGTGTATGCGCCCGTGGGTTTTGTACAAGGGTTCACAGCGGGATTATTTAAAGAATTTGCCTTCACACTAGCAGGAGCAGTAGTAATTTCTACTTTTGTGGCGTTAACACTTTCACCGATGATGTGTTCACGTGTTTTATTGCCGCGCACTTCCGATACTGGGTTTGTTGTCTATATCGATCGCTTGTTTTTGAAATTATCGACAGTTTACCACCGTTTTTTAAAAATGGCATTAAACCGACGCAAGTTTGTGGTGTTAGGTTTAATCGTTATTGCTGTCATTGGGTATGGTTTATTTAAGAGTCTGTCGTCGGAATTAATTCCTAAAGAAGATATTGGATTGATACAAGTTAGTTTGACGGCGCCATCGGGCGCAAGCTTGAATTATACGGATCAATATGCAGAGCAGGTTGAAGCGATCATTCGAAAAAATCCCGCAGTAAAAAGTGTTATGACGCAGGTGTGGAGTGATGGAACTAATATTAACGTCACATTGAAACCATGGGGACAACGCAAGCTCAGTACATCACAAGTGGTTCAACAATTAAATCCGCAACTGGCGCAAATTCCTGGTGTGGATGCTACTGCGTTTGTGCCGGACGTTGTCGATTATGGATTGCAGGGTAGTGATATCAACCTTAATTTTATGACTTCAGAAGGTGCTTACACGGATTTATTGCCATCAATTGATGGGATGATGAAAATTTTAAAACACTATCCCGGCTTGATCGATGTGCAAACAAATTTAAAATTTAATACACAACAATATGCCATCACGATTAAGCGTGATTTGGCCGCTGTTTTGGGTGTTAATATTCAAGATATTGCCGATACGGTCAGCGCCATGATGAGCGGTAACCATTGGACAGATGTTCAAGCCGGGAATAAAAGCTACGAAGTCATCGTGCAAATGGAAAAAAAATATTTGGAGAATTTTGATGCGCTGAAAAAACTGTATGTGCGCACCAGCAGCGATGTCAATGGCGATGCCACTGGATCCACTAAAATGATTCCCGTATCGAGTTTAATTAATCTGACGCCGATGGTTGGACAGGGAACGTTAAGGCATTATGATCGTTTTCGTTCGGGGACGATATCGGCACGTTTAGCGCCGGGTTATTCGGAAAGCCAAGCTATTAATTATATACAATCGCACATACAAGGTGTTTTGAAGCCCGGTGTTAGTTATGCATTTTCCGGTAAATCACAGCAGTTTCTCGAGTCCTCGGGCAGCATTATTGGCATCATTGTGATGTCATTATTGTTTATTTATCTCGTGTTATCGGCGCAATTCGGTAGTTTTATCGATCCGTTTGTTATTTTATTGGCGGTGCCATTATGTATTGTCGGCGCGTTATTGTCCTTAAAAATAACTGGAGGCACTCTTAGCATCTATTCACAAATCGGTGTGGTAACGCTGATTGGATTAATTACCAAACACGGTATTTTAATCACGCAGTTTATTAACGACCTGCGTAAAAAGGGCGCGAACATACAGGAAGCGATTATAAAAGGCGCCACCATTCGTTTGCGCCCTATATTAATGACGACATCGGCTATGGTGTTTGGTGCCTTGCCGTTAGCCTTGGCGCATGGTCCTGGTTCTATCGGCCGACATCAAATCGGCTGGGTGATCGTGGGTGGTTTGATCTTTGGAACGTTTTTCTCGTTAATCGTTGTGCCGATTGCCTATTCCTATTTAGGGCAATTTAAGCGGATTAAACTGCTTGATTCTAAATCAAAATACCACTAATGCAGCCTCCCATCCTTCCGTAAGATACCGCCATTAGACGCGCTTTCAATAACGACTGGACGACGCTAGAATATTGATTAGACTCAGTGAAGCTGATAGAAACAAACACGGATGTTGCTATGATGAAACCTTTAAAAAAACAATTTACACCAACGTGGTGGTTGCGAAATCGCCATTTGCAGTCCTGTTATTCAACGCTTTTTCCTCATACCGCAAAAACCATTATTAGCTGGGAGCAATTGGAGTTGCCCGATGGCGATTTTATTGACCTATGCTGGGCGGGGCCAAGTGGAGCACCGATCGTTATTTTGTTGCATGGTTTAGAAGGTTCGGTGAATTCGCATTACATTCAAGTCATGTTGGATGTATTGGTCGATGATGGCTGGCAAGTTGTTGTGATGCATTTTCGCACGTGTAGTGGTCGCTTAAATCGCTTGCCTCGTAGTTATCACGCAGGAGAAACAGGTGATTTAACCTATTTACTTCAGGTGCTAAAAAATCGTTTTCCTAGTCGTAAAATCTCAGCCATTGGCTTTTCGTTAGGTGGAAATGTTTTACTACGCTATTTAGTTGAAAATCCTATTTCACCGCTGAGCTGTGCGATCGCTATTTCAGTGCCTTTTGAGTTAAATAAATGTTCTGATTATTTGGCGTATATATATCATCGGCGATTATTAAAATCGATGAAGCAAAAAATTATCGATAAAATAAAACACGGTTATGACATGCCAACAACAATTTCAGAAGTGAGAACTGCCGATAGTTTTCGTAGCTTTGATGAAATGGTAACTGCACCCTTACATGGATTTTCAAATGCCGATGATTATTATTCAAAAGTCTCAGTTCGTCCGTATTTACGATTTGTTGAACGCCCGACTTTAATTATTCATGCATTGGATGATCCGCTTGTACCCGCCGATAGTGTGCCGGCGCAGGATGAGTTATCGGAAAATATTTATTTTGAGTTAACCCGGAAGGGTGGGCACGTGGGTTTTATTGAAGGAGTATTGCCTTGGTCGCCTAGGTATTGGTTGAAGGAGCGTATTTTGAGTTTTCTTAATAAAGAAGGTCGTGGCCGCAATTGAAAGCTATGTAACTAGCTGAAAATAAATTTCAAGAGGTGCCCTTAAATCCTACTAGACTTCTGAGATTAGCACTCGCTATACTTTAATACTATACTTTAATAATAGAATAATTCATTAAAATCTCGAGAGGGAAAGTTGAAGGCCATCGATACCGTAAAATATAACTTACCTGGGGCAATACTCAGCGTTTGTGAGCCAGGCAATAAAATTCGTCACTACTGTTCAGGTGCTGGCGATATAAAAGAAAACAAAACCTTTGATCCCAATATGTTGTTTCAAACTGGCAGAATCACGCGAATGTTTACCGCTGCCATCGTGTGGAAGTTAGTCGAGAGCGGGGTATTGGACTTAGATATGCCTATGGACTCATTGGCGCACAAACATCGCTTGGATAGTGGCCGTTTGCAATTGATTGTCAATCAATACTCTTATCTCAAACCGCTGACGTTGCGTGAGCTGTTGAATCAAACGAGTGGACTGCCATCGTACGATCAAACTGCACGTTATCAACGAATGTTTTTTGAGAAACCTAAAAAGGTATGGCAAGCCGAAGGCTATTTGGATTTAATTACCGGTAATGAGGTGCGATATCGTTTGGGATACGAATTACCGATTCGTGGTATTTATAGTGAATCAACAACTAATTTTATCATTCTCACCTTAGTCTTGGAGGCAGCAACGGGCCAGCATGTCTCACAGCAAATGCGGCTATTTTTTGATTCGTTTGGATTAAACAATACGCATTATTCTAGTCACGGCGTCTTAGACGAACAATTATTGCCGAAATTAGCGCATGGTTATATGCCGATCTCTCATCCATGGGCAGAGGCTTTTCGTCATTTGCCCATTTTAACTTTTAACGATAACCGTGAATTACAGGTGTACGATATCACTAATGCGTATAATTTTAATGGACTTGCGGGCTCAGCTAGCATCTCAACAACGACAGATTTAATCCACTGGATGAAAGCCTTGGTTAACGGCAAGGTATTGGTTAGTACCTTTAGAGAAATGTTTAAAGTGGTGCCGGTACTTTCGTATGGTTCTTCATATGAAGATCAAGATTTTTATGGGTTAGGTATTCATAAAACGTTATCGAAGCGTTACGGTGAAATCATTTGGAATGCAGGTAATAACTTTGGCTATGGCGCATTGATTGCTTATTCCGTTGATCGAGACATTGCATTTGCACTGGCTGTTAATGTCAGTCGCTACATGATTAACATACATAGCGAAGGCATTGTGGCAGATGTGTTGGCTGAATTACTGCATTGAAGAAATATTCGTATATTGTTCCTTTAATTTTTCTAACGCATCTTTGGCTTGTTCGAGTTTAGCACGTTCTTTTTCAACGACGTCACTGGGTGCTTTGTTGACGTAATTTGGATTATCGAGCTTCTTTGCCGATTTTTGTTGTTCTGTTTCTAGTTTGGTCATTTCTTTTTGGAGTCTTGCTAATTCGGCATTTTTGTCAATTAATCCTGCCAAGGGAATATGAATTTCGAGCTGATTAACGAGATTAGTCGCTGTGGACGTCAATGTTTCGTGGGTATTGGCCCAGCGTATTTCTCCCACTTTTGCTAATGTTTTGATGTAACGTTCGCAGTGTTCGGCGCGTTTTCGGTCTTCCTTGGTACCCTTGTTAAATATGATAGGAATTTTTTTGGCTGGGGAGATTCCCATTTCGCTGCGAATGGTTCGAATGGCGATAATCACTTCTTTTAACCATTCGACTTCGCTCTCGATAGCTTTATTGTGTTCGTCCGCTACAAACTTTGGGTAGGGTTGTAACATAATAGTCTTGCCAGATTTCCCCAGTAAAGACGATATTTTTTGCCAAATTTCTTCTGTAATAAAAGGCATGATTGGATGTATCAATCGCAATAAACTCTCTAGCACTTCAAGCAGTGTCACGCGAGTGCCGCGGTGCTGTGCGCGTTTGGCATTTTTATCATTGAGCACACATTTTGATAATTCCAAATACCAATCGCAATATTCATTCCATGTGAATTCATACAAAGCTTGTGCGAGTAAATCAAAACGATATTGCTCAAACGCCTTTTCCACACGCGCAATGGTGTCTTGCAAACGACTTCGAATCCAGCTATCTGCGAGGCTATATTCCAAGGGTTTTTCAGGGTTGAATTCTTTATCTTCTGTATTCATGATGACAAAGCGAGCGGCATTCCATATTTTGTTGCAAAAATTACGATAACCCTCGATGCGGCCCATATCAAAATTAATATCGCGGCCGGTGCTAGCTAATGCACAAAAAGTAAAACGCAGGGCATCCGTGCCGTAACTGGCAATGCCGTGTGGAAATTCTTTGCGAGTTTGATTTTCTATCGACTTTGCCATCTTCGGCTGTAATAACGTTGCCGTTCGTTTTTCAATGAGATCTGCTAACGTGATGCCGTCGATTAAATCAATAGGGTCCAAAGTGTTCCCCTTGGATTTCGACATTTTTTTGCCTTGGCTGTCACGAATCAACCCATGAATATAAACTTCTTTGAATGGTATTTTCCCGGTTAACTTCAATCCCATCATCACCATGCGCGCAACCCAAAAGAAAATAATGTCAAAACCAGTGACGAGTGTTTGAGTGGGATAAAAGGTTTTAAGAGCATCCGATTTTTCTGGCCAACCTAGTGTCGCAAACGGCCACAAGCTTGCAGAAAACCACGTGTCTAAGACATCCGAATCACGTTTTAATGCGACGGTTGGATCGAGTTTATGTTTTTGTCGAATATCGGTTTCGCTGCGACCTACATAAATATTGTTTTGCTTGTCATACCAAACAGGAATGCGATGTCCCCACCATAATTGACGGCTAATGCACCAGTCTTGAATGTTCTCTAGCCATTGCAAATACGTTTTATGCCATTTTTTGGGAATGAAATTTAGCTCGCCGCTGTTAACGACGTCGATCGCTGGTTTTGCAAGTGTTTCCATTTTCACAAACCACTGATCGGTCAACATGGGTTCAACAATAGCGCCTGAGCGTTCGCCGCGTGGGATCGATAAGGTGTGGTCCTCGGTTTTTTCTAGAAAACCGTGCTGTTCTAAATCGGCCACGATTTTTTTGCGTGCGTCGAATCGATCAAGGCCACGGTAGGCCTCGGGCACACTATCATTCAGGTGTGCATCAAAATTCATAATAGTAATCATCGGTAATTGGTGACGATGACCCATTTCATAATCGTTAAAATCATGGGCGGGCGTGATTTTAACGCAACCCGTTCCGAATTCTTTATCGACGTGTTCATCGGCGATGATAGGAATCGTACGATCAGCTAACGGCAATTGCACTGCTTTGCCGATGAGGTGCTGATAGCGCTCGTCATCCGGATGAACCGCCACGGCGACATCACCGAGCATCGTCTCGGGGCGAGTGGTTGCCACTGTCACAGAGCTGCTGCCATCGCTAAGCGGGTAGCGAATGTGCCAAAGGTGCCCTTGAGACTCTTCTGTTTCGACCTCTAAATCGGATATTGCGGTGTGAAGGATTGGATCCCAGTTCACCAGGCGCTTGCCGCGGTAGATGAGACCCTCTTCATAGAGACGAATGAAGGCTTCTGATGTAGCGCGTGAGACGGTTTCATCCATGCTGAAGCGTTCGCACGACCAGTCGATCGAGACCCCCAGGCGGCGCATTTGATTTACAATCTTATTGCCATATTGATCACGCCAGCGCCAGACTCGCTCTACAAAGCGTTCTCGACCCAAATCGTGGCGGGAGATGTTTTCTTTGCTGAGTTGCTGCTCCACCACCA
Organism: Candidiatus Paracoxiella cheracis; assembly: GCF_049348705.1. Taxonomy (GTDB): domain Bacteria; phylum Pseudomonadota; class Gammaproteobacteria; order Coxiellales; family Coxiellaceae; genus Paracoxiella; species Paracoxiella cheracis. Next base: position 1,464,411 of record NZ_CP186485.1, on the reverse strand, counting down.
TTTGCGTCGCTATGCCTGCATGGTCCGTGCCCCCCTGCCAGAGGGTTTTAGCACCTAACATGCGTTGATGGCGAATGAGGGCGTCCATGAGTGTTTGTTGGAAGCCATGCCCCATGTGCAGCGTTCCCGTGACGTTTGGGGGCGGCAGCATGATGCAGTAGGGGGCACCGTTACCTCTCGGTTTGGCCAGGTGTTGCTTTTCCCAGTAGTCACTCCAATGGGATTCTATCGTTTTGGGACTATACGTTTTTTCCATATCCAGCGCTGCTATTTTTTGATAAAATTCAACTATTTTTTCACAAATGGTGAAGTTTGTCAGTGATAATTTTTCGATATCTGTGTAAAGAAGTCTTTGCTACTCTACTCGCCACCACGTTGATACTGCTGATTATCTTTATCACGAATCAGTTTGTCCACTATCTTAACGATGCGGCGAGCGGAAAAATTACTATCCAAGCTGTGATGGAAGTGATGACGCTACAGGTTCCCTTGTTTTTAGGCTATTTGTTGCCCCTGAGCTTGTTTTTGGGAATCTTGCTGACGTTGGGCCGTTTTTATGTCGATCACGAGATGGTGGTGTTAAGTGCCTGCGGGGTGAGTCGCGCGCAGCTAGTGACAATGGTCATGTTATTGGCGTCGTTGGTGATGGGTGCTGTTGGTTGGCTAATGTTGACCGTTGAACCTAGAATGCAGTGGTATCAGGCGAAAATCCTTGAAAATGCGGTGGCCACGGCTTCTTTAGACAAAATATTGCCTGGGCGGTTTCAAGACTTAGGCAACGATGGCAGAGTGTTTTATGCAGGTAAGGTTAGCAAACATCACGATGAAATGGATGATGTGTTTTTAGCGCAAAGCACGACGACAAAGGATGGTTCTGTATCTTGGGATGTGGTGAATGCAACCAAGGCTACACAGTTAAACACAAAGATAGACGGCCGATTTGTTTTATTTAAACAGGGTATCCGTTATGTGGGTGTGCCGGGGCAGTTAAAATATCATGTTGCGAAATTTGGAACCTATGGTATTCGTTTGACGAGTCCAATAACGAATATGGGTGGTCGAGTGCAAGCGATGCCAACATCAAAATTGTGGAATCTTCGCAAAACAGATTTGAAAGCAGCCGCCGCATTTCAATGGCGTGTGGCAATGCCATTATCTGTGTTAGCTTTTGCCTTATTGGCTGTGCCATTAAGTCAGGTGAATCCACGGAAAGGTAAGTTTGCACAGATGCTACCCGCCGTTTTAATTTATATTGTGTATGCCAATTTAATGTTTGCGGGTCGCGCTTGGGTTGAAAAGGGCGTTATTAGTCAGGATATTGGCCTTTGGTGGATAAATGGGTCGCTATTTTTACTAGCAGTTGTTTTGTTAGTGGTACAAAAAACAGGGCGTCGTTTATTCAGTTTCGCTAGAGGTAAATAATGCGAATTTTAAACGCTTATATTCGAAATTCTGTCATTAGCGCTACGATAATTGTTTTTCTTGTTTTATTGGGCATGGAATCCTTGATGGAATTTATCGGGCAGCTATCGGATATTGGTGTGGCACATTACGGCATGTGGAAAGCGTTTATTTTTGTGCTCACGCAATTACCTTCCGACCTGTATCAATTATTTCCGATGGCTGGTTTTCTCGGTTGCTTAATTGGCTTAGGGCGCTTGGCGTCCAGCAGTCAATTAATCGTGATGCGATCAGCCGGTGTGTCGATTGCCGGGATTACCGGGTCGGTGATTCGGGCAGCCATTTTAATGATTATTGTCGTGACGTTTGTGGGGGAGTTTATTGCGCCTAAATTACAGGCCAGCGGTGATCTTATGAAAGCGACGGCGCTGTCACAAGAAGTTGGTTTCAAGGCGATGGGTGGTGTTTGGTTGCGCGATGGCGGATCGTTTATTCACATTGGCGCTGTCGATTCAGATCACAAGGTGAGTGATGTGAGTCGTTTCGTGATCACGCCGCAGCATCAATTATTATTATCGGCATATGCTCCAAAAGCGGTTTATAAAAATGGTCACTGGACGATGCTTGATGTAAAAGAGTCTCGTTTAACACCGCAACGAGTGATAACAAAGACTATTCAACAGTTGCCACTGAACATTGTTTTTAATCCCTCTTTGATGAAAGAAGGGCAAAAACGGATTGATCAACAGTCAATTGTGGATTTGTATCATTCAATTCATTATCGCAAGCATGCAGGATTGACGACGAGTCAATATAAATTTGCTTTTTGGCAGCGGCTCATGCAACCGTTGACAACGATTGTCATGATTTGTCTTGGTGTCCCTTTTATTTTTGGTTCGTTGCGTAGTGCGAGTATGGGTCTTCGGATTGTAACGGGTGTCATTATCGGGTTTGCTTTTTATATGTTAAATCAGTTTTTTGGGCCGTTTACGATGGTGTATCAAATTCCGCCTGTTCTCGCGGCCGTCATGCCAACCTTGTTGTTTGCGATTGCATGCGGGATCATGCTCAGTCGGTCGCGGGTTTAAAAGTAAAGCAATTTCTCAAAGCGCCTTCAATTCGTTTGACTTGTTTGGGAGCTTTGGGTATAAAACGTGGATTTTGAGGTATAAGTGTTTGAATGAATTAACACAACAAATTGATAAACGCAGAACGTTTGCGATTATTTCACATCCGGATGCGGGTAAAACAACCCTCACTGAAAAACTCTTGTTATTCGGTGGTGCTATTCAATTGGCTGGCACGGTTAAGGGTAGAAAGGCTGCGCGGCACGCAACATCTGACTGGATGGAGCTTGAAAAGCAACGCGGTATTTCGGTGACTACCTCAGTCATGCAATTTCCTTATCATGATTACATCATTAATTTATTGGATACACCTGGCCACGCGGATTTTACCGAAGATACGTATCGTACATTAACGGCTGTCGATTCGGCACTGATGGTGATTGATGCAGCAAAAGGCGTTGAACCACGCACCATAAAACTCATGGAAGTCTGTCGCCTACGCACAACACCTATCATCACATTCGTTAATAAAATGGATCGCGACAGCCGCAACCCCATTGACCTCCTCGATAATATTGAAGATATACTCAATATTCGTTGTGCTCCGGTCACTTGGCCGATTGGCATGGGTAAAAGTTTTAAAGGAATTTATCACTTAGAAGAAGATGCCGTTTATCTTTATTCAGGTGGAAAAGAAGGGCGGGTGAGTGACATCGAGAGAATTTCTGGCTTGAATAATCCAAAGCTCGATGAGATTTTGGGCGACATGGCCACTGAGTTTCGTGACGAGGTTGAGCTGTTGAAAGGTGCTAGCCATTCGTTTAATCGCGAAGAATATTTAGCGGGTCGATTAACCCCTGTTTTTTTTGGTTCCGCGATTAATAATTTTGGTGTGCGTGAATTATTAGACGGTTTTGTGAAAAATGCCCCGTCGCCGCAGCCACGTGAAACAGATGCTCGTACGGTAAAACCAGAAGAAATAAAATTTAGCGGTTTCGTTTTTAAAATGCAGGCTAACATGGATCCGGGTCATCGCGATCGAATTGCGTTTTTGCGTGTTTCTTCGGGTCATTACAAAAAAGGAATGAAAACCTACCAAGTGCGTATTGGAAAAGATATTCAAATTAATAATGCGCTCACGTTCATGGCGGGCGAACGTGAAAATGCAGAAGAAGCTTGGCCGGGTGATATTATCGGCTTACACAATCATGGTACTATCCAAATTGGTGATACTTTCAGTGCCGGTGAAACATTTAAATTTACGGGTATTCCTAATTTTGCACCGGAGTTGTTTCGGTTGGTGCGTTTAAAAGATCCACTGAAACAAAAGGCATTATTAAAAGGCTTGGTTCAGCTTTCCGAAGAAGGTGCAACGCAAATTTTTCGACCGTTGAGTAGCAATGAATTAATCCTAGGCGCAGTCGGTGTGTTGCAGTTTGATGTTGTCGCGTATCGACTGAAAAATGAATATAACGTGCAATGCGTTTATGAATCTGTGAATACTGTCACGGCACGCTGGGTTCATTGCGATGATAAAAAAATGTTGGAAAAGTTTAAAATAGAACAAGAAAGAAATTTAGCGCTCGATGGTGCCGGCAATTTAACGTATTTGGCGCCATCTCGTGTAAATTTGGATATCACCATGGAAAAGTGGCCTCATGTTACTTTTGCCGAAACCCGCGAGCATTAGATTGAAAACTATTTAATTAGCTGAAAATAGATTCCTCGAGATGCCTTTAACTTATCCACTGGGGAGAGCTTTGGTGGAAATTTCATGCTATGATTCACCCCTTTGATTTTATATTAGTTTGATATATTAACCTCAGTTCTGGATAACTGCGTATAAATTATTCTTTATATTGTTGGTTTTTATTCCTGGTTTGTTTGGTCGCCAAGAATAGGCAATTAGCGCTGCAAGGGTATTGACTAAAAAATTAATCGGACTACGATGACGCGAATGCTCAACATGATACAAGTTTTTCAACTGATCGATAATCGTTTCTACGATGCCACCAAGCGTGTCGCGATGCTCGTGATAGATTATTGCCATCCCTGTCAATAATCGACTCGCAATACGCGACAACTTAAATAGCCGCGGACGTCCTCGTCGCCCGCGCTCCGCGACCTCACGGCTCGACTACGCACGGGCTCTCAAATGACTTGACGGCTCGTAAAGATTTTTTGCAGTCGCTTACGCTCGGCAAAAAATCCGAGCCTACCGCGGAATACGCGCCTTCGCTTCGCTCTCCATGGCGCGCATCGGTTGTTTTAGGAAAAACTTTTCAAATGCAGAAAGCATTTTGTTCTTCATATTTTTACGGACTTTTGTCACAAATTTTAAATCGTGTTTTGCCAAATCGTCCGCAAGATCTTTTCCAAGATACCCTTTATCGCCAGCGCCCAACCCCTTTAAATTAGCCATTAATTTTCTAACAACAGCGCGATCATCCACGTTCCCTTTCGTTAAACAAAAACGGATTAATTCCCCTTGATGATTAATCACAATATGTAGTTTAAAGCCGTAAACCCAGCCCATTGTGCTTTTACTGCGTTTAGCAATGCCTTTGAAAACCTTGTTTCGATAAATTCGTTTATTGTGGCATACGCGTAGTGTAGTTGAGTCAATATAATACAATCCCGTGTGTTTGCCCTTTCTCGAAAGCAAAGAAGTGTGTCGCGATGCTCGTGATAGATTATTGGCATCCCTGTCAATAATCGACTCGCAATACGCGACAACCTAAATAGCCGCGGACGTCCCCGTCGACAGCGCTCCGCGACCTCGCGGCCGACTGCGCACTGTCTCCAGATGACTCGACGCCGCCTACAGATTTTTGCCACTCGCTACGCTGCCTACGGAACTCCGTTCCTTCGGCACTCCGCTCTGTCAAAAATCGGCGGCTGCCGCGGAATACTCGCCATCGGCTTCGCCTCTCCATGGCTCGCATCGGTAGGCGGCGAGCATCATTAGCGCTGCTGATTGGCAGGCGACAAAACGTGTGTAACTCAGCGCCGTAGGAAAATACTTCTTCATGTCTTGTAAAACACATCCACAATAAAAATCCTTAAATGTGCGATAGTGACTCATTTGAAACAACACAATGATGGTGCCAATTTCAGACAAGCTCATTTGCATCGCTCGATCTCGTTTTCTGTCTGGGTTCGGTAGCAAATACTTTGATTGACCTTTCAAATAATCCTTGCAAAAATCATCCATATCACAAAAAATCTCCGTGACCGGTGCCAACATGATTAACTCCTGTTACATTATTTAGCTGTAATTTTGGAGCTAAATTTTAGCGGTTCCGGTCTTTTTTTCAATTATTTCATTCACTTATTCCTTTTCTTATACAGAACTCAGGTTATATTAGTTAGTTGGAATATGTACGATGTCTTTTGATTTGGACTTTGGATAAATAAAATCCCTTGCCAGTTAGGACAATAATCAAAAAATGTGAGTTTCTAAATCTTAAGCTGTTTTTTGCAGCAATTCGTAGAATTTCTCAGGTGTAAAATTTATTTTATCCAACCATGATTTTACTATCCCAATCAAATCCTCTATTTTTTCAGGGTCTGAGTTTTGCGTCTTTTCTTCAGTCCTCTGAATCGTTTTAATTTTTGAGTTGCTATTTTTGAAAATAGCAGGATGTCGCGTGCGTTTCCCCTGCGTATCACCTTTGGTTCTGCCTTGCGGATTACCGCGTGGTTTGCAGAGATTAGCAGGCGTGCCAACGGTATCAAGCACCGTAGAAAAACCTCGTTGCGTTTGTGAAGGGGTCGCAGTTATTGATGGTTTTTCGTTATCCACTTGGAAGCTCGGCAAATACCGCTCCCATTTTTTCGGTAAAATCGGGGCAAGATTCCTCGCTAGATAAAGTTGCGTATACGCTAATGCTGTCATCCGCCACCAATCTTCTTCGTGCTTAACATCCGGTGTTTGGTATCGGTCAAATAACAGTTTGTCTTTACCAAAACGAAAGTAGTGTTCAATGTCATAGCGTCTATCGTAATAGTGATACGCTTCTAATGCTGTGATTTCATTACGTCGTTCACCAGCGAGTCCTAACCAGAGTGGATTTTTATATAAAGATTTACCGTTAGCATCAACCGCAACCAATTGCACAACAGTAACAGGATGCTCATATCCTTTAAATTGCTTTGAACCACGCAGTAATTGGTCACGCCATATTTTAATCTCCAATTGGTAAGTTTTGCCACTGCGGGTTGTAATGGTTTGCTGCACAATCTCATCGGATTCACGGTGAGTCGTGCTGTCGTTTAGTTTCATCGCATCACCATAGCGTTTTATACTTCCTGAGGTATTATCTTCTATTGATGCGGGCGCGAAAACATTACGGGTACTGTTAAAACGGAAAAGATGTACCCAATTGGGATTTTCGCTAACCAGTTTACGGCAAGCTTCTGTACCATATTTTGAATCAGCCACGCTAACCACCAATTTATGAGTAAGCGCTAAGTCTGCAATACAACGGTTAATTTGCTGCATCCCAACTACATTGCCTTTTTCATCGCTTTTAACGCGCCTCGTATCCAGTGGAACTAACCAATGCTTTTCTTGAGCTGCACCATCATTGGGCAATAGTGATACCGTTGAATATTCATGTCCAATGGTAATCGGTTTGTTACCCGGTGCTGGATTAGGGCTGTAAACCACATGGCGATCTTCAACACAGTGTGCACTTTGACGCGACTGTGGTGTCGTATCCGCAATAATGATCACACGGTCATCGCTATGACTCACATGTTCATATTGTATTTTCATCATGCTATCCCAACAATTTGCTACCGACAAACCATCGCTAATCGCATCGGTAATACTACTGTATTCACGTTCAAAGTATGGCGATTCACATAATTCTATAGGTGTTTTGCAGCGATGGCCATGGCTTGAAAGGGCATCGAGTAAATTCATATTGGCATCGCGTCGCGCGGGGAAGATGTTGTAGAGGAATGTACGGAATTGTTTTAGTTTTTCTGTCGCTAACATCGTTTGTTCCTTATTTTATTTTTTCGAACAAACGTTGTTTACAACGTAAATTTTTTTTTCGGTTTCTATGTCAAGCAATTTTTAATTATTTTTATAAATTTATCCAAAGTCCAATGTACTGCTGACGCCAAATTTTACAACCTCATGTAAACAGCAGCAGGGGCAAGCAACATTGATTCTTGCCATTCATGCAATCCTTATCCTAATGATTTTCTGAAATAGCAAAATATATCACATCAACAAAAATGAGGCACTACCATCGCGTTTTGCAAATAATTGCATCGGCTTTAACTCAGGCAATACATAAAAAATAACTAACAGCAATATTAAATTAAGCCAAGCCTGAATTGAAAACGCATAACTCAAACCCGCAACACCGTAATCTTTAAATCCAAGCTTACCAAAAATTAAAATGTAAGAAACCCCAACAAAAATCAACAAGCAAAATGAGTTTAAAATTATCACAAGACGCTGTTTTAACATACCATAACATGCTTGTTGTATCGTTGCACCCAACATAATGGGCACCACTCCCCACTCCAAGGCATGGAAATATTGGCGCACATAGACGATTAATTCTGGTGGCTGGCCTGTCCACAGTAAAAAACGATCGACATACCAAAAAAGAATCATGGCTGGGATGCTAATTATTAGTGCGAGCACACAACCTTGTTGGATAATCGATCCAATTTCATATTGCTTGCCCGCACCCCACGCTTGACCCACCACGACACTCACTGAAAAAAGCAAAGCAATCATGATGACTATAATCGTGATCATCGTCGGCGTCATGAGTGCACTTGCGGCCAACACCGTGTGCCCGAGCCGCGCCAACATCAACATGCCGATAAAACCACTGAGCATTTGGATGAGACGAGATCCCGCCATGGGAAGCGCCAAACGAATAGTTTTTCCGACTAAATGGGTGGGCTTTGGGGCAGACGCATCAAATTGGACTTTGGATAAATTTATAAAAATAATTAAAAATTGCTTGACATAGAAACCGAAAAAAAATTTTACGTTGTAAACAACGTTTGTTCGAAAAAATAAAATAAGGAACAAACGATGTTAGCGACAGAAAAACTAAAACAATTCCGTACATTCCTCTACAACATCTTCCCCGCGCGACGCGATGCCAATATGAATTTACTCGATGCCCTTTCAAGCCATGGCCATCGCTGCAAAACACCCATAGAATTATGTGAATCGCCATACTTTGAACGTGAATACAGTAGTATTACCGATGCGATTAGCGATGGTTTGTCGGTAGCAAATTGTTGGGATAGCATGATGAAAATACAATATGAACATGTGAGTCATAGCGATGACCGTGTGATCATTATTGCGGATACGACACCACAGTCGCGTCAAAGTGCACACTGTGTTGAAGATCGCCATGTGGTTTACAGCCCTAATCCAGCACCGGGTAACAAACCGATTACCATTGGACATGAATATTCAACGGTATCACTATTGCCCAATGATGGTGCAGCTCAAGAAAAGCATTGGTTAGTTCCACTGGATACGAGGCGCGTTAAAAGCGATGAAAAAGGCAATGTAGTTGGGATGCAGCAAATTAACCGTTGTATTGCAGACTTAGCGCTTACTCATAAATTGGTGGTTAGCGTGGCTGATTCAAAATATGGTACAGAAGCTTGCCGTAAACTGGTTAGCGAAAATCCCAATTGGGTACATCTTTTCCGTTTTAACAGTACCCGTAATGTTTTCGCGCCCGCATCAATAGAAGATAATACCTCAGGAAGTATAAAACGCTATGGTGATGCGATGAAACTAAACGACAGCACGACTCACCGTGAATCCGATGAGATTGTGCAGCAACCCATTACAACCCGCAGTGGCAAAACTTACCAATTGGAGATTAAAATATGGCGTGACCAATTACTGCGTGGTTCAAAGCAATTTAAAGGATATGAGCATCCTGTTACTGTTGTGCAATTGGTTGCGGTTGATGCTAACGGTAAATCTTTATATAAAAATCCACTCTGGTTAGGACTCGCTGGTGAACGACGTAATGAAATCACAGCATTAGAAGCCTATCACTATTACGATAGACGCTATGACATTGAACACTACTTTCGTTTTGGTAAAGACAAACTGTTATTTGACCGATACCAAACACCGGATGTTAAGCACGAAGAAGATTGGTGGCGGATGACAGCATTAGCGTATACGCAACTTTATCTAGCGAGGAATCTTGCCCCGATTTTACCGAAAAAATGGGAGCGGTATTTGCCGAGCTTCCAAGTGGATAACGAAAAACCATCAATAACTGCGACCCCTTCACAAACGCAACGGGGTTTTTCTACGGTGCTTGATACCGTTGGCACGCCTGCTAATCTCTGCAAACCACGCGGTAATCCGCAAGGCAGAACCAAAGGTGATACGCAGGGGAAACGCACGCGACATCCTGCTATTTTCAAAAATAGCAACTCAAAAATTAAAACGATTCAGAGGACTGAAGAAAAGACGCAAAACTCAGACCCTGAAAAAATAGAGGATTTGATTGGGATAGTAAAATCATGGTTGGATAAAATAAATTTTACACCTGAGCAATTCTACGAATTGCTGCAAAAAACAGGTTAAGATTTAGAAACTCACATTTTTTGATTATTGTCCTAACTGGCAAGGGATTTTATTTATCCAAAGTCCAAGGTTAGGGTTGGCTGTGGCATTGTGTTTGGGTGCGATTACGGTATATATGTGGTGGCGGCGCAAAGTCGCTAGCCTTGTGGGTTCAGAAAGGGACTGTTTATTAGTTTGTGTAAATCGCGTCAGTCAGAATTATGAATCAGCCATTGTGTTAACTGATTTTTTAATTTTATCAAAAACTACATTGCGTTCAAATTAATTTCCTCTCTTATGAATTTTAAGTTTTATACAAAATCCGCCAGGCGATCTTCAAACATAAGGGCAAAACGATTCATGGCGGCACCCCAGTCTCGAATCGGCATGGTCCATTTTTTGGCTATATTTTTTAACCCTAAATAGAGTTGTTTTAAAGCGGCATCGTCCGACGGAAAAACTCGTTTATTTTTAATAACTTTTCGGATACTCATGTTCAGTGATTCAATAGCGTTAGTGGTATAAATCACCCTCCGAATTTCTGCCGGATAAGCAAAAAATGGCACAATGCGCTCCCAATGAGTCAACCAACTTTTGGCAATCGAGGGAAATTCAGCATCCCATTTCTCAGAGAAACTCGTCAGCGCCAATTCTGCTTCTTCAACCGTACTGGCCGAATAAATAGCTTTTAAGTCAGCGGCCACTTCTTTTTTCTTTTTCCAACCCACATAGCGCAATGAATTCCGCACCATGTGTACAATGCAAAGCTGTACTTGAGTGTTAGGATACACAGCGCCAATCGCATCAGGAAAGCCCGTTAGCCCGTCAACGCAACAAATCAGGATATCTTCTAGGCCTCGATTTTTTAACTCCGTTAATACATTCAACCAGAATTTAGCGCCCTCATTTTGGCTAATCCAAATACCTAGCAATTCTTTTTGCCCATCGATATTAATTCCTAAAGCCAAATACAATGCCTTATTGATAACCTTTTTATCTTGCTGCACTTTAATCACTAAAGCGTCCAAATACACAATCGGATACACCTTGTCCAACGGACGACTTTGCCAAGCCTTCACTTCTTCAATCACTTCGTTGGTTACTGTAGAAATGAGACTCGAACAAATAGTTGTGCCATACAAATCTTTCAACTGATCTTGAATATCACGGGTAGTCATACCCCGTGCATAAAGACTCATAATTTTGTCATCCAAATCATCAAAGCGGGTTTGATGTTTTGGAATCAATTGCGGTACAAACTCATTGTTACGATCACGAGGAACCTCAATGGTCATCTCGCCATCTGTTGTTTTGATCGTTTTTTGGCTGTGCCCATTGCGGGAATTACCACTATTGTTGCCAGACACTTCGTGTTTTGCATAACCCAGCGCGTCCGTCAGCTCCCCTTCCAGAATACGCTCCGTCAGTGCCTTTTTTAACTCCTTTAACAAACCAGTATCACCGAAAATATCAGATGCGGTCTTGGTATGTTTGAGAAAATATTCCACAACCTGTGGACCTAATTTATTGGTTTTCATTGCCATAGTCAAAGACTCCGTATAATTTTAACGACCTTTCCCTGACTATCGCATTTACACAATCTTATTTACAGACCCTTCAGAAAAGCACCTTACCTAAGAGTAAGGCGCTTTCTGATGTTTCTCTCGGTCCTAAGGTTGAACTATTAAAATCCATGTTGTTTCGTCCAATTAATCAAACTTCCTAGCTTGATTATTTCTTTTTGGCGATGCGATAAATCTTGATGTAATTTAATCGCTTTATTTTTATTTTTAATAGTGGCATCAATATTGCCGCTCTCATTGTCTAACTGTCGATACACGTCATCGATGACAAGGACATCACCTTGAACAATGTCATCGTAATCTTTCGGATTGACGAAGGTTAATGGCAGCACACCAAAATTCACTAAATTTTGCCAATGGATGCGCGCAAAACTTTTTGCAATGACGACGCGAAGTCCTAAAAATCGTGGGGCTAATGCTGCATGTTCGCGACTAGAACCTTGGCCGTAATTCTCATCGCCCACAATAATGTGACCACCAATTTTATCGCGTAACTCAATAGCGCGTGGCACAAATTCTGGATCGACAAGGCGATAAGTAAATTCGGCAATTTTGGGAATGTTGCTGCGATACGGCAACACTTTGTTGCCGGCCGGTGAAATTTCATCGGTTGAAATATTTTCTCCTACTTTCAATGAAACTGGAAACTCAAACGAATTGGGCAACGGTTCTAACTCCGGTAAACTTACAATATTGGGGCCTTTTATCAGCGGCACTTGTTTGGCGGTTTCCGGTGGTAGCGGTGTTTCAAGCGATTCAGTATTGATAATGCGTTTTTTCGGTAATTTTATTTTAGGGTAGGGCATCTCCATGTCGCGCGGATCGGTAATCACACCATACAGTGCAGACGCGGTTGCAGTTTCAGGACTGCAAAGAAAAACTTTATCATCAGGTGTTCCTGAGCGTCCCGGAAAATTGCGCGGTACCGTGCGCAAACTGTTGCGACCGGAAGCAGGGGCTTGACCCATACCGATACAACCGTTACACCCGGCCTGATGAATACGCGCGCCGGCGTGAATTAAATTCGCCATATAACCATCGCGCACTAATTCTTCCAGTATTGTTCGCGACGATGGATTAATATCGAAAGACACGCCATTTTTTATGGTTTTGCCTTTAACCATTTCGGCTGCGACAGCATAATCGCGATAACCGGGGTTTGCAGATGATCCAACATAAGCCTGATAAATTTCTTGGCCCGCGACATCTCTCACCGGCACAACTTTTCCGGGGCTCGATGGCATTGCGATTAAGGGTATTAATTTTGATAAATTAATTTCATCATCGGTGTCGTAAGTTGCGCCTTTGTCAGCCTCTAATTTTATCCAATCTTTTCCCCGACCTTCGCTTTTTAAAAATTCACGTGTAATTTCATCCGAAGGAAAAACGGTCGTAGTTGCTCCCAACTCTTGCCCCATGTTTGCAATGACGTGGCGATCCATGGCTGTTAAATGTTTTAGTCCGGGGCCATAATATTCGATGATATAACCCACACCACCTTTAACGTTATAGCGACGCAACATTTCTAAAATAATATCTTTGGCGCTAACCCAGTCCGGTAATTTGCCAGTGAGTTTAACGCCCAAGACTTTAGGCATTTTGATGTATAGCGGATGACCCGCAATGGCCATGGCGACTTCGAGTCCGCCTGCACCGATCGCGATCATGCCGAGCGATCCACCAGCACAGGTGTGGCTGTCGGAGCCCGTTAATGTTTTGCCGGGTCTGCCAAAGTTTTGCATGTGAACGGGATGGCTGACACCGTTGCCGGGGCGGCTAAAATAAAAGCCAAAACGTTTCGCAGCGCTTTCCAGGAATAAATGATCGTCGGGATTTTTAAAGTCTTCTTGAATTAAGTTGTGATCGACATACTGTGCCGAGAGCTCGGCTTTGGTGCGTTCAAGACCCATGGATTCCAGTTCTAACATGACCAGTGTTCCCGTGGCGTCCTGACATAAAGTTTGGTCTATTTTGAGGGCTATTTCCGTACCGGGAATCATCTCGCCCTCGATGAGGTGGTCCTTGATCAGCTTTTGCGTGACATTCATTGCCATCCAGTCATGCTCCTTTTGAACAGATTCTGTTTTAAGTCTCTTAATAGTATAACCTGAGTTCTGTAGAAGTGTGTCGCGATGCTCGTGATAGATTATTGGCATCCCTGTCAATAATCGACTCGCAATACGCGACAACCTAAATAGCCGCGGACGTCCCCGTCGACAGCGCTCCGCGACCTCGCGGCCGACTGCGCACTGTCTCCAGATGACTCGACGCCGCCTACAGATTTTTGCCACTCGCTACGCTGCCTACGGAACTCCGTTCCTTCGGCACTCCGCTCTGTCAAAAATCGGCGGCTGCCGCGGAATACTCGCCATCGGCTTCGCCTCTCCATGGCTCGCATCGGTAAGAAAAGGAATAAGTGAATGAAATAATTGAAAAAAAGACCGGAACCGCTAAAATTTAGCTCCAAAATTACAGCTAAATAATGTAACAGGAGTTAATCATGTTGGCACCGGTCACGGAGATTTTTTGTGATATGGATGATTTTTGCAAGGATTATTTGAAAGGTCAATCAAAGTATTTGCTACCGAACCCAGACAGAAAACGAGATCGAGCGATGCAAATGAGCTTGTCTGAAATTGGCACCATCATTGTGTTGTTTCAAATGAGTCACTATCGCACATTTAAGGATTTTTATTGTGGATGTGTTTTACAAGACATGAAGAAGTATTTTCCTACGGCGCTGAGTTACACACGTTTTGTCGCCTGCCAATCAGCAGCGCTAATGATGCTCGCCGCCTATTTGCTTTCGAGAAAGGGCAAACACACGGGATTGTATTATATTGACTCAACTACACTACGCGTATGCCACAATAAACGAATTTATCGAAACAAGGTTTTCAAAGGCATTGCTAAACGCAGTAAAAGCACAATGGGCTGGGTTTACGGCTTTAAACTACATATTGTGATTAATCATCAAGGGGAATTAATCCGTTTTTGTTTAACGAAAGGGAACGTGGATGATCGCGCTGTTGTTAGAAAATTAATGGCTAATTTAAAGGGGTTGGGCGCTGGCGATAAAGGGTATCTTGGAAAAGATCTTGCGGACGATTTGGCAAAACACGATTTAAAATTTGTGACAAAAGTCCGTAAAAATATGAAGAACAAAATGCTTTCTGCATTTGAAAAGTTTTTCCTAAAACAACGTGGCATCGTAGAAACGATTATCGATCAGTTGAAAAACTTGTATCATGTTGAGCATTCGCGTCATCGTAGTCCGACGATGCGCGCCATGGAGAGCGAAGCGAAGGCGCGTATTCCGCGGTAGGCTCGGATTTTTTGCCGAGCGTAAGCGACTGCAAAAAATCTTTACGAGCCGTCAAGTCATTTGAGAGCCCGTGCGTAGTCGAGCCGTGAGGTCGCGGAGCGCGGGCGACGAGGACGTCCGCGGCTATTTAAGTTGTCGCGTATTGCGAGTCGATTATTGACAGGGATGGCAATAATCTATCACGAGCATCGCGACACGCTTGTTAATTTTTTAGTCAATACCCTTGCAGCGCTAATTGCCTATTCTTGGCGACCAAACAAACCAGGAATAAAAACCAACAATATAAAGAATAATTTATACGCAGTTATCCAGAACTGAGGTTAGTATAGACAAAAATGGGGGATTGGGAGTGACAGCGACGTGTAGTCATGAGATCCCTCATTTCATTCGGGATGACATGTGATGGGAAAAAAATCACGTCACTCCGAGCGAAGCTAGGAGTCTCAAACGTGTAGCACTATGTTGTGGTTGCGTAATCTTGAATTTCAATTGCTTGCCAGTACGAGAAAGAGTCCGTGTTTTTCGGGAATCGCCATCCATGGCTGCTTAGTGCCATCCTGGCACTAACGCCCTAAAACACGGACTCTTTCTCTTTGCCGCAATTGAAATGCTGTTTGAGAGTGGATGACTTAACCTAACCTCGTCATCCCGGAAATTTTGCATCAGGATATGCAAAATTATCCGGGATCCAAACCGTTACCAGGGATGAAAAAAAACGACGTCATTCCGAGCAATGCGAGGAACCTCAAGCAGGCAGCATTCTGCTGCAATTGAAATACTATTTAATTAGCTAAACAAGTCGATAGGGTAAATAATGTGGCTCCCAGATATTTTCATCGACGAGGTCGGTGACGGATTTTTTCGACTTGACGGTTGCAACGCCTTCGTCGATAGCTGCTTTTGCTACGGCAATGGCAACTTGTCGCGAAGCTTCGCGTCCTTGCTCTATTTTGGGAAGTAAGCTGCGTGTTTTAGGGTCTGCATACTGACTCAACGCTGCACTTGCTGCCCACAACATGTCATCGGTTACGAATTTGGGTTTCACCGAGATAACGCCCAATCCAATGCCAGGAAAGGCGAGGTAATTATTGCATTGACTGATTGGGAAAGATTGATTGTGATATTCTACATCATCAAATGGACTGCCGGTCGCGATTAATGCTTTGCCATCGGTCCAGGTTAATAAATCTTTTGGTTTGGCTTCGCTTTTTTCAGTGGGGTTTGAAAGTGGAAAAATAATCGGTTTTTCGACGTATTTTGCCATGGTTTTTACGATCGTTTCGTTGAACGCGCCGCGTCTGGCAGAGCATCCAAATAAAATAGTCGGTTTTACATTTTCAATAACATCAAGTAAAGAAACGTGCGTTTTATCGTTTACTTGCCAAGCATCAATTTCAGAGGATTGTCGAACAAACGGTTGCTGTGATGGTGTGATGTCACTCACACGCTCTGTTAACAAACCTTCTTTATCGACCAGCCAAAATCGTTTTCGTGCTTCTTCTTCGGATAAACCACTGCGACATAAAGCCTTGCATAAATTGTCGGTCACACCCATGCCGGCTGTACCCGCGCCAAAAATAACGATGCGTTGCTCTGCTAATGGTGTGCCGGTGTTGTTGAGCGCTGCCAACACAGCAGCGTTAGCTACAACTCCTGTTCCTTGAATGTCATCGTTGAAGCTACACATTTTATAGCGGTATTTAATTAAGTTTTGATAGGCGTTGGTACGACCGAAATCTTCCCAGTGCAAAAAAGCATTGGGACATTTCTTTTGAACGGCTGTGGTAAATTTTTCGATGAACTCAGCGTATTCTTCGCCGGTTAAGCGCGGGTGTCGCCACCCTAAATACAGCGGATCGTTTAATAAATTTTTATTGTTAGTGCCGGCATCCAACATGATGGGTAGCGTGTTGAGTGGATTAATGCCAGCCATGGCGGTGTAAACCATGAGCTTTGCAACAGGAATCGCCATCGCGCCCACACCTTGGTCGCCGATGCCCAACACACCTTCACCGTCACTGACAACAATAAGGTTAATGTTAGGGTTTGATCGGTTATCTAATATTTTTTCGATATGGTCGCGATCTTCATAGGAAATATAAAGTCCGCGCGGGTGCATAAATTTACGGTTAAAGACTTTAACGGCATTGCCCACAATGGGGGTGTAGATAGTGGGTAACATTTCTCGCAAATGTTTTTCAATCAGTGCGTAAAATAAAACTTGGTTGGTATTTAATAAGTGATTTAAATAGACGTTGCGATTAATTTGTTCCTCAAAAGATTTATATTGTAGATAAGCGCGTTGGATTTGCTCATCTAGCGTTTCGATTTTGTTGGGTAATTTGCCAATCAAATCGAATGCTAAGCGTTCTTCACGCGTGAAAGCGGTCCCTTTATTCAACTGAGGAATCGTCAATAATGCCTTACCACTTATGGATGTCTCGACGTATTCTTTGCCGTCTTTATCTTTCTTAAATTCAAACTGTAACATGCATCGCCTCTGTTCTGCGCGGCCAATCAATGGTCAGTAGGGTCTGTCCGTGAGTCGGTTTAGGATGGTATACCAATAGAGATATAGAGATAATTATAGCCTGAAGATGGGAAAACCGATAGCTGCTCACACTCACTCACCAGGCTTTCTTTCTGGCTTTTTCTTATCGCTGGTTGGTTTTTTATGTTCGTGAAGAATGCCTTCATCATCGCTAAACAAGCCCTCATGCCAGGGTAAATCATGGTATGGAGCATGGCCCGGGAGCGGGTAGATCGGATATTTGATGATGGCGAAGTAGGGTGAATAATCAAAATCACTTGGTGTGAATAATCTTGGATTGCGATGAATCATTTCTAGTTTATTTTCATCCGTTTCACGAATTAACGGTAAAACAGGAAATTTAATAGATGTAAAAGCCTCGGCGATCATGGCTGAGCAAATGTCTTGTGTGGTTTGACTGGGGTTTTTTTCTTCAAATAAAGACGACATCCAACGACGCGGCAATAAACGGCTTGCCAAGACGAAACGTCCTAAATCAAAAAAGTGTCGTGTGTTGTACTTGCGTCCTAAACGTTTGATGGCGAATCCGATGACGCGTTGTGCATCTGAGTGTGATAATCCTGTTGGGCGACAAATGCGTAAATGGTATCCGGAATATTCGGTAATGGGTCTCACGATAGTGCCTTGACCAATAATGCTTTCAACTAAAAGTTGTTTGCCAGCAGGGCCGTGATAATGTTTGCGAAGCAGTTGTCGAAGCTCTGGGTCTTCTATGCTGTGTAAACGGCCAATATAAAGTGCAGCATGCGTCCACGGACTGTGTGTAACACGCTTAATAATTCTGCTGATGCGATTGGCGCCTTCAACTAATAAAACGTCACCAGGAATAACTTCATGACAGATGCGATCGAAGTCAGATAAGTAGGCGCGTTCTTCAGCATCAACTTCTTTAGTGAGATAGTTGCCGACTTTTTTTAATAACCATTGAGTTATTCCCATTTTTAATATCCTTTTAAAGCCCGTCTACAATGCTTTGATTTCCTTAGCTAGGGAATCAGCGCAACCAATATAGTTGTGCGGAGTGAGTGAGAGTAAGTGTTTTTTAGCATTATCGGGGATAGTAAGCTCGTCGATAAATTTCTTTATTGCATTTTCATCAATAGTTTTACCACGTGTAAGATCTTTGAGTTGTTCGTAAGATTCCATCAGTCCATAACGTCGCATTGTCGTTTGCAAAGCTTCCGCGAGCACTTCCCAGTGCGACTCAAGATCTTTTGTAATGGTTTCTTTTTCGGCGCTCAGCTTGTTTAAACCTTTCATCGTTGCTTGGTAGGCAAGTAAAGAATAACCTAAAATAGAGCCTAAATTGCGTAAAACGGTGGAATCGCTTAGATCGCGTTGCCAACGTGAAATGGTGAGTTTGCTGGCAAAGTCATGGGCGAGCGCATTGGCGATACCGAGGTTACCTTCGGAGTTTTCAAAATCAATCGGATTTATTTTATGCGGCATGGTCGATGAGCCAATTTCGCCTTCGATCGCTTTTTGTTTGAAATAACCGAGGCTGATGTATCCCCAAATGTCTCGGTTAAAATCGATGAGAATAGTATTAAAACGACTAAGTGTTTGTAACCATTCGGCTAATCGATCGTGTGGTTCGATTTGGGTGGTGTAGGCATTCGGCTCTAAGCCAAGGTCGATAATAAATTGACGGCTAATAGCCGGCCAGTCGATGTCGGGATAGGCTGCATAATGCGCATTAAAATTTCCTACCGCACCGTTAAATTTACCCGTTAATTTAAGTGTATTTAACGTTTGATATTGTTGTTTGAGTCGCATCATGAAATTCGCTAACTCTTTACCCAGCGTTGTTGGGGAGGCTGGCTGGCCATGCGTTCTTGATAACATGGGAAGGTCTGCGTGCGTTTTAGCGAGTTCGGCGAGCTTATTAATCAGCGCTTTCATGTTGGGTAGTAGCTGAGATTCTTTCGCCTTGTCGAGCATCAGGCTGTGAGCGAGGTTGTTGATATCTTCTGAGGTGCAGCCGAAATGAATAAATGGAATGAGTGGTTCGAGTGCTGGGTCCATTTTGAATTGTTGTTGTAAATAATATTCAACTGCTTTTACGTCGTGATTAGTGGTTTGTTCTATAGTTTTAATTGCTTCGGCTTGTTCTAGGTCGAAGTTAGCAATAATGTGTTCTAACTTTGCACTAACTGTCTTGTTCAGCTTTTCGATTTCTTGTATTTTGCTGTGCTTAGCTAATGCCATCAACCAGCGGATTTCTACATTCACACGGTAAAACATGAGTCCGTATTCGCTCACGATGGGTCTTAGTTCAGATAATTTTTGTTGATAGCGACCGTCGAGCGGCGATATTGCGGTTAAAGGGGAAAGCTCCATTGTTCCTCACAAATTCAAGGGTGACTTCTGAAATAATAATACACGAGTGCTCAAGTGGCTGCCAATGCAAAGATATTAGTAAATACACTCAAAAAAAATAAACTGTCATGGTGCTTAGGATGCATGACCTTCAACCTTAATTTGTAAAGTTGAACGGCATCCTCCTTATTGAGATTGCAATAACTGGTTGTTTAAAGTACCATTTCGGAGTTCGGGGCACCCTTTTGAGGTGCCCCCTTAGGTTTATATGGAGATGTTGAGATTATTTATGAAATTTATCGATTTAAATCAACAGTATCACAATCTTAAAGCGTCGATTGACGCAAGAATTCAAGTTGTCCTCGATCACGGCCAATATATCATGGGCCCAGAGGTTGCCGAGTTGGAGGAGCACCTTGCGGAATTAGTTGGAGCTAAGCACTGCATCGCCGTATCGAGTGGGACCACAGCTTTGCAAGTAGCCTTAATGGCTATTGATATTCAGCCTGGCGATGAAGTTATTACCACACCATTTAGCTTTTTTGCGACGGCAGAGACCATTATTTTGTTAGGTGCAAAACCCGTTTTTGTCGATATCGATCCGAAAACATATAACATCGATCCGGCATTAATTGAGTCGGCCATCACATCCTGCACCAAAGCGATTATACCAGTCAGTTTGTATGGTCAATGTGCTGATTTGGATCCAATTAATGCAATTGCCGCAAAACATGGCCTGACCGTCATTGAAGATGCCGCTCAGAGTTTGGGGGCAACCTATCATGGGCGCCACTCTTGTGGGCTTTCAACGATAGCGACTACCAGCTTTTTTCCTTCAAAACCATTGGGTTGCTATGGGGATGGGGGTGCTTGCTTTACCCATGATGATAAATTGGCTCACAAGATGAAGTCCCTGAGACATCATGGTGAGGAGGGGCGCTATCATCATACCTCAATTGGCATCAATGCGCGCTTCGATAGTATTCAAGCAGCAGTGTTGCTTGCAAAACTTGACGTTTTTAAAGAAGAATTAGCTCAGCGCCAACAGGTTGCTAAGTGGTATGATCATCATCTTAAGGGGCAAATAATTACCCCTTATATTGAGCCATTCAATGTGAGTGCCTATGCACAATATACAATTCAACTAGATGATCGAGATGAGATCAGGCTCGCATTAAAAGAGCTTGGAATTCCAACGGCTATACATTATCCTATCCCGTTGAATAAACAGCCAATAATGTCTCGCTACTTAGACTCGTCGCAAGAGTTCCCGATTTCGGAGGCGACCTCTGAACGAGTGCTCAGTTTGCCATTCCACCCTTACTTAACCGAGCAAGATGTGAGAAAATTAACGGATGATTTATTGGGGTTGTTGAGCCGACAAAGTGTCAATGCTTGAAGACAATATAGAGTCTCTTAGTACTTGGTTTCTTATCTATACAAAGCCAAAGCAGGAAAAGGTGGCTGAAACGAATCTTGTTCGTCAGGGATATCGTGTTTATTTGCCCTATGTGCAACTGTCAAAACGGCGGCAAGGTCGGTATCAGATGATCAGCGAACCCATGTTCCCTCGTTACTTATTCATTTACTTGAACCCTATTAGCGATAATTGGGCGCCTATTCGTTCTACGAAAGGTGTTACTTCTTTAGTTCGTTTTGGTGGTATGCCAGCTAAGGTGCCCACTCCATTAATTGAATTTTTAATGAAGAATCAAGAGAATAAGCCTTCTTCGGAGCCGACAGTCCCGGAGTTTAAACAAGGTGAAAGTATTCAAATTTTGGATGGTGTTATGGCGGGTTATCAAGGTCTGTTCGAAGCAAAGTCCGGCACAAAGCGAGTGACCGTGTTGTTAGATATTGTCGGCAAAGCGATGAAAGTGGAAGTGCCCATCGACGCCATTGGTCGTTCAGAATAATAAGGGGCTTGATAATTTTACCCGTTCGTGTACAGTGTTCATGCTATGAACGCTGATGACGATATGGAGATTACGCTCCCTATTCTCCAAACAATTGAACAACAGAGCCACATGACTCAACGGGGTTTAGCGAAACGACTCGGGTTGGCGCTTGGTCTGACAAACTCTTATCTCAAGCATTGCATCAGTAAAGGATTAGTAAAAATCGAGCAAATCCCCGCTAACCGTTATTTATATTATTTGACTCCAAAAGGCTTTGCAGAAAAAAGTCGGTTAATGGCGGAACATCTATCAAGATCATTTCGGTTTTATCGCCGAGCAAGCGATTCATGTTTAAAAATATTTACCGAGTGTCGATTGAAAAATCGACGCGATGTTGTTTTATATGGCATTTCTGACTTAGCAGAAATCGCTGTATTACAAGCCGCAAGAGCAGCAATTAATGTGCTCGGTATATTCGATCCCAGCTCGGATCGCGATACATTTTTGGATTATTCAGTATGGCGGAAATTGCCTAATTTGCCACCTGAATCTGTTTACGTAATTACAACACTAGAGGCACCGCTAAGAGCAAAACAGGAATTGGCATGTAGTGTTGATGCTGATTGTATCTTTGTGCCCGATATTTTAGCCCCATAAAAAAGTGTGATATTGGGGTATTTTTGATTGATACGGTGTTTTAACAAACTGTAGGGCGGTAGCGTACTTAAAAGTAGGCAGGCATCAAGTAGTCTTAAAGAGATTTTATTATGATAGAATTTACGAAAATTATGTTTTCATTTTTAAACAAATCTGATAGGCGTTTCCTGTTGTTTTTGTTGTCTATGATGGTGTTAACTGCGGTCATTGAATTGATGGGAATTGGGTCGTTATTTCCATATATCAAAATTTTAGGGCAACAATCTATTATTCATGAAAATCATGTCTTGGAATCAATCTACCAGTACTTCCATTTTAATAACAATAATAGTTTTTTAGTGTTTGCTGGAATAATGATATTTATCATGATTTTATTTAAAGGCTTAATGAGTTGTTTAAATAATTATTGTCAATCTAAATTCACGTACCAACTTAATAATCGTCTGACAAGTTTTTGCTTGAGAAGTTTTTTGAGTATGCCCTATTCAGAAGCATTCAATAGAAATTCATCTGTTCTTTCTAAACATTTGTTGGTTGACGTAGCGGGTGTGTCGGCGATATTAACAGCTATTTTGACGATGTTGACCGATATCATTGTCGCTGTTGCCTTAATAAGTTTGATGATTTGGGCAGATCCTGCGTTAGTTATGTTAGTCGTAGTTGTTCTGTGTGGATTTCTTTGGTTAGCAGTGAGATCCACTAAAAATAGGATTCGTAATTTAGGTAAAGCAAATGAAATGTGCAATAGATTTGCTTATAAGACGGCCGCAGATGCTTTAACAGGATTGAAAGATGTAAAGGTATATAGTGTTGAAAATTATTTCATTAATCGGTTTTTACATTGGCAGCATAAATTATCTAATCAGTTGATTGAGTTTAATGTTGTCTCGAATATTCCTGCAATCTCAATGAACGTAATGGGCTTTGGGATACTGCTTATTATCTTATTATATTTGATAATTTCGCGTGGAAATTTAATTGCTATTCTTCCTGTTATTGGTTTGATTGCAGTTTGCGTGCAACGATTGTTGCCATCAGCGAATCGTATTTCAACATCTATTGGTACCATTAGAAGATATAAACCCATGGCTTTTATTGTTAGAGATGCTGTGGATGAATTATCAACAATCAATGAACGTATCAAAAAACAAAGCCAAGAACAATCCAATATTAAATTTGAAAATACACTGTTGTTGAAAAATATTTATTATAAGTATCCGAAAAGTCAAAAAGATGTGCTATCTAACTTATCTTTAGAGATCAAAAAAAAGACAGCGACTGGTATTGTAGGTGAATCGGGTGCTGGGAAAAGCACATTAGTGGATGTGCTTCTAGGTTTATTGCCTATTGAGAGAGGAGAAATCTGGTGCGATGATGTGAATATCACTAAGTTTGAAAACTTAGCACTGGCGAATTTGGTTGGTTATGTGCCTCAGCAAACTTTTTTATTCGATGGCACCATTAAGGAAAATATTGCATTTGGCATTCCTGAGGATAAAGTAAATAGTGATGCTATTAATAGAGCGATAAAAGTGGCGCAGCTTAAAAGCTTTGTTAATGGGCTGCCTGATGGGCTTGATACACAAATCGGGGAAAATGGGGTGAAGTTATCAGGCGGTCAGCGACAAAGGATTGGTATTGCAAGAGCTTTGTATCGAGATCCTGATATTTTAGTTATGGATGAAGCGACTAATTCACTCGATTCTGCAACAGAAAAAGAATTTAATGAATCTCTTGTTAGTTTGATGAAAGAGAAAACATTAATTATTATTGCGCATCGCCTATCATCAGTTAAATTTTGTGACCAATTAATTCAGTTGCAAGAAGGGAAGATCGTTGCTGTTGGTACCTATGATGAACTGATTAGAGGTTCTGCTGATTTTCGTCGAATTTATAATATTTCTGCAACTGAAACAGAAAGTGAAAGTGCATGGTAAAGCAAAGTAAAAATTTATTCATCAGTGATTCGTATGGTTGGCGCCGTATTAGAATGTCAACTGTAACCCTATATTTGAATGGTGTTGTAGAACATGCTCAGAAAATTATAACGGAGTTATTGGAAGAACAGAAAATATCAGATCGGTTGCTTGCCTTATTAAAGTCAGAATACGGTTGCTTTGGCATTATTGTGGATCATCCTGAGTTTTTGTTTGCTAGTGTTGATCGCTTGCGCAGCTACCCTGTTTACTATAGTCAGTATGATAATGAAGTATTTGTGGCAAACTCTGCCGTGAAGTTACGGAATCATTGTCATTTGGAAACGATCAATTCTCAATCATTGTTAGAATTTAACATGGCTGGATACGTTTTTAATCGTGATACGTTGTATCGAGATTTGTATCAGTTACAAGGAGGCGAATGTTTATTTTGGAAAAAAGGATCAGATGCACCGGAAATAAAGCGATATTATCGATACGTCCCAACACCAACAACGACTAAATCAGCTTCTGATCTATTAAATGAATTATCACAGGTTGTTGATGCCGTAGTTCATCGCACGATTGAACGTGCGCATGGCGCACCGATTTGGGTGCCTTTAAGTGGGGGCTTAGATTCAAGATTAATCATCGCCAAATTGGTTGAGCATAAGTATGATCGCCTTCAAACTTTTAGTTTTGGTGTGCCAGGTAATTTTGAAGCTAACAGAGCGAAACAAGTTGCTGAGCAGTTGGCCGTGCCCTGGTTTTTTTGTCCGTTCATATCAAAACAAATGAAAAATGCAGCTTATAAAAATGCTCGTAGCGCTTATACTGATTTTGCAGCCGGTTTGTGTAGTGTGCCAAGCTATTTGGGATTTCGAGCCTTTTATACATTAACGCAAAAAAAAATTATCCCTGCTGATGCTATCATTATTAATGGACAAACCGGTGATTTTATTTCGGGCGGTCATGTTCCTTCAGTTTTATTCACTAATAATGCAACCACATTGTCGGATATTCTAGAGTTTTTGATTAACAAGCATTGTTCATTATGGTTGAATTTAAAAACCAGAGAGAATTTAGAACGGATCCAGCATCGAAGCACAAATCAATTTCCTATTCTAGATAATGCTCTAGCTCCAATAGATCGTTTGTGCTCTAACTATGAGACCTGGGAATGGGAAGAGCGACAATCTAAAATGGTAGTGAATAGCCAACGTATTTATGATTTCTTTCGTTTGAAATGGTTATTACCCTTATGGGATAGTCAATTAATGGATTTTTGGGAATCCGTTCCTTATGAATTAAAGGTCGATCAAAAATTATATATAGACTACCTAAAACAATATAATTATAAAGGCGTTTTCGATACGTTGCGTGATGTGGCTAAACCATGGACGGTTAAATATGCTTGGATTCCTTGGTTTGCTCGAGGCATTGGTCTTTTTGCAGGTAAGAGATTCAAAGTAAAGTATTATCATCATATGTATTATTACGCAACCGATCGCGATCAATATGTCGATTATGGTCGAAAGCACTATTTAGAACATTATAAAGTGGCAAGAGGTGTTGTTTCTTTTGATGTGATGCATTATCTCAATCAAGTTGGAATTGTGGATATTTAAAAATGAGTATCTATATTCACGAAAGTGCTTATGTTGACATGCCAAGTGAGATCGGGGATGGCACAAAAATCTGGCATTTCAGTCATATCATGTCAAACGTTACCATTGGACGTGATTGCATCATTGGACAAAATGCGTGTATTGGTCCCGATGTCACTTTAGGCAATCGGTGCAAAATACAAAATAATGTCAGTGTTTATAAAGGTGTGACTCTCGAGGATGAGGTTTTTTGTGGTCCTTCGGCTGTATTCACAAACGTCATCAATCCACGTGCTGGAATAGAGCGTAAAAATGAATTCCGGCAGACTCTAGTGAGACGTGGGGTAACGATTGGGGCGAATGCCACGATTTTATGCGGAATCGAATTGGGTGAATATAGCTTTATTGCAGCAGGCGCTGTTGTTACTAAAAATGTAGCCCCTTATGCATTGATGGTGGGTGTGCCCGCAAAACAAGTTGGCTGGGTAAGTCGAAGTGGTGAACGACTGGGAATGGATTTGATTTGTCCGCGAACGGGCGAGCAATATCGTCTCAAAAATAATGAATTACTCGAAAAAGTAGAATAAATTAGTATCATGAATATATTATTTATGGAAGCCGGTGAATCAGGTCATGGTGGTTCATTTGTAAGTTTATTGCAAATGTTAACGCTGCTTTCTGTGCAAGGCCATCAACTTACCGTCATTTTATGGAATTCATCACCTTTTATTGAGCAGTATGAAGCGCTGGGAGCTCATGTTATTCGTGTTGATAATCCTATTTATACAACGACTCATAATAAATTTAAGTATATTTATAATAAATTGATGGGAGTTTCAAGGCGGATTTTTCCATCATTGTGTGTTTATATAGAGCTATTGCTGCAACATTCCTGCTATCGACAAGTCATTAAAATAGCACGTGATAACCATATTGAGTTAATACATTTAAATAATCAGCCTATTCGTAACTTTATTGGATTTTGGGTAGCAAAACGTTTGAAGCTGCCGCTTATCTCACACCTCAGAACATTGCATTCTTTTGGTTTTACTCATTCTCATGTCCGCTTTATGGAAAAATTAAACTATAAAGCATTAGCTGTATCAGGTGCAGTAAAACAGTGTTGGGAGAAGGCTGGCATTTCTGTGAAACGAATAAGCGTGCTGCATAACCCTTATGATGGTTCCGTTAAACGTCAACCTTTGAGTGCTCAATCTCCACCTAAAAAGATCGTTTATGTGGGTAGACTTGAGCCAGGAAAAGGGCTGGATTTTTTATTGGAAAGTTTTGCAGTAGCATTGCGCTCTATTCCAGACTTAACTTTAACGATTATTGGTACAGGGAGCCTCTATGAATATTTATTTGAATTGGGTAAGCAGCTTAAGCTTGATAGAAACCTAAATTTTTTAGGATATATAAAGGATGCCAAACAACACTTGTCGGAATTTGATATTTTAATATTGCCTTCTCAAAATGAGGGTTTTGGTCGAGTTGTCATTGAGGCCATGGCGCATGGCGTTTGTGCTATTGCGACTCATGTAGGTGGTATCACTGAAATTATTGAAAATAAAGTGAATGGCTTGCTAGTTGATTACGGTGATACGGCAGCACTCTCAGATGCCATTGTAATGGCAGTCAATGACGATAGCTTGCGACAGGAAATGATTAAGCAAGCATATAACACAGTCGAAACACAATTTAACGAAGAGAATTTTTATCATGCGTTGGTAGCAGAGTATCAGTCGTTTAAACATCATCAAGGTTACGATTTGGCGATTGTGATTAGCGACTTGGGGAGTGGTGGAACCCAACGCGTGGTGAGTCAACTCATTAATTACTGGAGTCGCCACGATAAGTCGATTGCCGTACTCACTCTTAGCACTGAAGAAACTGATTTCTTTAGATTGCCAACAACAGTCGATCGTTATGTGGTTGGTGGAGTAGGTGATTCCAAAAATAAATTCCTGGGGTTGTTGGCAAATATTAAGCGTATTAAAAAATTAAGAAAGCAGCTAACGAATATTAAGCCAAAGAAAATACTTTCTTTTCTTTGTGCGACTAATATTTTAACAATTTTAGCTGCGCATAAATTGAATATTCCATTAATTATTTCGGAACGCAATGATCCGGCAAGACAATCATTTGGCGTTGCTTGGGATTTACTACGCCGGAAATTGTATCGACGTGCTGATAGGGTTACCGCCAATACTCAAACAGCCATTGAAACGCTGTCTGATTTTGTGCCGAGGAATAAACTAAAATGGATTCAAAATCCCATTGCTGAATTAGTGGTTGATACCTCTGTTGCATTTGAGAATCCTACCATCTTAGCGGTTGGAAGGCTTCATCACCAAAAAGCGTATGATGTATTACTGCAAGCATTTGCTAAATTTCATCAACATCATTCACATTGGCGATTGGCCATTATTGGAGAGGGTGATCTGCGAGAGCAGTTGCAGAGGCAGGCAAAATATCTTGGCATCGTTCCGTATATTAAATGGTATGGGCGTGTTAACAATCCTTTTCCTTATTATTTTGCATCACAAATATTTGTAATGCATTCGCGTCATGAGGGCATGCCAAATGCATTACTTGAAGCAATGAGTTGTGATTTGCCGGTGATTATCAGTGATGCATTACCCGGTCCGTTGGAATATGTACAAAATAATATATCGGGACTAGTTGTGCCAGTTGAAAGCGTCGATGCTTTAGCAAATGCTTTGTCTCGTTTGGCTAGCGATGAACACCTGCGTGAGCAATTAGCAGCAGCGGCTAGTGAACGACTGAGTAATCACTCAATTGAAGAAGTGGTAGGTACATGGAATTCAATCCTCGGGTAAAAATTAACGTATTAACAAAAGGCTTTGATAGCCCTAATGGCTGTGCTTTTTTATTTCCACTTATTAAGCATCGGCAGGCGTTGAGAGAGCATGGAATTAAAATCGATTTTTATGAAGATATTAAAGAGTCTCTTTATTCCTGTGACATACTGATTGTCGAAAGCAAATATTTTAGTGCAGATTGGGCATGTAATACCGACAGCGTACTTGAGAAATTTTCAGTATTTCGTGAAAAAATTGCTAAAGTTATTTATTTTGATATCAGTGATAGCAGTGGGTTCCCGCATGTGCGTGTTTTGCCCTATGTGAATAGTTATGTTAAAAATCAATTATTGAAAGATAAAACACTTTATTTAAAGCCTTTATATGGGCATCGATTTTATGCCGATTATTATCATCGGCACTATGAAGTGAATGATAAGAACGCACTATATTCTGAACCCGTTCAGAATGCAGGTTTACTACCCAAATTAAAAATTGGTTGGAATTCTGGGTTGGCTGATTATTCGCTGTATGGTCCCTATCGTATGATGTTGTATAAAAAAATACCCATCTCTGGTTTACTGTCTTATCCCAATAAATTTATCAGCCCAACAGTTGAGAGAGTTAATGATTTGTCCTGTCGGATGGGCATTACTTATGCGCGTGATTCTGTTGCTTGGCAGCGCCGTCAAATTCGTGATAAATTGAAATCTTTCGTTCTTACCAATAAATTATCGCGCAGACACTATTATCGTGAGCTCCAGGTTAGTAAATTTGTGATATCGCCTTTTGGGCTAGGTGAAATTACGTTAAAAGATTTTGAAGTTTTTTTGACAGGTGGGGTGTTAATAAAGCCCGATATGAGCCATATGGAGACGTGGCCTAATTTATTTAGGGATAAAGAAACAATGCTTTCATTTGATTGGAACTTAAATCATATCCATCAACGCATTGAAGAAATGATAGCAAGTTATAAAGATTTGATAGACATTGCTGAAGGGGGGCAGAATTTTTACCGTCAATATTTATCTGGTCCGCAGGCAGCTCAATTATTTAGTGATAATTTTAAGAGGCTAATTGGATAGCCAAGTAATCGAATCATGTTTTAAGAAAATTTGAATTTAAAGGATATATTCTATAACTAGAAAGGGAGCTCGAATCATGATTTCAATTATTAAATACTGTGGCATACAAGGTTTTTTTGTAGCACTTTACTATCGTTTGCTTATTATGTTAAATGCTCAAAAACAAGAAAAACGTTTCATCAAAAAGAAAATATATAACTATGAAATGTATCTTGATTTGCAAGACCCAGGGATATCGCGAACATTATTATTATTTGGTAAGCGTGAACTCGAACATAAAATCATGCTGGAAAAAGTATTGAAGCCAGGAATGACTGTATTAGATATTGGTGCGAATATTGGGTATTACGCTATCATGGAATCAAAGCTAGTCGGTTCAGCAGGTAAAATCATTGCCGTTGCGCCTTCACCGAGTAATATTGCTCTGTTGAAGTGCAACGTAGAGTTAAATGGCTGTAAAAACGTTGATGTGTTTCAAGGAGCGATATCCGATACCAATGCTGAGCGCGAATTTTTCATGGCGAATTCATCTAATCTAAACACGTTTCATAATACTGGATCGGGTATTCATGACTTAACAGGTGAAACGATTAAGGTAAAAACTATGACAGTAGTTGATGTCATGGAAAATATTGCTAAGCCCGATCTAATTCGTATGGATGTCGAAGGGCATGAGGTGGAGGTGATTAATGGCATGCTGCCGGTAATTCAAAATGGTGAATTCGCTCCAATGATTATTTTTGAAACGCATATTACGCGATATAATAAAGACCATGATATGGAATTGGTTCTTCGTGCATTATTTAATTGCGGTTACCGCGTTCAATACTTAGCATCTAATGCAGAGTCTGGTATCGAGCGAGTTTGTAAAAAAAGGTTACGAAAGCACCGAACCGATAAAAACCGATTTTGTACATCGCGTGATTTTTAAAGATATCAAGCCAGATGATGCTATTGATTTAATTTGTCACATTGGAGGTGCTCGTACTGTTTTTTTGTCAAAAAACTAAAACTGTTTTTTTGGATAAACCTTTGAGGATAATGTGTGGCTAAAAAGTCTATACTCATTGTAATTAGCAGCCTAAACCGTGGTGGCACGGAAGGGCATGTCCTACAAGTATTTTCAAAAATTAATCGAGAAAAATACACTATTGTTGTGTATACAACAAGTCATAAAGGTGTGCTTGCAGGGGCACTAGAATCGCAAGGTGTCAACGTGATAGAGCCGCCGTGTGCCGCTGTTTTAAGGAAATTTGGTAGATTAGGTCGATACTTATTATATGGCATCTCTTCATTAAAATTATCTTTTTTGATGTTGCGATTAAGGCCGGCCATTGTTCACTGCTTTTTGCCAGGTACTTATTTAATGGGTGGTATCTGTGCGATTGTGACCCGGTGTACAAAGTTAGTGATGAGCCGGCGTAGCCTTAATTACTATCAAACCAAGCATGTTTTTTTATCACGAATCGAGCGCTGGTTGTATAAGAAAACCGATTTAATTATTGGAAATTCTAAAGCTGTGAATCGGCAATTGCTTGAAGAAGGTGTTTCGGAAGATAAGTTAGTGTTGCTATATAATGGTGTCGATTTAGAAAAATTTCATAAAAGTGGTGCAGAAAAAACGAAAGATTCATTTACAATGATTATTGTTGCAAATTTATTTGCTTATAAGGGGCATATAGATTTAATTCACGCATTGGTTTCTATTAAACAGGAATTACCCAAACATTGGAAATTGCTATGTGTAGGAAAAGACGCAGGCATGGAAAATGTGCTAAAAACGTTAACCAGCGATTTGCAATTATCAAATCATATCCAATGGCTTGGTGAATGCTCAGATGTTGTTTCATTATTATCTCAAGCTGATCTTGGTATTTTATGTTCACACGAAGAAGGTTTTTCTAATAGTATTTTGGAAAGCATGGCCATGGAATTGCCGATGGTGGTAACTGATGTGGGCGGTAACGCCGAAGCAGTATTGGATGGCCTCAATGGTTTGGTTGTTCCACCTAAAAATTCAACTCAATTAGCGCAAGCTATTTTGTCATTAGCAAATGATCCAGCACGTCGACAACAGATGGCGTTAGCTTCTCATGAACGAGCAGTACAATGTTTCTCATTGAAAAGTTGCATTCATCATTATGAAATGCAGTACGAAAAATTATTAAGCGAGCCTTCACTCACTACATCAAAAGTGGTTGAAAAATAATGTGTGGAATAGCGGGATATATTGATTTCAGCGCAAATGCTACTTCTTCAGAATTAACTGAAGTTGCAACAGCGATGGCTAATCGTTTGCATCATCGAGGTCCAGATGATCACGGTGTATGGAACGATACTCATCATGGTATTGCATTATCATTTCGCCGCTTGAAAATTATTGATGTATCAAACGGTGGTCACCAGCCCATGGTGTCACACAGCGGTCGTTACGTTTTGGTTTATAATGGTGAAATTTATAATTACCGCGACTTGCGTCATGAATTAATCGAAGCCGGAGTCCAGTTTCGTAGTACATCTGATACAGAAGTTTTGTTAGAAGCCATTGCGCACTGGGGAATAAAAGACGCACTTTGTCGCTGCAATGGCATGTTCGCTTTTGCACTTTGGGATCGGCAAGAAAAGATATTGCATTTGGCTCGCGACCGGATGGGTAAAAAACCGCTTTATTATGCAAGAATGGGGAATTATTTTTTATTTGGATCTGAAATAAAAGCATTATCTGCCCATCCCGCTTTTAAAAAAGACATCGATCGCAATGCCTTAGCTTTATATTTACGCTATTGTTATGTGCCAGAACCTTTTTCTATTTTTAAAAACACATTTAAGGTACTACCCGGTGGCTTATTAACTATTAGTTATAAAGAAAATCTGAATAGTGACTTGTATTGGAATAGTGAAAGCGTAATTTCGATAGCGCTAAGCCAGCCATTTACAGCACCCGAAACTGAAGCTAAAACAAAATTGCATGATATATTGTTAGATGCGGTTCGGTTACGAATGATCGCCGATGTGCCGTTGGGTGCATTTTTGTCGGGGGGTATCGATTCTTCAACAATAGTCGCACTCATGCAAACACTCAGTGATAATCCAGTAAAAACTTTTACGATTGGATTCCATGAGAATGGTTATAACGAAGCTAAACATGCTGCAGAGGTGGCTAAATATTTGGGTACAGATCACACGGAATTATACGTTACGCCTAAAGAAGCGATGGATGTGATTCCTCTCTTGCCACAAATATACGACGAGCCGTTTTCAGATGTCTCGCAAATTCCAACTTATTTAGTTTCACAGCTCGCAAAGCAACACGTGACAGTAGCTTTGTCGGGTGATGGTGGTGATGAACTATTTGCAGGTTACAATCGTCATCGATGGGTACCTTTGTTTTGGTCGCGTTTTGGCCGACTACCATCCGCATTAAAACAACCTATTTTAAAGTTGATGACGAGCTTATCGCCGCAACGCTGGGATCAATGCGTGAAGATAGTAGCGCTCGCCTTGCCTAAACTTATGAAGCTGCCAAATCCCGGTGATAAGTTACATAAATTAGCGCATATGTTGCAGCATGATCAGCCTGAAAAAATGTATCTTGATTTAATATCAAGCTGGAAAGAACCACAAACAGTTGTATTAAATGCAATTGAGCCCAATTTATCAAAAACACCTGGTATCGACTTTCCAGATTTGACACACAAAATGATGTATTTTGATATGATCCGCTATTTGCCGGGGGATATACTCACGAAGGTGGATCGGGCATCGATGGGTGTGAGTCTTGAGGCTCGGGCACCTTTGTTGGATTACCGTGTTGTAGAGTTTGCCTGGCAACTGCCCTTAGATCTTAAAATGAAAAATAATCACGGAAAATATTTATTAAAAGAAGTCTTGCACCGCTATGTGCCTGCAAAATTAATTGATCGACCCAAGATGGGGTTTGGTGTGCCGGTCGGTCAATGGTTGCGAGGGCCATTGCATGATTGGGCAGAAGATTTAATCAATCCTAATCGCCTTCGTGAACAAGGTTTTTTTGATGTTGCCTCGATTCAACAAAAATGGCGAGAGCATCTTTCTGGCCATCGAAATTGGCAATATGAATTATGGAATGTTTTAATGTTTCAAGCTTGGCTAGATGGTTTTCATAAGAGCAATCCTTTATGAAGAAAAAATTGTTAATCGTAGTCAGCGGAGCTAAGTTCTTTTTATCGCATCGTTTGACGTTGGCGAAAGCAGCGCAAGAAGCAGGTTATGAGGTGCATGTTGCTACACCACCCTCGGAATTAAATGACACTATCACAGCTAATGGATTAATTCATCACTGCATTTCTATGGATCGAGGGGGGCTTAATCCTTATCGAGATGTCATTTCAATTTTTTCTTTATACAATCTGTATAAGCGTATTAAACCAGATATCGTTCATCATGTGACGATTAAACCTATTTTATACGGCGGGATGGCGGCAAGGTTGGCGCGAGTTCCTGCGGTTGTGAATGCAATATCGGGGCTCGGTTATTTATTTGTTGGCGATAAAAACAAAATAAAAATACTGCGCTCGTTGGTGTTATTGGCCTATAAAATATCGTTTGCTCATCCGAATATGTGTGCGATCTTTCAAAACGAAGATGATCGTAGTTTTTTTATCAATAAAAAAATGCTCAACGATGATCAGACGATTTTAATACGCGGATCAGGGGTTGATATGAAGCTGTATCAGCCTACAGAAGAGTCTAACGAATCAGAGCCAATCGTTATTTTACCTTCACGCGTGTTATGGGACAAAGGTGTTGCGGAATTTGTGGAAGCGGCGCGGATGTTGAAACAACAGAATGTATTAGCACGTTTTGTGTTAGCAGGTTATTTTGATTATGCCAACCCAGCCGTTGTGCCTGAGACGCAATTAAAAGCTTGGGTCAATGAAGGGATTATTGAATGGTGGGGTGAGCGTGATGATATGCCGATTGTTCTGGGTCAATCGAATATTGTTTGTTTGCCTTCATATCGTGAGGGATTGCCGCGTGTTTTAGTAGAAGCAGCAGCAAGTGCACGCGTGATTGTGACAACGGATTCACCGGGTTGTCGTGACGTTGTCCGCGATGGTGAAAATGGTTTCTTGGTTCCGATTAAAAATGGAAAGGCACTTGCAAATGCGTTGTTAAAATTAATTGGTAATCTGGATTTACGAAAAAGCATGGGTGAGAAGGGGCGAAAGTTCGTCGAGCACGATTTTTCGTTAGATACTGTGTTAAAGCAAACTTTGGAGATGTATCAGGGTTTGTCGAAGTGATTTCAATTGCTCTCTCTTTGCTGCAATTGAAAGCCATTTAAAAAATAGATTTCGAGAGTTACCCTTAAATATTTATTGCGTTCAATTGATAGTAGTTAATATACCACTTAACAAATTCACGAATACCGTGCTCGAGATCAGTGGTGGGTTTGTAGCTTAGGGCAGATTCGAGGTGAGAGGTATCGGCATACGTTTCGGCGACGTCACCCGGCTGCATGGGCAGCATGTTTTTAATGGCTTTTTTATCGAGAATTTTTTCAAGCGTTGCAATGAAATCCATTAATTTTACAGGTTTATTGCTGCCGATATTAAAGACGCGATAAGGGGCATAACTTGTTGCAGAATTCGGTTTATCGCTCGACCAATTAGGGTCGGGTTTTGCAGGGTTATCGATCGCTAAAATGACACCTTTGATAATATCATCAACGTAGGTGAAATCGCGTGCCATATCGCCGTGGTTATAAACATCAATAGGCTTACCCGCTATTATGTTTTGTGTGAATTTAAAAAGCGCCATGTCAGGGCGACCCCAGGGGCCATACACAGTGAAAAAGCGCAAGCCTGTGCAAGGCAGATTAAATAAATGCGCATAACTGTGTGCCATGAGTTCGTTGGATTTTTTAGTGGCGGCATAGAGCGCAACGGGGTGGTCGACGTTATCATTTTCTGAAAAAGGATAAGTGGTGTTTGCGCCGTACACTGAACTGGATGATGCAAATACTAAGTTTTTCACTCGTTGTTCGCGACAGCCTTGTAAGATGTGTGCAAAACCAACGAGGTTAGAGTCGATATAGGCGAATGGGTCGGTTATCGAATAACGCACCCCGGCTTGTGCCGCTAGATTCACCACAACATCAAATTGATGGTTTTTAAATAAATCGGCCATGCCGTTTCGGTCAGAAAGGTCTAACTTAACGAATTCGAAATTAGGAGACGTTTTTAAATTAGCTAATCGCGCTTTTTTGAGTGCGACATCGTAATAATCATTGAGATTGTCGAGGCCGACTACGTGGTCGCCGCGTGCGAGCAACTGTTCTGCCAAGTGATAACCAATAAAACCGGCGCAACCTGTGACTAAGATATTCATTACAATCTCCAGAGTTGAATGCCATTTTCCTGACATTCTTGTTTATTTAAAACGCCTTTGACATCGACAATAATAGAGTGATTTGCCATTTTGGCATGATATTGCGCGATTGAATATTGTTGATATTGATCATGTGCAACAGCAAGCACGATGGCATCAACGTTTTGAATGTCATCCCAAGATTTTAAGTCGACGTCATAGAGTTGCTTGGCGACATCAGCATCGGCAATGGGATCATGAACCAAACATTCGATACCATAATCGTTAAGTTCACGAATGATGTCAATGACTTTGGTATTGCGTAAATCGGGACAATTTTTTTTAAAAGTGAGGCCCAGTACAGCGACTTTAGCGCCTTTTATTGTGTAGCCTTTATGAATCATGTGCTTGATAGTTTGTTCTGCTATATGTTTGCCCACATGATCGTTGATACGTCGACCGGATAAAATAACCTCGGGCTGATAACCATAACGTTGCGCTTGGTAAGTTAAATAATAAGGATCAACACCGATACAATGTCCGCCAACTAATCCGGGTGTGAACGGTAAAAAATTCCATTTAGTACCAGCGGCTTTTAAAACTTCTTGAGTGTCGATATGCATGCGGTCAAAAATGATAGCTAGTTCGTTCATCAACGCAATATTAATATCGCGTTGGGTGTTTTCGATTACTTTTGCGGCTTCGGCCGTTTTGATATCGGGGGCGCGGTAAATGCCTGCAGTGACCACGCTGCCGTAAACATCCGCAATAATATCGAGTGTTTTTTCATCTTGGCCAGCAACAATTTTAGTAATATTTTCGAAACGGTGTTCGGTGTCACCGGGATTAATACGCTCGGGCGAGTAGCCTAGCGTAAAATCGCTACCGCAAGTTAAGCCGGAGGCAGCCTCTAGCACGGGTGCACAGTCGTTTTCGGTAGCGCCGGGGTAAACAGTCGATTCGTAGACCACGATATCGCCTTGCTTAAGGTGCTTTCCGATCGTTTCGGATGCATTCAGCAGTAAACTCAGGTCGGGATGCTTTGATTGATTGACCGGCGTTGGCACTGCAACAATGTAAAAATCTGCGTCGGCTAGGTCATCAGGGTTGTCCGTGAGGAGCAATTGACTCGCAGCGAGCTGTTTTGTGGTCACTTCCCTGGATGAGTCGTGACCTGATCGTAATTCTTTGATACGTTTGGAGTTTTTGTCATAGGCGATGACGGGGTTGTGTTGCGCAAAGGCAACAGCAACGGGTAGACCAACGTAACCTAAGCCGATGACTGCAATTTTACGTGAAGTAGGGTTATACATGTTCTTGACCATTCATATGTTGTTGTGGGATTGTAACTTATGTTGTCGTTATTGCAAATTGCTAGCTAGCCGAGTTTGAGCTTAAGGAATTTCAATTGGAGATTGAGCCGGGACGGGTATTTGCTTGTCGCAAGGCGCTATCCTTAAAGGTCCGCCAAACAAACACCCGTCTTGCCTCCCGCAATTGAAGTGCCTTTTAACCGGTAGCGATTTTAATTTGAAAGAGGAAATATGAACATTACTGTATACGGAGCAGGCTATGTGGGCCTTGTGAGCGCTGTTTGTCTAGCAGAACTCGGGCATCACGTATACTGTTTGGATATCGATCAGAGCCGCGTCGACTCATTAAAACGTGCCGAGGTGCCGATTTACGAAGCGGGGCTCACAGCGCTCTTGCAAAAGAATCTCGCTGCTGGTCGTATTCATTTTACAACAGATCCCAAAATAGCCGTTGTTTTTGGTCAGGTTCAAATTATTGCCGTTGGCACACCAGCGGGTGCTGACGGCTCCGTTGACATGAGTCATGTTGATTCGGTCGCGACAACGATTGGAAGCTTGATAACAAAATACAGTGTCATCGTGACAAAATCGACGGTACCGGTTGGCACAGCGCAACGCTTGCGTGAGATTATTTCAACGGAACTCAAAAAACGTGATACCTCGGTTGAATTTGATGTGGTTTCTAATCCTGAATTTTTAAAAGAAGGCGATGCGGTTTCGGACTTTATGAATCCAGATCGCATTATTATTGGTGCACACTCACCGCAAGCTATTGCCATTATGCGCGAACTGTATGCGCCTTTAACTGAAAAAGGAAAACCGCTTGTCGTGATGAGTGAACGTTCAGCCGAATTTACAAAATATGTGGCTAATACATTTTTAGCGACGAAAATTAGTTTTATGAATGAAATGAGTCGACTCGCTGAGCGAATCGATGTTGATATTG
Organism: Candidiatus Paracoxiella cheracis; assembly: GCF_049348705.1. Taxonomy (GTDB): domain Bacteria; phylum Pseudomonadota; class Gammaproteobacteria; order Coxiellales; family Coxiellaceae; genus Paracoxiella; species Paracoxiella cheracis. The sequence goes on along the minus strand of NZ_CP186485.1, from coordinate 1,425,982 downwards.
AAGACATTAAAAATGCAATTGGATTGGACAAGCGAATTGGGGAAAAATTCTTAAATCCAGGCTGTGGATTTGGTGGCTCATGTTTTCCAAAAGATGTGAGTGCGTTACAAAATTTTGCAAAAGCATTGGATTGTGAGGCGCACATTACCGACGCTGTTTTGCAAACTAATGCCATACAAAAGCGAATAATATTTGATAAAATTTATGATTACTTTGATGGTAAATTAGAAAATAAAGTCGTGGCTTTGTGGGGCCTTGCTTTTAAGCCAAATACAGATGACGTGCGTTGTGCACCCAGCCGCACATTGATAGAATTATTGTGGCAAGAAGGAGCGATTGTGCAGGCTTATGATCCGTTAGCGATGAAAAAGATCGACGCTATCTACGGCCAGTCTTCACGTTTGCAATTATGTGAAACGGCAGAAGCAGCGCTGCAGCATGCCGATGTATTAGCCATTGTGACAGAATGGGAGCAGTTTAAAAATCCAGATTTTAAAAGAATGAAACAAGCGCTGAAAAATCCAGCCATCTTTGATGGGCGTAATATCTATGATCCCAAAATGATGAAAGAGAAAGGATTTGAATATTTTTCAATCGGTAGGGCCGTTGCTCCCATACGTGAATATGCATGATTATGAATGAGGACATTTATGGAGATTAAAAATCAAGTTGCTGTCATTACTGGAGGTGGTTCTGGTATGGGTGCCGAAACCGCGCGTCGCCTAAAAGAAGCGGGCGCCAATGTGGCTTTATTAGATTACGATAAAAAAAAGGCGGATGCCGTTGCGCATGAGATCGGTGGTTTTGCTGTTGAATGTGATGTGAGTCAGGCAACGAGTGCAGAAAATGCAATTAAACAGGTAGTCGATCAGTTTGGTGCGATTACTATTTGTGTTAATTGTGCAGGCGTTGCACCGGCAGCTCGTATTGTGGGTCGCGAGGGAGCCATGCCTTTACAGGATTTTGATCGCGTTATTCAAGTCAATTTAATCGGCACATTTAATATCATGCGATTGTGTGCAGCGCAAATGATGAAACAAGAGCCACTAAATAATGATGGTGAGCGGGGTGTTGTTATTAATACAGCCTCTGTTGCAGCGTTTGAAGGTCAAGTTGGTCAGGTAGCTTATAGTGCGTCAAAAGGCGGTGTGGTCGCTTTAACCTTGCCAGCAGCGCGTGAATTTTCAAAATTTGGCATACGTGTCATGGCGATTGCCCCGGGTATTGTTGCCACGCCGATGATGATGGCGATGCCAGATGAAGTTCAAGACAGTTTGGCGGCATCTGTGCCATTTCCAAAAAGGTTGGCACAAGCAAGTGAGTATGCACGTTTAGTCAAAGATATTATTGAAAATCCCTATTTAAATGGCTCTGTTATTCGTTTAGACGGAGCGCTTAGGATGGCAGCGAAATAAATAAATGACAAAACTCACTCAAACATCTCAGTGGCATGCATTGCAAACGCACTATCGTAATATTGCAAATGCGCACATGCGCGATTTATTTTTAGCAGATCCCAGGCGCGGTGAGGAATTTTTCTTGGAAGCGGCAGGGCTTTATTTGGATTATTCCAAAAATCGCATTACTACAGAAACCATGCAACGCTTAATTGAGTTGGCTAACGTGATGCGAGTTGCTCCGCAAATTGAATCGCTTTTTAAGGGTGATTTGGTTAATTGCACTGAAAAAACCGCTGCATTACATACTGCATTACGCAATCTCGGTGATAAGCCTGTTTTAGTGAATGGGCGAGATGTGATGTTGGATATTCATGCATCCTGGGATCAGATGAAAACTTGGTCTGATCTAATTCGCTCAGGTCACTATAAAGGGTTCAGTGGAAAAGCTATTCAAGATGTTGTGAACATTGGTGTTGGAGGATCGGATTTGGGGCCTTTGATGGTCTATCAAGCGCTCATGCCGTATGTTCAAAATAATATTCGTTGCCACTTTATTTCAAACCAAGATGAATTTCATATTCGTGAAACGTTGAAGCGTCTCAATCCAGAAACGACTTTATTTATTATCACCTCAAAATCTTTTGGCACGAAGGAGACGCTCGATAATGCCAATCGTGCGAAACAATGGTTGCTAGATGTGGTGGGTGATGAGACACGAATAAAGCCGCATTTTTTGGCGATCACGGCAAAAGCAGAACGAGCTATCAATTTTGGTCTGTTGCCCGATCACATTTTTCCCTTGTGGGAATGGGTAGGTGGCCGTTATTCCATTTGGTCATCGGTGGGATTATCGCTCGCAATTGCCATAGGCATGGAGCGGTTTCAAGAATTTTTGGCAGGCGCCTATGCGATGGATCAACATTTTCGCCATACAGAATTATCGCAAAACATGCCGGTTATTTTGGCGTTGTTAACCATTTGGTACAGTAATTTTTTCCATGCTCAAAGTCGCGCCATTATTCCATACAGCCAACAATTGCTCTATTTACCGGACTATTTAAAACAACTGCATATGGAAAGTCAGGGTAAATCCATACAGCGTGATGGCGATCCAGTCGATTATGCAACTGGTGTGATTATCTGGGGTGGTATTGGTTCTAATAGTCAGCATAGTTTTCATCAATTATTTTTGCAAGGCAACCAACTGGCCCCCATCGATTTTATTTTACCGTTGAAAAATTACAGCACAAATCGATGTCAATACGATTTAATTGCCAATTGTTTAAGTCAGAGTGAAACATTAATGCATGGTTATGACTTAGAACAAGTGATGAATGATTTGCACCATCAAGGTATTCGACAAGAAGAAGCTAACATGCTGGCGCCCCATAAAATTATTTCTGGAAATTATCCCAGTAACACCATTTTAATGGAGTGTATTACGCCCTATAATTTAGGTGCATTATTAGCTTTGTATGAACACAAAATTTATGTGCAAAGTTTAATATGGAATATTAATGCCTTTGATCAATGGGGGGTCGAGCGAGGCAAAACGATTGCCAGGAAAATTTTAAAAAATCTGGAACAGAGCTTATTAACGAATGAACCTGATAATTCGATGCAGCCATTAATTAAAAAAATATTGTCTTTAGTAGAAAAATAATTTTTAAGAGGATAGATCCTTGACGCAAAAAATAACAACCGCTGTTTTTCCCGTTGCGGGTATGGGCACACGATTCTTGCCTGTAACGAAAGCACAACCCAAAGAAATGTTGCCGATCGTCGATAAGCCTGTCATTCAATATGTCGTGGAAGAAGCGATTGCTGCGGGTATCACGCATCTTGTTTTCGTGACGAGCAGCGGCAAGCGTGCCATCGAAGATTATTTTGACACGAATTTTGAACTGGAAACGCGTCTTAAAGAGCGTGGCAAAATTCAGGCGTTAGCTTCCGTGCAAAATCTCTTGCCTGGCAATGTGCGTTGCACGTATGTGCGCCAAGCAAATCCATTGGGTTTGGGTGATGCCGTTTTGTCTGCGCGTCATGTCGTGGGTGACCAGCCTTTTGCAGTATTGCTGGCTGATGATGTGATCGATTGTGGTGAAAAAAGTTGTATTCAACTGATGGTAGATATTTTTAATCGAACTCAATCGAGCATCGTTGCTGTTGAAACGATTCCTATCGAGCAAAGTGATAAATACGGCATCGTATCATTGGACAAGCATGATGCGGATGTTAGCCGAGTTAACGCGATTGTTGAAAAACCTACTCCTGCACAGGCGCCATCTAATTTGGCTGTGACAGGCCGTTATATTTTAACGCCTCGAATTTTCGATTTATTAGAACATACCGAACGAGGCGTTGGTGGCGAGGTGCAACTCACCGATGCGATTTCTGCTTTGTTGAAGGAAGAGCAGATTTTTGCGTATCCTTTTCAGGGTCGTCGCTATGATTGTGGCAATCAAATGGGGCTACTCGAAGCTACGATCGCCTATGCGCTCAAACGGCCGGATTTGAATGGGCGATTACGCCAATATCTCGAACAGTTATCAGCTAATGCGCTAGTATAAATACCTTTTTTATTGTAAAATAACGGTATAACTATAAAGCCCATGGATTGAGGCGCAGTTGGGAATTCAAGGATGAAGCTAAAGCAAAAACGCTATCGCTATATTATTACCATTTGCTTTAATGTCGTTTTATTTTATTTGCTTTATTTGTGGCTGCAAAAAAACATCAAACTACACTCCCTCCTATTTGACGTCGAACACACGGCGTATGCTTCCATTGTTTTTGTCGTTATATTTTATTTTTTTATATTGTGCTTATATGGTCTTCGGTTTGGATTATTGTTAAGAACAAGCTTCAAAAATGCATTTTGTGTCACATTGGACTTTGGATAAATTTATAAAAATAATTAAAAATTGCTTGACATAGAAACCGAAAAAAAATTTTACGTTGTAAACAACGTTTGTTCGAAAAAATAAAATAAGGAACAAACGATGTTAGCGACAGAAAAACTAAAACAATTCCGTACATTCCTCTACAACATCTTCCCCGCGCGACGCGATGCCAATATGAATTTACTCGATGCCCTTTCAAGCCATGGCCATCGCTGCAAAACACCCATAGAATTATGTGAATCGCCATACTTTGAACGTGAATACAGTAGTATTACCGATGCGATTAGCGATGGTTTGTCGGTAGCAAATTGTTGGGATAGCATGATGAAAATACAATATGAACATGTGAGTCATAGCGATGACCGTGTGATCATTATTGCGGATACGACACCACAGTCGCGTCAAAGTGCACACTGTGTTGAAGATCGCCATGTGGTTTACAGCCCTAATCCAGCACCGGGTAACAAACCGATTACCATTGGACATGAATATTCAACGGTATCACTATTGCCCAATGATGGTGCAGCTCAAGAAAAGCATTGGTTAGTTCCACTGGATACGAGGCGCGTTAAAAGCGATGAAAAAGGCAATGTAGTTGGGATGCAGCAAATTAACCGTTGTATTGCAGACTTAGCGCTTACTCATAAATTGGTGGTTAGCGTGGCTGATTCAAAATATGGTACAGAAGCTTGCCGTAAACTGGTTAGCGAAAATCCCAATTGGGTACATCTTTTCCGTTTTAACAGTACCCGTAATGTTTTCGCGCCCGCATCAATAGAAGATAATACCTCAGGAAGTATAAAACGCTATGGTGATGCGATGAAACTAAACGACAGCACGACTCACCGTGAATCCGATGAGATTGTGCAGCAACCCATTACAACCCGCAGTGGCAAAACTTACCAATTGGAGATTAAAATATGGCGTGACCAATTACTGCGTGGTTCAAAGCAATTTAAAGGATATGAGCATCCTGTTACTGTTGTGCAATTGGTTGCGGTTGATGCTAACGGTAAATCTTTATATAAAAATCCACTCTGGTTAGGACTCGCTGGTGAACGACGTAATGAAATCACAGCATTAGAAGCGTATCACTATTACGATAGACGCTATGACATTGAACACTACTTTCGTTTTGGTAAAGACAAACTGTTATTTGACCGATACCAAACACCGGATGTTAAGCACGAAGAAGATTGGTGGCGGATGACAGCATTAGCGTATACGCAACTTTATCTAGCGAGGAATCTTGCCCCGATTTTACCGAAAAAATGGGAGCGGTATTTGCCGAGCTTCCAAGTGGATAACGAAAAACCATCAATAACTGCGACCCCTTCACAAACGCAACGGGGTTTTTCTACGGTGCTTGATACCGTTGGCACGCCTGCTAATCTCTGCAAACCACGCGGTAATCCGCAAGGCAGAACCAAAGGTGATACGCAGGGGAAACGCACGCGACATCCTGCTATTTTCAAAAATAGCAACTCAAAAATTAAAACGATTCAGAGGACTGAAGAAAAGACGCAAAACTCAGACCCTGAAAAAATAGAGGATTTGATTGGGATAGTAAAATCATGGTTGGATAAAATAAATTTTACACCTGAGAAATTCTACGAATTGCTGCAAAAAACAGGTTAAGATTTAGAAACTCACATTTTTTGATTATTGTCCTAACTGGCAAAGGATTTTATTTATCCAAAGTCCAAAATATTGACTGCCCCGATCAGAGTGTATAATCACTTGCTTTGGATATTTTCGTTTGAATAACGCCATCAATAACGCATCACACACTAAATCTTGTTTCATGCTTTTATTCATTGACGAGCCAATAACCGAACGTGAATGCACATCGATAACCACCGCTAAATACAACCAACCTTCACGGGTTGGAATGTACGTCAGATCACTCACCCATTTTTGATTGATCGCCGTTGTCGTGAAATCTCTCTTTAAAATATTCTCAAAAATAGGCTTGTTGTGACCCGAGTCTGTGGTTATTTTAAATCTACGCTTGGCAAGTGCTTTTAAGCCCATGGAGCGCATACGCCGCTCAATACGCGTGTGACTGCAGGAAATCGATTCCGCTTGCAATGCACGAGTTATACGTGGTGAACCGTAACGTTGTTTGTTTCTCATATAAATTACCTTAATTTTTTCATCTAATTGTTGGTTTGCTTGCTCACGTGGGCTCATAGGTCGGGATAGCCAGTCATAATAACCACTACGACTGACACCCAGTACATCACATAGCAAGTTAATTCCAAATAGTTGGGCGTGCTTTTGAATAAAGCTGTACTTCACTCGAGTTCTTTCGCGAAGTACGTGGCCGCTTTTTTAGAATGGCTTTCTCCTGTTCCAGTCGTGCCAGTCGCTTCTTAAGCTGTTGATTTTATTCAATGAGTTCCCCTATGTTGACCGGTTGCTTTGCGCTGGGATGAATCACTTCACCACTCTTCCTGGCTTTATCCACCCAGGTGTGGAGGGTCGCTTCGGGCATGCCTAAGTCTTTTGCAGCGCTTAACACGGAAGGAGAACTGAGTGCTAGATGGATTGCTTCTTGTTTAAATGCCGGTGTGTATTTTCGAGTCTTCTTTGTCATGAGATCACCTCTTTGTTACTTCATAGATTTTAACAAATTAGTGTCCGGTAATTTAGGGGAAGATTACTATGCTTGGCGAGCTAAGAAGAAGTTGAGCGGCACATCGCTTGAAAATCAGAAACTCCAACAGCTTGAAATGAATCGCTTGAGGCGAGAAGTGGAGCGCTTATCAATGGAAAATGATTTTTTAAAAAAGGCCGCGGCGTACTTTGCCAAGGACTCAAAGCGAGGTACGCTATGATAAAGAAATATAAGGATCAATTTCCGATACGCTTCATGTGCAGGTTACTCTGCGTATCGAAAAGTGGTTATTACGCGTGGTTAAAGGACAAGCCAAGCAAACGTGAGCTTGAAAATAAATCGTGGTAGTCAATATTGCTCCTTCGATTATCAAAAATTACTGCGTGATCACGAGCTTATTTGCAGCATGAGTAAACGTGGTGATTGTTACGATAATGCGGCAATGGAAAACTGGAATCACAGTTTTAAAGTCGAAGCCATCCATGGTGAGAAATTTAAAACTCGTGATGAGGCTAGAAAACAGGTGTTTGAATACATTGAGGTGTATTACAATCGCAAACGTCTTCACTCGACCCTCGGCTTCTTAGGCCCTGAATCATTTGAAGAACATGAACTAAGAAATGTCGCTTAATGAGGCGTCCTAAAAAGCAGGGTTAGATCACTAGCACAATAGAGCGTAGTTCCGGACCATTGTCGCAACGAAGCTGTTTGGGATAACCTCGATGTTTAGCAATCTGATTGAGCAATCGAACAATACGTAAGCCAGGCAGCGAGTAATCAATCTCAATACCAAGCGCTTCCCGATTAAAATCGTCCAGTACATTAAAGGTTCTGAATCGCCTCCCTGACTGAAGTGAATCGGTCATAAAGTCAATCGACCAGCTGAAGTTGTTTTGTTCGGGTTTTTCAATTACCGTCAATGGCACCGTTAATCGCTTTTCTGGCATCTTCAATACCACGCAGCATAGATATCAAGAAGTGCGCGACACTTCAAAACTCAACTCAACTCAACTCGGATGCCATTGGGGTCTAGGGCCCAAACTTGTGTCAGCGAGATATCTTCAGAATAAAAGGTTTCATACGTTACACCATGATCATTGAGTCTTTCAATGACAGCGTCATAATCTTCTGCATCGACGGTCAAACAAAAATGGTCCACACTTCCTGTTGAAAACCCTGTTTTCTTATTTGCAGTTGCAAGACGATTAAAGTTTTCTTGTTTGCTAGGTGTGTTTGCATCACCTACATGTAGAATAGGGGATTTAACACCTTCTATATAAAAATATTCGGTACCTGAATTGGCATTTGGCATTTTTGGGCCGTGAACTAATCCAATCACTTTGCAATAAAAATCACGAGTGGCTTTCATATCTGCAGTGACAAAATTAATATGATCGAGTGTTTGAATAGGCATTATTTTTCCAGCTTGGTCAGTTACTATATCAGTTAGGTTTGTATTTTATAATCTAACTATTTGTAACGGTAGTCTTATTTTTAATGAATAATTTAGCCATCAATGTAGTTTTCTTGTTCCGCGAGAACATTTTTTGAAGCGCTCGAGCGACGTGTTAATTTATCCATGACAATATAAAAAACAGGGGTGATATACAAGGTAATCAATTGTGAAAAGATAAGACCGCCAACCACAGCGATAACCAGCCCTTGTCGTGCTTCACCACCTGCACCTAAACCAAGTGCTAGAGGTAATGCAGCGACGATGGCACACACGGTTGTCATCATAATAGGTCGAAAGCGAACAGAGCAAGCGCGTTGGATTGCTTCTTTTGCAGAGAGATCACTGGCGCGTTTTGCGTCTAGCGCAAAGTCTACCATGATGATTCCATTTTTCTTAGTAATACCAACCAGCATGATTAAGCCGATGAAACTAAAAATATCTAACTCCTGACCGAAAATATATAAGCAAAGCAGTGCGCCGAACACAGCAAAAGGTAGGGAAGTTAAGATGGTTAGTGGGTGTATAAAGCTTTCATATAAAATCGCTAAAACCATGTAGATCACTAATACAGTAAAACCAAGCAAGATAGGCAGGGTTAGCAATGACTGTTCGAATTTTTGAGCTGATCCCGTAAATGTGCCGCTAACATCACTTGGTAAAACCTGTTTAGAGACATGCTGTATGTTTGATAATACATCGCCTAAGGCATAACCGTGCTCAAGATTAAACGATAAAGTAATCGCGGGCAGTTGGCCGTAATGATTAATCGACAAAGGTCCGGCACTTTGTTTTATTCGCACGACATCGCTAAGCGGGACCATACTACCAGAAGATGATTTTAAATATAGATTGCTGAGGGAATCAACATTGGCTTGATATTTCGGATCAACATCCATAATGACATCGTAATCGCCATCAGAGCGCATAATGCTGCTTACTTGTTCTTGGCCATAGGCAGCATACAAAGTGGATTCGATATCGTTCGGTGTGACTCCTAAAGTAGCTGCCTTTTTACGTAAAATATGCAATTGCAATTCTGGATTATTCATCTGTAAATCACTGTCTACATCGTCAATCCCGGGTAGTGCGGTTAATTTCTCTTCCATAGCATTTGCAGCTTTTTCTAAAGAAGTCCACGACATACCTTGTAAAACATATTGGTAATTACTGTTAGATGATTTTCCCCCGATGCGAATCGCAGGAGGGTTGGTTAAAAATATTTTAAGCCCTGCCACTTGCTTTAGCTGTTTTTTTAGTTGATGAATTATTTGAGAAGCACTCTCGCTTCTTTCCTGGCTAGGCTTTAATTTTATAATTAATCGACCTGTATTGAGACTCGCTGATGCATCAGAACCTTGTCCTACAGAAGAAATCACAGCGGAAACATTTGGATTTTTTTGAATGATTGTTTTTGCGAGATTTTGTTCGTTAAGAAAATCGTTGTAAGTAATACCTTCGGGTGCTTCAATCCCGCCAAAAATCATTCCTGTGTCTTGTGAGGGAATAAATCCTTTAGAAACGAGATTGAATAATAATACCGTCAGAACAACGATAACACCTGCAAATATGAGCACAGTTTTATAGTGATCCAAAGCCCATTCCAAACTTGCCTCATAACCGTTGCGACAATTCAAAAATAATCGATTAAAAATAGAAGGTTTTTCGACGTCGCTGGAATTGGTATGACTTATTAGACGGCTGCATAACATCGGGATGAGTGTTAAGGCAACGAAACCTGAAAATAAAATTGCAAGACTCACAACGGCAGCAAATTCATGAAATAAACGTCCGATAATACCACCCATGAAAAATATCGGTATAAACACAGCTACTAATGAAAGTGTCATGGCAACAACAGTAAAGCTCACTTCTTTTGAGCCTTGTAGGCTGGCAGACAACTTACTCATGCCTTGTTCGACATGACGAATAATGTTTTCAAGCACGACTATCGCGTCATCGATGACAAATCCAACAGCCAAAACTAAAGCCATTAATGAAAGATTGTCTAAGCTAAAGCTCAACAAATACATAACACCAAAGGTGGCAATCACCGAAACGGGAACAGAGAGTGCGGCAATGGTTGTAAATCGAATATTTTTGAAAAATAAATAAATGACCAAAACAACCAAGAAAATAGCTAATAAGAGTGTAAACTCAACATCGTGAATGGCTGAATTGATAAAAGTTGCACGGTTGTAAACTACGTTTAATTTTGCTCCACCGGGTAACTGCTTTGAGAGCTGTGATAAATGTTGCAAGACATTATTTACAACAGTGACCGTATTTGTGCCGGGTTGACGATCAATGGCGAGTACGATTGCTTTTTGATTATTATACCAAGTAACCGCTTTGTCATTCGCTGTGCTGTTTTCAACAGAGGCAATATCTTTTAGACGAATGGGCGCGCCATTTTTAATGCTAATGATGGCATTGGAAAATTGCTTTGCATTATTTAATCCAGCATCAACCTTAATTAAATGATAGAAACCCTCTGTTTGCATTGTGCCTGTTGGTTGATTGCTATTAATGTTCTCGATTGCTTGACTAACATCATCAAAGCTTAATCCACGCGCTTTCATGGCATCGGGTTTTAAATGAATTCTCACTGCATACTGTTGCGCACCAAATACATTGACACTGGCAACACCAGGAATCATAGATAAATTTGATGATAAATAATTTTCTGCATAATTATCGAGTTTTGTCATGGGCATATGTTTGGCAGTCAATGCAAGATATAACACGGGTGAGTCGGCCGGGTTAACCTTGTGAATGGTCGGTGGGCTCGACATTTGGGGAGGAAGTTTGCGTTCTACTTGCAATAAAGCAGATTGCACATCTTGCGCAGCGGCATCAATATTTCGGCTCAATGCAAATTGCATAATGATTTTGGTGGAGCCAGAACTGCTCACTGAAGTCATCGAATTGATACCTGATACGGTGCTTAATTCTTTTTCGAGAGGAGTTGCAACTGAGGTAGCCATGGTTTCGGGGTCGGCACCTGGCAGACTTGCGTTCACGACGAGTGTCGGAAAATCAACATTCGGTAGCTCGCTAATCGGTAAATTCATGTAGGCAAAAACCCCAGCAATGATTAAAGCCAACATAATAATGACTGTTGCTACAGGTCGCTGAATGAAGGGTTTGCAAAAATTCATGGTTTTACTGGCATGGTGTTAGTTGCATTACTTTTTATGATGCTAACAAGTGCATTGTTTTCGAGGTCTGGTGGGAAAACGGTAGCTACTTGGTCGCCTGGTTGTAAGCCTTTCCGAATAAACGTTGTTTGCTTCAATTGTCTTAATACCTGAACCGGTGTAATAATCGTGTGATTACTTTTAATTAAATAAACAAAATTACCTTGTTGATCCGATTGCACTGCACGGCTTGGAATGGCGAGTTGATTTTTTTCAACCGTAAAGATTAACTTAACAATCACAGACTCTCCGGGCCACAGAAAACCTTGCTTATTGGGAAAAGAACCTTTTAACAAAACGGTTCCCGTGTTAGCGTCGACTGTATTATTAATGAAGGTTAATTTTCCGGTGTCGAGTAGTTTTTTGTGTCCACCGTCATAGACTTCCACGGTGAGTGTTCCTAGCTTTTCATATTTCAATAAGGTATCTAAGTCAGCTTGAGGTAAATAAAAATCAACATAGATAGGCGAGAGTTGATTAACAGTTACTAAAGGTTTATCGCTCGATGCATTGACTAAATCGCCTTCTTTTATGGTGACATTACCAGTTTTACCTGATATTGGAGCTAAGATAGTCGTATAATTCAACTTCGCTTGATTTTGTTGTATGGCGGCTTTATCTAGCTTGACGGTACTTAAATTTTCATTAAGTTGAGCCTGCGTTTGATCATATTGCTGTTTGCTGATAAACCCTTTTTTAATGAGAGTCTGATAGCGTGAACTATCTTTCTGTGTCATTTGAAGTTGCGCTTCATCTTTTGACAAATTAGCCTCTGCTTTGGCAAGTGCTGCCTCATAGGTGGTACTGTCAATTTTGAAAAGTAACTGCCCGGCCTTAACGGTTTGACCAGGCGTAAATCCGATTTTTTTTATAATACCTGTAACCTGTGCTTGAATCGCTACAGAGCGCGATGCTTCAACCGTACCTTGAGCTTTTACAAAGAGCGGGGCATCTTTGAGTGTGACCTCTGCCACTTGAACGCTTGTTGCCAAAGCGCGCATGGATTGGCGGCGATGCGTATGGACGTAGCGAAATACGCCAGCAAAAATAACTAGTATGAGGAGGAGTGAAATGACAAGAAAGGCGGATCGTTTTTTTGAGTGCATATCTTATGGCTTTGGCTATTTGACCACAAAGGAAAGTATGGTAGCATACCAACCATTAGTATGCTAATTATTTGTCGCATTATGAATACCCTAGATGATACGCTTTTTCCCATGATACTGTTCAAAACAGCGAGCGCCTGGCGCAATGAGCTTGATCGCAGGCTGAAGCCCTTGGGCTTGAGTCAGGCCAAGTGGCGGGTGGTGCCTCATTTTTGTTGATGGCATCTAAATAACCCTCCCAAACTCGTGCCTATTGATAAATAATCCGATGACAATGTCGTGCAATTTATCCAGTTTAGAAAAGCAAATCGTCTTTCTCGCTAATCGCTTTATTCGTGTGTGCAACGTGAGATGCTTTCGTTCAATCGCTTGGGTATTTTGCTTTCCCACCAAATGTTTTGATTGAGGCAGGTGTCTTTCATATTGGACTTTGGATAAATTTATAAAAATAATTAAAAATTGCTTGACATAGAAACCGAAAAAAAATTTTACGTTGTAAACAACGTTTGTTCGAAAAAATAAAATAAGGAACAAACGATGTTAGCGACAGAAAAACTAAAACAATTCCGTACATTCCTCTACAACATCTTCCCCGCGCGACGCGATGCCAATATGAATTTACTCGATGCCCTTTCAAGCCATGGCCATCGCTGCAAAACACCCATAGAATTATGTGAATCGCCATACTTTGAACGTGAATACAGTAGTATTACCGATGCGATTAGCGATGGTTTGTCGGTAGCAAATTGTTGGGATAGCATGATGAAAATACAATATGAACATGTGAGTCATAGCGATGACCGTGTGATCATTATTGCGGATACGACACCACAGTCGCGTCAAAGTGCACACTGTGTTGAAGATCGCCATGTGGTTTACAGCCCTAATCCAGCACCGGGTAACAAACCGATTACCATTGGACATGAATATTCAACGGTATCACTATTGCCCAATGATGGTGCAGCTCAAGAAAAGCATTGGTTAGTTCCACTGGATACGAGGCGCGTTAAAAGCGATGAAAAAGGCAATGTAGTTGGGATGCAGCAAATTAACCGTTGTATTGCAGACTTAGCGCTTACTCATAAATTGGTGGTTAGCGTGGCTGATTCAAAATATGGTACAGAAGCTTGCCGTAAACTGGTTAGCGAAAATCCCAATTGGGTACATCTTTTCCGTTTTAACAGTACCCGTAATGTTTTCGCGCCCGCATCAATAGAAGATAATACCTCAGGAAGTATAAAACGCTATGGTGATGCGATGAAACTAAACGACAGCACGACTCACCGTGAATCCGATGAGATTGTGCAGCAACCCATTACAACCCGCAGTGGCAAAACTTACCAATTGGAGATTAAAATATGGCGTGACCAATTACTGCGTGGTTCAAAGCAATTTAAAGGATATGAGCATCCTGTTACTGTTGTGCAATTGGTTGCGGTTGATGCTAACGGTAAATCTTTATATAAAAATCCACTCTGGTTAGGACTCGCTGGTGAACGACGTAATGAAATCACAGCATTAGAAGCGTATCACTATTACGATAGACGCTATGACATTGAACACTACTTTCGTTTTGGTAAAGACAAACTGTTATTTGACCGATACCAAACACCGGATGTTAAGCACGAAGAAGATTGGTGGCGGATGACAGCATTAGCGTATACGCAACTTTATCTAGCGAGGAATCTTGCCCCGATTTTACCGAAAAAATGGGAGCGGTATTTGCCGAGCTTCCAAGTGGATAACGAAAAACCATCAATAACTGCGACCCCTTCACAAACGCAACGGGGTTTTTCTACGGTGCTTGATACCGTTGGCACGCCTGCTAATCTCTGCAAACCACGCGGTAATCCGCAAGGCAGAACCAAAGGTGATACGCAGGGGAAACGCACGCGACATCCTGCTATTTTCAAAAATAGCAACTCAAAAATTAAAACGATTCAGAGGACTGAAGAAAAGACGCAAAACTCAGACCCTGAAAAAATAGAGGATTTGATTGGGATAGTAAAATCATGGTTGGATAAAATAAATTTTACACCTGAGCAATTCTACGAATTGCTGCAAAAAACAGCTTAAGATTTAGAAACTCACATTTTTTGATTATTGTCCTAACTGGCAAGGGATTTTATTTATCCAAAGTCCAATTCATAAGCACCCCAATCATCTGTATAGTAAAAGTTGATATCAAATGAGCTCAGTTTTTCTTTCAGTGCTTTAAATGCTGAATCTTTTCTTGGACCAAAATGATAAGCTAACACCTCATGTGTATGGTGATCAATCGCATGCCAAAGCCAACGTTGATTCTGTTTATTTCGAACAAAACTCCACATTTCATCCAGCTCCGCTTCTTCAACTTGTACAACATTAACAGTAACAGACGCACCAAGTGATTCTTTTTCCTTTAAAAGTCGTGTATTGACGCTCTCCAAACCTTCACCCTTTTTTTAATTCACCAATAACAGTGTTAATGCTAATACGTAAAACGCGTGCAGTATCTCTGACGCCACTACCATTCATTGCCATATCAACTATTTTATCTTTAACACCAGGGGCACGAGCATTATGTGTGTAATCTAGAAGAAATGTATTTTTCTCACAAGCATTATTTTTACATTGAAACCTTTGCTTTCCTGTACTGCTGACGCCAAATTTTACAACCTCATGTAAACAGCAGCAGGGGCAAGCAACATTGATTCTTGCCATTCATGCAATCCTTATCCTAATGATTTTCTGAAATAGCAAAATATATCACATCAACAAAAATGAGGCACTACCGGTTTATGCTTGGCAATTGTTCTAGAACCTGCTACCTTACCGGGTTCCAGAGGTGGGGTTACTCATACTGGTGAAGGGCCCGTAGCTCAGGCGAAACGGCCCAGCAAAAAGATCCAGTGAATCTTTTTGCCCGTTGAGCGCCGCCCATGGATGGGTGGCCGTGTGCATAGAGAAGTATGCATGTATTAGTACAGGGATGTACGGAAGATATCGAAAAATTATGGGCCCGTAGCTCAGTTGGATAGAGTACCTGGCTACGAACCAGGCGGTCGGCGGTTCGAATCCGTCCGGGCCCGCCAATTAAAAAAACCACCTATTAGGTGGTTTTTTTAATTGGAGTAGGGCGCTAACTATTCAGTCTGGTATAACCGTTAAAATTGCCTGTTCCTTTATCGGCTTCGTCATCAGTGCTATTACAACTACTACTCATCTGGCTTATCAGTGAAGCTTGGCTAACCGGTCTGTTGGATTTGTTGGATCGATAGGAGGATCTGCTGAATAAACTCCCTGCAGTGTTAGTTTCCGATCTTTCCAGAGGAATTTGTGGAGTGTTTTGGGTTAAATCTTCATTAATTGGAGTGCTGTTTTCTGAGTAACTGCCTTGATGAAGCGTACCTGTTCCATCTCCTTTGGAGTGATATTCAACCTTTTCACCGGTAGGTTTAATGGTATATGCATAAAACTTCATAGCTGGGTATTCTGATGCAAGTTTTTCAAGAAACTCGCGGCCTTCTTCAGGTGAGGAGAATTTCAGTGTTACCTCATTGTCATCGCCGGATATTCTAAATTGCTTCTTAGCCTCGCCTAATTTATTTTTTTTAGCTATTAAATTTTCTCGTTTAGTCGGTGTGTCAGTGCTTAATTGACGCTCAATATCAGAAATTTTTTGGTCAATAAATTTTTTATAGAATTTAATTATTGTATTTATTGTTGTATTGCATCCTCCTTTACTGCTTGAAGCAGGATTAGGGGTCATTGGATTTGTTATTGGTGGGTTTGTTAAAGCAGATTCCTTGGCTGTTGAACTTTTTCGCCTCCCGAACAATCTTGCAAACCAGGAGGAATTATTTTGTTGCGAAGTTGTGCTAGGAGGACTTGTGTTTTCAGGAGGTTCAGGTAAAGCTGTTGGATCTTCGGTTACGTGAATGACAATTCCTGATGAATCATCCTGGTTTCTCGGATTTTTGATGTTGAAAGTAGGAGGCATTGCCCTTCTCCTTTTTGTTTTTTGGCAATCTTTAAGCGTGTCAGAATATTTCTGATACGTTTTGAAGATAGTGGTTTGTTTTAATGGATTAATGTTTTATTATCAGAGGCTTGTATTTCTTCACCATCTGAATTAACTGCTACTTCGGTTGGATCGCTTGTTTCAGTGGAATCACCCATTTCGGCATTACTAGCAGCTAGGACGGAATTTGCAATAAGTCCAGTAGTGCTACTGCGAGTATGTATGACATTATTAATATGAAATAATAATGTGCCCGCTAAAATTTGAATTGGAATTAATATATTAATATAGTCTTGGATGCTAGCATTTTCATTCTTTTGAAACTGCTGAAGGCTCGTGTATAAAAACATACTTGAAGCGGACACAAAGAAAGTGGTTGTCATTTGTCCAAATGGATTTTCTTTCCAAGAGTTAGCATAGTCTATTAAAAATCTCATCTTCTTCTCCTTAAGTTTAAATAAACTGGAAATACATTAGAACGTCAAGCTGAAGAATTTATTAAGTATTTCAATGAAGGCAAGGTATATTTATAAAGATAATTCCGGATTATTCATTAGCAGTTGCCTTGGGTGTGTGCACAATCTAAAATGAGTGCGGATAACTCTTCAGTAACAGCGACAGTTGGAATGCGCTCTATGTTCTTACAAGAAATCATAAAGTACGATGGACATCAGCTTCACCATCGCTTCGCCTATCAATATTTTGCTGATCAATGTCGACCAACGGGCGATATCATCGCTTTCCGCGGTCCGATGGAAGTACTTGAGGACGCCATGATTGATCAAGAAGATGTGATTAACCGCGCATTTATTTATTCCGATGATGCTGTTAATTTTCTCTGGGAAATACCATTGTTGGGGAATAACCGTTTTGGTGCGGTGACCTATCAACGTTTATTCAACACTCAAATTGCTACACTTTTATCATCAGAATTTTTAAATAAACCTGTTCGAATGAAAGGCGATGACATCATGGTCATGAATAATAATCGTACTTTCGGTAAAGCAAGCGTGAGTATCACACACGTTAAAAATCATGCGGCATTGGGTCATACGGGAATCAATATTAAGGCTGGCAACAGGGCGCCCGACATTGCTTATTCAACGCATTTGAGCGATGAAGCTGTTAACAAATTTGCCGAGGCGGTGGTTAATTTATTTCACGATATGAATCGGGATATGTTTGTGGCTACATCAAAAATAAGGGTCTGAGTATGAAGATCACTTTTATCGGCTGACTTTCTTCACGAAAGTGTAAAAAACAATCCAGGCGGCGGTTGCAGCCACGGCTGCAATACCTATCGGTAAGCGGTAGGACACAATTAATAAAAACCCACCGACAACGCTGATGGTGCCATCCAATAACATGCGAATACCCCATAACGTTCCAAAGACTTCCCCTTGAATTTCTGAATCTGCTGCTTCAGATACTTTCAAGGTGTAATTTGTCGATGCCATACCGAGTGCAAAGCCAATAATCACGAACAATATGAGCAATAACCAAATCGGTGGAACAAATAGTAAGGCAACGAGAATAATAGCAATGGTGGCGAGACTCGTGAGAATCAGCCGGCGAACACTGATAAAACGCGCTAAATTATAGCTCAACCAACCACATCCAACGGCGATGGCAGCCGACAATAAAACTGTGTACCAAGCAATTTGTAGAGGCGTGGGGCTTTGTTGCCTAACCTCACGGCTTTGTCTGTGTCGCAAAATTTAGGCGCAACGATAACTCGCCGGCATTCCTAGCCGTGTCATTTTATTTAACACACCACAACCGATCATTGATTCGATTTTTTGCCGTACAAAATCTCGAGCATGTAACGTACTACCCAATATTCTTTTGTAGCGTTGAATCGCCAACTCTGAATAATTCCGATAACCGTATTGTCTTATTCGTTGCCAAGCCATTCGGCCCAATGCTTTTAGTTGCTTAACATTACCATTACGTTGTGTATGATTATTTTTATCATAAACAGCATCACTATCAGGCGGCATTATTATAGCGGCTCCTTTAAAGTAATTTGATAATATTTCATAAACAGGATTCTT
The DNA here is from genome assembly GCF_049348705.1 of Candidiatus Paracoxiella cheracis. Taxonomy (GTDB): domain Bacteria; phylum Pseudomonadota; class Gammaproteobacteria; order Coxiellales; family Coxiellaceae; genus Paracoxiella; species Paracoxiella cheracis. Next base: position 1,407,243 of record NZ_CP186485.1, on the reverse strand, counting down.
ATCGTAGGCACCATCGGCGCTGACATGGCCCACTTTGCAAGTAAGTTGCTTTGATAACGTTGCAACGCTTTGGCAATCCGCCGTAAAGCGATCCGTTAAATCATTACCATGAATAATATGTTTATTATCAACGGCTATATGCAATTTACGCCAACTCCGTTTGGCTGATAATGTATATGTTTCCTGATGCCATTCACCTCTGCCAAACCGTTTTAACCCAGTGGAGTCAAGGGCGATAGCCACAACGCTTTTATCTGCCGATTCCGTTTTCCTGTAACGAGGCGACTGAATAGTTAAAAGCGCTAACCGTTTTGACAAGCAACTGTAATCCGGTGATTTTATATTAAGGGCTTTCATCTTGAAAATTGAATTCATAAACCCTTGACATTGCCTCAACGCTAAACGAAAAACTTGCCGAATTTCATGGCACGTAATGATCGCAAGATCCGTGAACTTTTGGGGTGCGCCTTTGCCATCATACACACGATCTTTTTCATACCACGAATGAATAATATCATCGGATATCCAGATTTCAATATTGGCACGATTGCGTAATGCATTATTATATTCACGCCAATTGCTCACCTTGTATTTCTGCTTGGGAATCGTCCAGCCTTTTTTGTTTGGATATTTATTTGGCATATGAGGCGCCCTCTGCTTAAAAATCGTGGGGTGCTGATTATAATATAGACAGCAAAAATTACATAGATTGTTCATGTTTTAGTTAGGCAACAAAGCCGTTTGCAATCACGACAGCTTGTATATTGGACTTTGGATAAATAAAATCCCTTGCCAGTTAGGACAATAATCAAAAAATGTGAGTTTCTAAATCTTAACCTGTTTTTTGCAGCAATTCGTAGAATTGCTCAGGTGTAAAATTTATTTTATCCAACCATGATTTTACTATCCCAATCAAATCCTCTATTTTTTCAGGGTCTGAGTTTTGCGTCTTTTCTTCAGTCCTCTGAATCGTTTTAATTTTTGAGTTGCTATTTTTGAAAATAGCAGGATGTCGCGTGCGTTTCCGCTGCGTATCACCTTTGGTTCTGCCTTGCGGATTACCGCGTGGTTTGCAGAGATTAGCAGGCGTGCCAACGGTATCAAGCACCGTAGAAAAACCCCGTTGCGTTTGTGAAGGGGTCGCAGTTATTGATGGTTTTTCGTTATCCACTTGGAAGCTCGGCAAATACCGCTCCCATTTTTTCGGTAAAATCGGGGCAAGATTCCTCGCTAGATAAAGTTGCGTATACGCTAATGCTGTCATCCGCCACCAATCTTCTTCGTGCTTAACATCCGGTGTTTGGTATCGGTCAAATAACAGTTTGTCTTTACCAAAACGAAAGTAGTGTTCAATGTCATAGCGTCTATCGTAATAGTGATACGCTTCTAATGCTGTGATTTCATTACGTCGTTCACCAGCGAGTCCTAACCAGAGTGGATTTTTATATAAAGATTTACCGTTAGCATCAACCGCAACCAATTGCACAACAGTAACAGGATGCTCATATCCTTTAAATTGCTTTGAACCACGCAGTAATTGGTCACGCCATATTTTAATCTCCAATTGGTAAGTTTTGCCACTGCGGGTTGTAATGGGTTGCTGCACAATCTCATCGGATTCACGGTGAGTCGTGCTGTCGTTTAGTTTCATCGCATCACCATAGCGTTTTATACTTCCTGAGGTATTATCTTCTATTGATGCGGGCGCGAAAACATTACGGGTACGGTGGTGCCTCATTTTTGTTGATGGCATCTAAATAACCCTCCCAAACTCGTGCCTATTGATAAATAATCCGATGACAATGTCGTGCAATTTATCCAGTTTAGAAAAGCAAATCGTCTTTCTCGCTAATCGCTTTATTCGTGTGCGCAACGTGAGATGCTTTCGTTCAATCGCTTGGGTATTTTGCTTTCCCACCAAATGTTTTGATTGAGGCAGGTGTCTTTCATAAGCACCCCAATCATCTGTATAGTAAAAGTTGATATCAAATGAGCTCAGTTTTTCTTTCAGTGCTTTAAATGCTGAATCTTTTCTTGGACCAAAATGATAAGCTAACACCTCATGTGTATGGTGATCAATCGCATGCCAAAGCCAACGTTGATTCTGTTTATTTCGAACAAAACTCCACATTTCATCCAGCTCCGCTTCTTCAACTTGTACAACATTAACAGTAACAGACGCACCAAGTGATTCTTTTTCCTTTAAAAGTCGTGTATTGACGCTCTCCAAACCTTCACCCTTTTTTTTAATTCACCAATAACAGTGTTAATGCTAATACGTAAAACGCCTGCAGTATCTCTGACGCCACTACCATTCATTGCCATATCAACTATTTTATCTTTAACACCAGGGGCACGAGCATTATGTGTGTAATCTAGAAGAAATGTATTTTTCTCACAAGCATTATTTTTACATTGAAACCTTTGCTTTCCTGTACTGCTGACGCCAAATTTTACAACCTCATGTAAACAGCAGCAGGGGCAAGCAACATTGATTCTTGCCATTCATGCAATCCTTATCCTAATGATTTTCTGAAATAGCAAAATATATCACATCAACAAAAATGAGGCACTACCCGGGTACTGTTAAAACGGAAAAGATGTACCCAATTGGGATTTTCGCTAACCAGTTTACGGCAAGCTTCTGTACCATATTTTGAATCAGCCACGCTAACCACCAATTTATGAGTAAGCGCTAAGTCTGCAATACAACGGTTAATTTGCTGCATCCCAACTACATTGCCTTTTTCATCGCTTTTAACGCGCCTCGTATCCAGTGGAACTAACCAATGCTTTTCTTGAGCTGCACCATCATTGGGCAATAGTGATACCGTTGAATATTCATGTCCAATGGTAATCGGTTTGTTACCCGGTGCTGGATTAGGGCTGTAAACCACATGGCGATCTTCAACACAGTGTGCACTTTGACGCGACTGTGGTGTCGTATCCGCAATAATGATCACACGGTCATCGCTATGACTCACATGTTCATATTGTATTTTCATCATGCTATCCCAACAATTTGCTACCGACAAACCATCGCTAATCGCATCGGTAATACTACTGTATTCACGTTCAAAGTATGGCGATTCACATAATTCTATGGGTGTTTTGCAGCGATGGCCATGGCTTGAAAGGGCATCGAGTAAATTCATATTGGCATCGCGTCGCGCGGGGAAGATGTTGTAGAGGAATGTACGGAATTGTTTTAGTTTTTCTGTCGCTAACATCGTTTGTTCCTTATTTTATTTTTTCGAACAAACGTTGTTTACAATGTAAAATTTTTTTTCGGTTTCTATGTCAAGCAATTTTTAATTATTTTTATAAATTTATCCAAAGTCCAATTTAAGGCTGCAAACACTGTCTCTGAAAACGTCTCCACCCATTTTTTAACGAGAAAGACAACGCCGAGCTTTGCTACAAAAATAATGCCTGCAATCGTGTCGTTATTAAGTTTTTTAAAAAGATCGCTCATCGTTTCACCTTTGACAAATCCACTGCGACCAATCATCACAACATTCGGGCACGACCACACAACGCTGGTCAGGCGGTAACGTGGTTGTGACCGGACCCCGGGTAGGCACTGTGGTGGTAAAAAATGAGGGAGTTGTAGTAACGGTTGTGCTCATGGTTGTGCTGCTCGAATAATCCGTTGACGCAGGCGTTGTGGTAACGGTGCCATCTTCAGAGTCAAAACGGCTCAGATATTCGATGAGTGCCAGCAGCAATGCAATACCGGCCAACGCAAGTACTACCTTCAGACCCGTTTTTACCCGTGGATGCAGCGATATGTTTCGTAGCAATCCCGTGATGCGCTCATACTCAGGTCGTGTACGCATCGAATGCGTTGACTCGAAGGTGGCATAGTAAGGAGGGGGCTCAGCTATAAAGCACGTTTCCTCCTCGCGACCCTGATATCTGTCGTTGCCAACCATACACCAGGTCTCTAATGGAATGGATTCTTCAGGTATTAATAAGGCGCTTTCATCAGTGTGACGCATGATTCAGACTCCTGTTTTGTCTAACGATTGAAACGATTTTAGTCGAACAGCCCGCACAACATTATCAATCATGGTGCAAAGCTTCTTTTGCGAGGGCTCAAAAAAGAGCTTCCCCGTATTATTTAATAAGTGCGCTAATTCTTTAGCCTCATCGAGTTTTAAGATTAAACTGCGCGCGTCCGATAACGCTGTATTGATCAGAATATTTCTGTTGCCCGAGCGATTCACCGCATACAAGGCATTATCAATATCGCCGTCGAACCAAGTGGGTTTTTGCGTGTAACAAAAGCACATGAATTCCCCGTGCGCAATGTGATAAGGGTTTTTAAAATCCACAATATTCACCACTTCACCGGCTGTGTATTCACGATTTTTAGCATCGTCCACCGTACAAGCTCCATGCAGGGATTCAAACAAACGGCTCATCGTCACCCGCTTGTTTGCTTGTCCAGGTGTTGCAATGACAAACACATCATCCTGCTCAAGCTAGGTTGCTTCCGGCAGTTCACTGATCTTTTTACCCGTACTCATGCGCCTACCTCCAGTAATAAGGCAGCGTTATTCTCTAACAACACGGGTGCGCCATTTTCTTGTAATAAGGCAGACGGTCTGACAGGTGGTGGTTTTCTATCTTCACTCAGCAATACAATAATTTTTGTAGCATAACCCGTTAACATAGCACCCCGCCTAATAAAGTGATCCGTGTCGCCTGCACACTGTCACTCATCATTTTCACCGCACGTAATCCGCAACAATGCGGTTGCAAATTCGTGATCATCACCCCTTTCTTCTCTGATTGGGTTAAATCAAAACGGACATCCAGCGGATAGTATTCAAACCCATCGAGCGATCCCACAAGCCTTAATGCACGACCGGCAATCCCGTCCGGGATATAAAGCGTCGCTAACGTGCAATCCAATAACAACTGTGGATTGCTCTCTGTTTGTCCCGCCTCAATCACAAATGTCAGTCGATTGTTCATCATTGCCTCATAACGTTAGCCAGTAGCCGTACTTTTTATTTTTCGCATCAAGCCCTAAATCACTTGCCTGGGGAATGCGGATAATCCAACGCTGCATCGCAATAGCTATTTGTTTCGTCAACTCATTGACGTCCATGCCTGCGTGAAAATGAAGGACTAACACATTCTCAACACCCGTCGGCTTGCTCGGAAACGACAAACCGATTTGATGAAACAAGAGCGCATAGTCGTCGGTATTGTTGGAAAACTTCAACACAGCGCCGTTGTGCGGCAGCGCGGTAATTTTTAAATGGTACGCCTCACCACCACCTGTTTTCGTCACCAATACATCAATCAATTGTTCTGTTGTTTGAATATCTTTTAAATCGATGTTTAAAGTGCTACGTTTGCCTGGCAACACGCGCTGGATTATATCGCCTGTAAACACAATATGCACCGCTCCTTGAATAACATTGGGAGGGGAACCACCCGGTATATAGTAGGGGTGTGCGCGATGCGTGCCGTAGTCTTGCGTCGGAATTTCAATAAAAGTCCTGTACTGATAATAACCGAACCGTTTTCCAAAATACGTAGCGTAATCTTGCACATTCTTTGAAGTAAACGTGAGTTTCACTGCGGGTGGTTTTGTATCACTGCCGTGCTCCAGGATAGTAGTTTGCAACTTCCGAGTCCCGTAAGGTGATTTAACACACGCAATGTCGTCCCAATTACCAATGGGTCCGTCAGCAATAGGTATATAGCGTCCTCGGCCACGGCAATACCAATCCCAGCCAACCCGTTCGTTCGGATGCCAGTTATAAACGTATTTAATCGTTGCTTCGGTAGCACTGTTTTTGGTGATCCTAATATCATAGGGGTAATGCTCTTTACTTTTAGACAACAGAATCGTCGGCGCTTGGCTCGCATCCCATTCCGATGTAAATTCACCATTTTTAAGACCCAAGTCCACTTCGTTATTTTTTAGATTGCTGTAAAACAACGGTTGTGCCAGATCTTGTGTAAATTGAATATCGAGCGCACTTAACGCTGGCACCAATCGATTGATTTTAATCCCCGTGTCATCCACAAAGTCATCCCAATAATACAAACCCCCGCTAAGCTCCACCGCGTAATTCGGTGAATCCGCTCCCTTTAAACGTTGCACAATCTCTCCGGTTTTATTGAGACCTGCAAATTGTCCTTGCCGAAACGCTGTGGGAAGACCCGCTTCTTCCTGGTGCAAACACGAGTCTCCAATACTGGTCCAGCCGCCAAAAAACGCGCCACTGATATTGTCAGCATGAGACGTTTCAATTGCTAATAACTGACCCGTATCGACTTCATACCAATTCGCCGTGATCCCCATTTTAAAATCCACCCCTGTCGGGAAATCCAAATACAGTAAAGCCACATCATCACAGGTATATCCATCGGTTTCGGGAAGTGGCGGAATCGTTACTACCTGTTGCTGCAAACTCATTACAGGACTGGCCGTTAGCGTCCCCAATGAAATCGGCGACTCCGTCTTGCCGTTTTTCGTGCGTAAAAAAACAATATTTATCGGGGCAAAGGGTTCGCTGTTCAGCCATCGAAAATAATGACTAAGCCGAAGCGTTTTACCCTGAAAGGCATTGTAAGCGCCGAGTTTACAACCCAATCGCACAAAAGACGTTGCAGTGGGCTGCGCATCTTGTACGGTTAAGAGCAGTTCGTACTGCGGATTATGAGCTAAATTCGCTGGTGCTTCTTGAAATTCGTAATACAATCGGTAATCGACATCGCTTCCCGCCCACAAATTCCAGCCATACGCAATCGGTGTACCCATGTCCTGTAAACACCAATTGTAGGCTTGATTAAACGCTTGGCCATTTTGCTCACTAAAATCCGTGGGGTGAATGGGGCTATTAAAACCATACGAAGGACAGAGATTTTGCTGGTGACTCCTATTATATAGTGCGATCCCATCACCAGCGCCGGTTTGAGGAAAGTTGTTGCGCGTAAAAATCGTCTGGCCCGCATCATTCATTAAAGCGATATCATAGAGCTCCGATTGCGTGTCATCCGTCTCATCAAACGGATAGCAATAAATCGGATGAGGTAAGGCCCCTGCATTATTCAATCTGATTTGCGTCACTCCTTGGTAGGGGTTTTGAGTGTCGCCCGTCGCGATATAAACCGCTTTGGGTTTTTGAGTCGTTGCACTTTTAAAATAGAGCGTACCGACTGCGGGCAACCGTGTTAACGGATCAATCACACTTTGTTGCAGTGGTGGAGCTAGAATTAATTCGTCTGTGTTTATAGTCATTTTTTTTGCTCATTCGGCAGTAATAGCGACTCTGCTATACCCAACCCTTTAAACGGTATCGCAAAGCGTTTTTCCGTCGCCATTTTTTTAACATCTTTTGACAACCCGCTGTAACGTGCTAACGTTTTCGGGTTCGTGAGATACTGTCCCATTTTGCGACCCCCTAATGTTAATCCCGCCAACGGTCCCCATAACCATGGATGGGATAATAAACCCAACCCAGCCGCACCAGCAGTACCGTATTTAATAGCGGGCATCATCATTTTCCCGCTTCGCGCAACCCCCTTTTTAGCGCGAGCCGCTTTCGTTAATTCATTCATCGCTAGTAACCGCTTAAATTTCTGGCGCGTTATAGAATCGAGTAATTGGCTTTTCGCATCCGCATCTTTTAACCCTTGTTTTGCGTATAAAGTCGATAATGTAACCGGTGAAATCCGGTCGCCCGATTGACCTTCCTGAATACGGTTTGCAATGTGGGACAAAAAGAGCTTGTGTTTTAAGTCTTGAGGTAATTGACTTAATAACGCCTGGTGCTCACGCTTCATTAATGTCGTATAAACAGCATGCGTTTTACCCGACAATAGATGATGAATAGCCGGCTTTTCCCACACCTCATAATAATGTGATTTTGCAAATTGATGCGCTTTCTTTAAAGCAGGGACTACATTCGTTAAGCCCTGCATGTGCGCGTTGTGCGCGTAATCGTCATGCAATGCAGCCGCCATAGCATTAAATGCTTTTTGGGTATCGGTATTCCCTTTACCGCCTTCATCACGCGCTTTTGCTTTTAAATCACTTTCAAGTTGGCGTGCTTCCGTAAAACTGGGGTGTGTCGTTTCATACTGGAATGTCAATGGATTTAACTGCGACGTTGGTTTGTGTAAATACGATTTTAATAACGCCTGTTGCGGCGCGGTAAAATCGGGCAACGGCGAGCGAATGCCTTTTTGAATTTTGTCCGCTTCGCCCGTTAAATACTGTTGCACCGTTTTTCTAAAATTCGGCAGCTCCGTTAATTTAAAATTAATGCCCTGTAACGCCGACTCAATCGGCGCATACGGTTTTTGCATCTGTTGATACGCTGCCTCACGGGCTTGCTCTAAGCCAGCATGAATATCATTGCCTAACTCAGGTAAAGACGAATCACCGCGTAAATGATCAATCAATTGCTGTGCAGCTTGGTCCGTATCATAAAGACCCGATTCCATGTGCGCGTTATAGTGCGAAAACGGTAACCACGATAAACCGCTTTCTAACTTTTGTAACCGACGCGAACCTGACAACGTTCCCAAACTCGTTGGAAATTGCGGGCCCACCGTTTTTAACAGTTGGTTTGCTTCTTCTGGCGTACGCACCTCAGGATTACGCGCGCCTGCCACAGTCGTATAACGAGCATCTTTTTCGGCCATATTTAACGGGATGCGTCCTAGTGCAGCTTTACCTAAAAATGGAAGGTCTGCTAAAAATGATGTCCCCAAGCCTTCAATGCCACTGCCGCCTTCTGCTTTATTAAAACCACCCCAATAGCCCGCACGCACTGCCGTATCACGAATCCCAGGAATGAGCTTTCTTGCCAAGCGCCCACCTTTTTCAACGCCAAGCGGCAGTAACTTACCAAAACCCTTAACGACTGCCTTTTCACCTAAAGCCAAGGGACCACCCGCGCCCAAAAACTCCGCAAATTGGCCAGCAGGGTCGCCTTGAATACCAAACGCATTATCAATTTGTGCAGACGTCATCGGCGCACCTTCTGGAATACCGTGATACAGCTTATGCGGCAAATTCACCACTGGCCGGCCTAATTGCACAAAACCAGCTAATAACCCTTTAGGAATAGCCTCCAATGCCTGTACGGGATGATTCATGAATTCCATTGTCGCCTGACTCGGAAGCTGAGCAACGTGACCCAATGTTGAAACAAAATGAGCAGGAATATTTTTAATATCGTCCCACCAACTTGGATTTTCAGCTTCCGACTTTTTTTGACGGCTATTCATAAAAACGGTCATATCAGCGCGTGAAGGTTGATAGCTTCCTGGATCTCCACTCACTAACGAGGAGTCAACGGCTGCTAAATCTTTTCTGTTTGGTACGTAAGTCATCATTACCTCAATTGATTCCATACCTGTTGACGCTGTTCAGAACTCAAGCCTTGTACCCACTTTAAAAATTCTGCTTTACTGTTAAACGTGGGTATCTTTATTTGCATATTGAATTGCTGTGACGCTTGCGTCCCTTGTTGCGCTTGTTTTTGCTGCTGGCCGAGTGGTTGCAATACTGTCGCACTGCCTCTGCCAAATGCTTTATTAATTTGTTGGTCCACGTACCCCTGCGATCTTGTAGCGACCTCAGGAGAAACCTGCGAACGAAGAATTTTTAATTGACCGTACGCCTGCTTTTGCACCTCTTTCATCAATTCAACACCCGCTTGTCCTGCTAACGCACGAATGCGTGCCGCCGTCTGTTCCGCAGATAATATTTTTGCTGCTAAGAAACGCGCTTGTTTATCAATATCTGCTGGGTTTTTTGAGAACGCATCGGCTATTTGTGCGAGTGAATACCCTGCAAACGTACGGGCATACGGCGCTAACCCCGCTGTAATAAATGGACTAAGGGAGTTAACCTCGGCAACAGCAGAACGCCGGTTTTGAATTTGTGTAACTGCGCCGGTAGTCGCAGGATAAATTGGCTTCACATCTTGTAAGGAAACACCACGCTGTTTTGCTAATTCTTTTAATGAGACCCCTTCAGAAATATATTTTGCAGCTTCCATCGGATAAATACCCATGCCTTGCGCGGTCGCGATATATTCTAAGCGGCCTTGCGGTGTCATGTTATTACCACGGTAATAACCACCGCGCATGTTTTTATAATCAGCATCGGTTTCATAAGCGCGTTTAGCTGCTTGTGTGCGCGGGTCATTCTCACCAAAGAGGTTTTTATACGCTTGCGCTGTTTGCCACTCACCCATCAAGCCATTACCTTTAGGCAATATTTTTTGAAGCAACTGCGATTTAATATATTGCACGGGGGTAACGAGTGAGCCGCCTAATGTCGTTGGCATGGCTTGAGCTGTCGGCGTTGTCGTTGAGCCACTATGAGCAGCAGCTTGTTGTTGCGCCACTTGCTGTGCTTGATTTGGCGTTAATCCACCTAACTTAAAAGCCACCTCGGGCGCAGGCGTAAAAAAACTATTCTGTTGCGTTGCGGGTTGCCTATTATCTTGCACTGCAAACGGTACGCCCAATTTTGTCGGTGCGACAGGCGTGTGTGATGCATTATTCTGTGTCGATCGCTGTTCAGCTGACTGCGCTTCTGGCTCATTGGCATAACCTTGCGGACGAAGTCCAAATAAAAATGATAGATAGGGGTCATGTGCTAAAAAGGGATGCGCCATATTAAATCGTAAAGTATCGGCTTGAGCATTGCTCAAACCAATATGCGATTTTAGTTGCTCCGGCAAATACTGATTGTTAATCGCCATACGGTGATTTAATAAATCTTGCATCGTCACATGACCCAAGGCTAACGGCATCGCCGTTTTTTGTATTGCATTATTTTGCGCGTTCGTCGCGCCAATGGTACTGCGCAACGTACCCATTTGATTAAGCGCTTTACCTAAACCAAACGTATTCCCAATCGCAGCGCGCATATTCAACAGCAGTGGACTGACACCATCACTATTTAAGGTAGGATCGATAACACCAAATCCCATCGGTTTTTCTCCCGTTATACAAAGAGACTAGTAATATCAGCAATACCGCCTGCCGTTCCCAAAAAACCACCAAAGTTTCTCGCACCTTGCGTATCGCGATTAATGTTGCCTTGCAATTGCGCTTCATTGGCCGCGTTTAATAAATTATTGCGATTGCCAAGTGCGCCCAAACCCGTTGGATACATATTACCCAAGCCCGTTAAACCCATACTGTGCAATTGCATCGCGCGATTGACGTAATCATTTTGGAATTGTCCGACATCACTCGATAACTGCCCTTGTAAGGCTTTTTGCAATTGACCGCTACCGAGCATACCGCTATTGGCGCCTAACGCTTGCATGTGCTTACTCACCGCCTGTAACACATTCTGTTGATACGGGCTCATCTGAAAACCCTGTGCCCACTGGTCTTGTACACGATTAGGGTTGGCTGCATCTTGATGCAATTGCGGCAACATCCACTGACCCGCTTGTGTACCGTTATGAATAAACGGATTATAACCGCCCGCTAATTGCCGGGTTTGATTCGCATACTGATTGTAATCACCCGAAGTATTTCCACCGCCCAAAAAATCTAAAAAACTCATTGCTTTTCTCCCAGCGTTTCACCCAACGCTACTTTTTTCCAAACGGTTTTATTCCCGCTCTCACGATGCGCGCCATGGAGAGCGAAGCGAAGGCGCGTATTCCGCGGTAGGCTCGGATTTTTTGCCGAGCGTAAGCGACTGCAAAAAATCTTTACGAGCCGTCAAGTCATTTGAGAGCCCGTGCGTAGTCGAGCCGTGAGGTCGCGGAGCGCGGGCGACGAGGACGTCCGCGGCTATTTAAGTTGTCGCGTATTGCGAGTCGATTATTGACAGGGATGGCAATAATCTATCACGAGCATCGCGACACGCTTGTCCTGAACGCCCATATACGGATTATTGTCTTCTGTCACGTGCGCAATGCTGCCAATGTACTTGGTTTTGTGCCAAAACCAATAAGTCCGTTTTGCTTTTTACCTGCGGATACTTCAAACTCCCATCCTTTAAACAACCGTACAATTCTCGCGTGATATCACTCGTCCATTTCAATAAACCTTTTAGCGTTAACGGTGGTTTTGTTTTCATAAACGCCACCCACGACCACTGAATAAAGCGTTCGCATCATAGCCGACACCGCTGCTATACACATACTGTGGTTCTGCTTCGGTATTAATTACCGTTTGATTCGTGACGGATGCAGCAAGTCCTTCGAGTCTCGCTTGTTTTTCATTGCTCCACGGAATACTGTTTTCTGCGCATAAGGAAAAGGCCGTTAAGTATTTCAAATACTCCAAAAATACCGCTGGCAAACTCCGGTCTAACATATCCGTTATGCGCATCGGTGTATTCGCTTTACATCCCCAGACTTCAAAAATCCCTGCACGGGACGGTAGCGGATACACTTTTATACTCGTGTCCGCTGGATTAAAAAAATAAATCTCCGGCATGGCATGCACGGTGGTTGTACGTGCACGATTCCAACGATGCAATCCAACCCCTTCGAGTAAGTACCGTTGACCACCACACAAATAATTCACCGCGTTGATTTCAGTAAAATCCGTTTTCAGTAACGCCTTCGTATCTGAAAAAGTGTCACACTGGCGATACGGAATGGATAGGGCGTGCTCTGCTAACACGCCCTGCAAACACCGTAACCCCTGCGCTTGCTCTAAATCCGTCGGAGCCGGACCACTCTCGCGATCCAACACCGATAAATACAACGCTTCATTCACAAGATCGGATACTGCCATCACCATGGTTAAGCCTCCGCAGTCGTTGCACTACCTTCAAGAGTATCGCTTGGCTCAGTTGCCGTTGCTTTTGGTTTTGCTTTTTTAGCTTTAGGCTTAACGTCTGCTTTAGCTGTTGGTTTTGCTTTTTCAGATAACACAGTCTTGTTTTCTAGGCGTTTCGCAATACCCTCTGCCATAACACCCGCTAAATCAAAACCACTCGCTTGAGGCGAAAGACTGGCTGTTGGAATCGGCAAAGCAATCACGTTTTGGTTAAAAACAGTCGCACCCATCATCGTTGAAATACGATACCCTTCGGTGTAGGCATACATGTCACCTTGCATACTAACAGTACATGAAATACCTTCAGTGCTAACCACTTTACTGTCCACAGACTTTAACGGTTCTAACGGTGGATTCACCGCCGTTAATCCGTAGCGCGTATACAAGAAATTGTGTGTATGGTCATCTAAAGCCATAACCGCATCACCAACTGCAGGTTCTCGTGATAACTGCGCAAGCTCTAACGGTTGGGACAACGTGATCGCGAAGCTACCGCCACTAATACTATCAATATCCGCGTTACTGCGACAAAACGCCACATAATCAGTGTCCCTATTACTAATGGGTTGTTTCCAACCGATAGTATTGAGCACAAAGCCATCGTATTTTTTAACCGCGTTATGACTGATGTCATTAATCGGTGTGCTAGCTGATGTATCTTTGTAGGCATTAAACGTCAGTCCAATAATTTCAAGACCGTCAGCGGATTTTTGAATCGATTTAATTCGTAAATTTAAACCGCTCACTTTCGCCAATTGACCCGCGGGGTGGTCCAATAAATCCGCCGATTCATGCACCGGAACACCCGAAATCTGGCCCACTAAGCCACGGCGAATCACCGATTGCGCAACGCGATCAGACGACTGTGCACTTTGCGATAACTGCTTACGCACTTTATTTGCTGTTTGATTATTCAATACCATAATCGTGCCCACGTCATTCATCTTCATGTGAGTCATCATGGTTTTTGCGTTGTACAGCCAATCCAGTGGTGCTGTCGTTTTTAAAGCGCTTACCGCAGTAACCGGAATGAATGTACTGCTTGCAATCAGCTTATCCACTAAATAGCGCTCTACACCGTTTTGGATAACTTTATAAAATTGCATTAAACGCTTTTCTACAAACGGCTTTACCCCGAGGGATAAATCCACAGTGTTGACTTGTGCGACCGTACTAAAAATCTGGTCACACGTTACCGACCGCGTGCGATCGACAATCGGCGTCGGTTTTACGGAAATCGTAGTTTGCAGTTCCGGATAAAAAGGCAACAATACCTGTACCGTCGTATTCGAAGTGTACATCGTATTTTCATATTGCCCTTGATAATCTTTATTCGCAGAACCAAAAAAGATCGTTTCGTTTTTCTGTAAGGCTACAATGATTTTCGCTAACGCGCTAATCGTTGATACAAATTGGTTGGACATGAGAAAATCTCCAGTCGTTAACGTTAATTTAAAACAGCTCAAAAAAGCTGTTCGGCTCACTTGATAGAATTTCCGCTCTATCGAACGAACGCAGTTCAAGCGTGTCGCGATGCTCGTGATAGATTATTGCCATCCCTGTCAATAATCGACTCGCAATACGCGACAACTTAAATAGCCGCGGACGTCCTCGTCGCCCGCGCTCCGCGACCTCACGGCTCGACTACGCACGGGCTCTCAAATGACTTGACGGCTCGTAAAGATTTTTTGCAGTCGCTTACGCTCGGCAAAAAATCCGAGCCTACCGCGGAATACGCGCCTTCGCTTCGCTCTCCATGGCGCGCATCGAACGACTGGGCGTCGATGATGAAATTTCCGCTTCATCACACACGAACGCAGTTAACGACTGGGCGTCGGCTCACATCGCTGTGAACACTTTAATTGTCAAACAAAAAATTTATTTTGTCAACTCAATCATAGAGTTCGGCTTCATACGCATCCACTGGCGCATCCGATTGCAAACTGTCTGCGGACTGCTTGGCCCCTGTATTTTTTAATGACAGCGTTGTTTTATACCCGCTTGCTTTTTGTTGGCCTTGTTGCGCTGCACTGTGCGCACGCCCTAAAATGTGCGATAACTGCATTGCGTCATTCGATGCGCGCCATGGAGAGCGAAGCGAAGGCGCGTATTCCGCGGTAGGCTCGGATTTTTTGCCGAGCGTAAGCGACTGCAAAAAATCTTTACGAGCCGTCAAGTCATTTGAGAGCCCGTGCGTAGTCGAGCCGTGAGGTCGCGGAGCGCGGGCGACGAGGACGTCCGCGGCTATTTAAGTTGTCGCGTATTGCGAGTCGATTATTGACAGGGATGGCAATAATCTATCACGAGCATCGCGACACGCTTGACAATTGATAAATGCTTCTGATAAGCCTTTATCGTGCAAAATAGTTTTAATCATCGCCACGGCATTGTCTTGACCTGCAAATACCGCAAAAAACTTTTGTGCGACGTCTTGCGGCAAGCCCTCACATAAGGCATTAAAACTCGCATCATCTTGACGGGCTTGATACAGTTCTGTGTTTAATGTATTCACCTGACCCATAAACGTCGCTTCCTGTTGATTCTTCATCAGCTCATCACGCACCATCGATTCTAGCGCGTCCCGAGAAACCGTGATCGTCTCCGCAGTGTTCGACACATCATCTTCTGTCCCCTTGGGTTTGGTTGCTGATTTTTTGCTTTCTCAACCGCAATACGAGCCGCAATTTTTTGTTGCAACTCTTGCTCTGTATAACGTTTCTCATCACCCACTTTATTGTCATTACGGTCTGCATTCATAGCCGCATTGCCTGCATCCGATAACGCTGGCTGCGTAGCGCCAGCAGGTATTTCTGCTGCGCCCGCGTCATTGCGAGCCTCAGCATCACTAGTTTGCGTTCCCGCTTCATGATCAATAGCATCTAAAGCAGCTTCAGTACCGCTATTTAATGGTTCACTCATTGTTTTATTCCTCATGGTTTTTAATGTTAACCTGAGTTCTGTATAAGAAAAGGAATAAGTGAATGAAATAATTGAAAAAAAGACCGGAACCGCTAAAATTTAGCTCCAAAATTACAGCTAAATAATGTAACAGGAGTTAATCATGTTGGCACCGGTCACGGAGATTTTTTGTGATATGGATGATTTTTGCAAGGATTATTTGAAAGGTCAATCAAAGTATTTGCTACCGAACCCAGACAGAAAACGAGATCGAGCGATGCAAATGAGCTTGTCTGAAATTGGCACCATCATTGTGTTGTTTCAAATGAGTCACTATCGCACATTTAAGGATTTTTATTGTGGATGTGTTTTACAAGACATGAAGAAGTATTTTCCTACGGCGCTGAGTTACACACGTTTTGTCGCCTGCCAATCAGCAGCGCTAATCAAGCGTGTCGCGATGCTCGTGATAGATTATTGCCATCCCTGTCAATAATCGACTCGCAATACGCGACAACTTAAATAGCCGCGGACGTCCTCGTCGCCCGCGCTCCGCGACCTCACGGCTCGACTACGCACGGGCTCTCAAATGACTTGACGGCTCGTAAAGATTTTTTGCAGTCGCTTACGCTCGGCAAAAAATCCGAGCCTACCGCGGAATACGCGCCTTCGCTTCGCTCTCCATGGCGCGCATCGGATGCTCGCCGCCTATTTGCTTTCGAGAAAGGGCAAACACACGGGATTGTATTATATTGACTCAACTACACTACGCGTATGCCACAATAAACGAATTTATCGAAACAAGGTTTTCAAAGGCATTGCTAAACGCAGTAAAAGCACAATGGGCTGGGTTTACGGCTTTAAACTACATATTGTGATTAATCATCAAGGGGAATTAATCCGTTTTTGTTTAACGAAAGGGAACGTGGATGATCGCGCTGTTGTTAGAAAATTAATGGCTAATTTAAAGGGGTTGGGCGCTGGCGATAAAGGGTATCTTGGAAAAGATCTTGCGGACGATTTGGCAAAACACGATTTAAAATTTGTGACAAAAGTCCGTAAAAATATGAAGAACAAAATGCTTTCTGCATTTGAAAAGTTTTTCCTAAAACAACGTGGCATCGTAGAAACGATTATCGATCAGTTGAAAAACTTGTATCATGTTGAGCATTCGCGTCATCGTAGTCCGATTAATTTTTTAGTCAATACCCTTGCAGCGCTAATTGCCTATTCTTGGCGACCAAACAAACCAGGAATAAAAACCAACAATATAAAGAATAATTTATACGCAGTTATCCAGAACTGAGGTTAATGTTAATTAATATCAACCGAACAATCGGTCAACGTGATTTGACTTGATCCAAAATAATCAAGCCGCAGCATCAACTCACGCGCCACGACATGGCAGGGCCAATGCACAGTGTGTGAGTTTGAATAACGTTGCGGTAACCTTAACGGTATCCGATTACCAAAATCAGCATGATTGCGCGCTACCGATAAATACAAAGGCTCTTTTTCCACCGGCTTTTCACACACACCGAAAATGATAGTCAGTGATACGCGATGCACCACCGGTTTATAGGGCAACCGTGCCGGCAGCGTTAACCAACCCGTTTGCAATTGACGGTGACGGGCTTGTATCGCAGTGCTGGCACTATAAAATCCATCTTCCAATAAAAAGCCACGCTGACCGTCCCATTGCAATAATGTATCCGTGCTATTCGACCACCGCTGACTCGCAAAACTAAATAACCAGGTCTCATCGCTTGTCGCCAGCGAATAAAATAACTGCCCCTGATGCTTAAATAACACGCTCACGGGTTTCTCGGAAGCACTGAGGTTTGATAACCGTCGGTCAATGCCTGGCGTACTCAGCTTTTTAACGCCCTCCGTAGTTAATACCATGACTTCCCGTTGATTCGATAAAAACACCAACTGATCTTGGTAACCCGCAATCGCTTCCGTATTAAACGCACCCCAGGCAAAGCGATAGTTATTGTCGCGACTGAACGGAAAATCAAGCGCCGTTTCTTGAGGCACCCAACGCTCAATCGCATTATTGCCAATTAAAAATAAATTATTCGAGATCGACTGCACCGACAAGATTTTAGTCGAGACCGTCGTTAATAACGCTTCATCGAGTGGCGTCCAATGCAAACCATCATTCGGCGCGGAAATCTGCCAGCAATTACTATTTCCATCGGCCACAATAAAATAACTGTTAATCATCGTGCAACTGATGGGGCGCTCCATGTCAAAGCCAGACACCAAATGCAAATCAGTCAGACTGTTGCTATCCGTGTTATAGACATACGCGGTTTTTCCGGTACAAAGCAACACTTCGTTTTTTAAGTTCTCCGCAAAGGCAATACGGCCAGTCTGTACAGCAATAGGACCCACACGCAATAAATCGTGCGTCTGATTCACCGTATACAAAAAGCCATCCGCCACAATCAGCGTCGTATCGGTCCCCACCGTGCGGTAAATCCCTTGAGGGTTGTGGAGCTTTTCGATGCATGTAAAAAACGGCGCTTCCGATACCGTGCTATCCGGTGTCACCACCAAATTCAAGAGCTTCGCATAAGAAACGCTCCCATCCAGTGCAGGCTCTGTGCCGCTATTAAAGGGAATATTCAATACCGTCATCACTTCACCCCAAATGCCGCTAACAATTGGTTATTATGCTCGAGCTGCGCATGCAGTAACGCAATAATGTTTTTAGTCTCACTGTCAGCCTTGTGCTGCTCTAATTTCTCAAGCTCCACATGCAATTGCTGACTATTTTGCTCAATCTGGGACAACAACTGTTGACGTTTAGTCTGTGCTTCAAATTGCTGCGTTTGGGTTTGCGCCTGTTCGTTTTGAATCTTGCTCTGAATCAGTTGCATCTGTGGATTGGCTTGCGCCGCTTGCTGTTGCATCTGTTGGCGCTGCGATGAGAACTCCATAAAATTCATATCCCCATCACCAAAGCGAATCACCAGCGGGTCTACCATCGTCTTTAAACGCCGCGCCAATACATCACGATCCTTAATATCCAGCGTTTGTGCATACAAGTCCGCCGTCAATTGAAACGCTTGCGGGGACAGCTGGTAAATCTGCGTTAAATACTCGCGCGTGTTCTCTTCATCCAATTTACTCGAACCCACCAGCTCTAACTCGTACGAATAGCGCTCCGTCATCGCGTGTAAATCATTTTTAATCGAACCTGTCAGGAGCTTTTTATTAATCGTCACGCGTCGCAAAGAATTGTCTTTATGACGCACCGTCAACGTTTGGGTTTGGTGATACACGTAAGGCAGCCATTGCTTAATCACTTCACCCACTATCTTAATCGTGTGGTTGTGAAGTTGAACCACATTGTTTTGCAACAAATTCGCTTGCCTCACACGCGCATCAATCGCAACACCACTCACCGCATTATCTTGCGCCCCTTGCACACTCAAAAAGGCACCCGCTATCTCATCCACTTCCTGTTTGCTCGTGGCAAAGTTCTCAGTTAAAGTTTGCGGGATTTCCATCGGGCTGATAACTTCTAAGTCTCGCCCTGGTGGATCATCCGGACGCTTAGCTGGTCGCACAAATAACCCTGAGCGTCGCTCGAAATTGTCCCAATCCTCTCTTTCTGGCGGTTGTAGCTTATCCAAATCAAACTTATCAACAATGATTTTGCGACCACCTGTTTGCTTTGCTAAATTCGCAATCTGCGTGCCTAAATAATTATGTAACTTCGCCGCATCTTTCATCGGCTCAATAAACGGGATCGTGACTTCTTGACGTTGTTCCGGATTCCACACCGTCAAACCGCTGTGATAAATCACAGGCAACAAATCAATATACAGCGGCACCGGTTCTTCAATCATCAGGTTATCAATAAAACGTGTGTAATAAATCGTCTCACCTAAGCCACCATCGGGTTTTTTGTCACGATAATAATATTCAATCACCTCAAGCTTTTTAGACTCCGACCAATCCGATAGCTTCCGCATCAGTCTCTTATTGTCCGCATAACGGTTCATCAATTCCTCACGCGTCACATCATAACGATAACCCGCAAAACGCCCATCGGTTTTGGTATAGGTCGTCGCGTTCCGATCAAAAAAAGCAGCTGTCGCTGAGAGCAAACACTCAACCTCTAACTTTTGAAACTGCTCATCCCCTTGAATATCCGGCAACGCCTTGATTACCAGCACCGAATATCCGTAGCTATATACCTGCCGTATCGATTGCTGAAAGGCTAAGCGCTTATTAGCATCAAGCATCAGTGCATTTAAAATCGCTTGGTGATTCTTTTGTTCTTCTATCCGATGCTGACGCGCATTGGCATAAATTTCTTGCAGACGTTGCACCCGTTGTTGTAACGACGCCTGCGTAGCATTATCCTCTCCTAGATGCGCTGCTTGCAGCAATTGCGTTTCCGCCTCTTGAATTTGATCTTTAAAGCGCTCGTCCCACGTATCGTCATCGAGCGGATAAAACAACAGCGATAAATCCAAGTTCGCCGCTTCCGCTTGCACACGGCGTAAATGCTTAAACAAAATGTTAAACGTTAACGTCTCATAACCCCTCGAATACTGCGTATTTACCGGCGCCTGCTCACCGAGCTCCGCAAAACGAATCGCCGCTTCGCCCCGGCGGTCATTCTGTGAAAAATAACCCGCCCAATCACTTTTTTGTTGTTTGACTTTTGCATAATCAATCATGTTCTTTCCTTATCAGTTAAAAAGCAGGTAGTTCTTGCGCGTGACCACCTAAACACATAGTGTTAATCGAAGTCGTACTCACCAACTGCTTTTCTTTCAACGCCAACCGAATCGCATCCGCACGCGTATCCGCAATGTCATCGCAGCGATGCATCTCATTCGCCGTAATCTTACTCATGTGCTCAATGCAGCGTTTCGTGTGTGCCGCATGTAACGGTAACGTCACTTGTTTGTTCGCAATAAACGGTTGCGAGGCTAAAAAGCGCGCTGTTTTAGACGTACGGTCACGCTCAATCGGAATCACCGTGACGCCTTGCAGCTCATTCAATACATTGGACTTTGGATAAATTTATAAAAATAATTAAAAATTGCTTGACATAGAAACCGAAAAAAAATTTTACGTTGTAAACAACGTTTGTTCGAAAAAATAAAATAAGGAACAAACGATGTTAGCGACAGAAAAACTAAAACAATTCCGTACATTCCTCTACAACATCTTCCCCGCGCGACGCGATGCCAATATGAATTTACTCGATGCCCTTTCAAGCCATGGCCATCGCTGCAAAACACCCATAGAATTATGTGAATCGCCATACTTTGAACGTGAATACAGTAGTATTACCGATGCGATTAGCGATGGTTTGTCGGTAGCAAATTGTTGGGATAGCATGATGAAAATACAATATGAACATGTGAGTCATAGCGATGACCGTGTGATCATTATTGCGGATACGACACCACAGTCGCGTCAAAGTGCACACTGTGTTGAAGATCGCCATGTGGTTTACAGCCCTAATCCAGCACCGGGTAACAAACCGATTACCATTGGACATGAATATTCAACGGTATCACTATTGCCCAATGATGGTGCAGCTCAAGAAAAGCATTGGTTAGTTCCACTGGATACGAGGCGCGTTAAAAGCGATGAAAAAGGCAATGTAGTTGGGATGCAGCAAATTAACCGTTGTATTGCAGACTTAGCGCTTACTCATAAATTGGTGGTTAGCGTGGCTGATTCAAAATATGGTACAGAAGCTTGCCGTAAACTGGTTAGCGAAAATCCCAATTGGGTACATCTTTTCCGTTTTAACAGTACCCGTAATGTTTTCGCGCCCGCATCAATAGAAGATAATACCTCAGGAAGTATAAAACGCTATGGTGATGCGATGAAACTAAACGACAGCACGACTCACCGTGAATCCGATGAGATTGTGCAGCAACCCATTACAACCCGCAGTGGCAAAACTTACCAATTGGAGATTAAAATATGGCGTGACCAATTACTGCGTGGTTCAAAGCAATTTAAAGGATATGAGCATCCTGTTACTGTTGTGCAATTGGTTGCGGTTGATGCTAACGGTAAATCTTTATATAAAAATCCACTCTGGTTAGGACTCGCTGGTGAACGACGTAATGAAATCACAGCATTAGAAGCGTATCACTATTACGATAGACGCTATGACATTGAACACTACTTTCGTTTTGGTAAAGACAAACTGTTATTTGACCGATACCAAACACCGGATGTTAAGCACGAAGAAGATTGGTGGCGGATGACAGCATTAGCGTATACGCAACTTTATCTAGCGAGGAATCTTGCCCCGATTTTACCGAAAAAATGGGAGCGGTATTTGCCGAGCTTCCAAGTGGATAACGAAAAACCATCAATAACTGCGACCCCTTCACAAACGCAACGGGGTTTTTCTACGGTGCTTGATACCGTTGGCACGCCTGCTAATCTCTGCAAACCACGCGGTAATCCGCAAGGCAGAACCAAAGGTGATACGCAGGGGAAACGCACGCGACATCCTGCTATTTTCAAAAATAGCAACTCAAAAATTAAAACGATTCAGAGGACTGAAGAAAAGACGCAAAACTCAGACCCTGAAAAAATAGAGGATTTGATTGGGATAGTAAAATCATGGTTGGATAAAATAAATTTTACACCTGAGCAATTCTACGAATTGCTGCAAAAAACAGGTTAAGATTTAGAAACTCACATTTTTTGATTATTGTCCTAACTGGCAAGGGATTTTATTTATCCAAAGTCCAAGTCACAGGCATTGGTAATGGGATTAATAATCTCTTGCCGTTTCGTGTCGGTGATATTTTGCGTGTTTATTTTGGCAAACAATTTTTTAGTTTAGATATACCACACACGCTTGCCGCCGATGCGCGCGATGGAGAGCGAAGCGAAGGGGCGTATTCTGGGGTAGGCTGGGATTTTTTGCCGAGCGTAAGCGACTGCAAAAAATCTTTACGAGGCGTCGAGTCAGTTGAGAGCCCGTGCGTAGTCGAGCCGTGAGGTCGCGGAGCGCGGGTGAGGAGGACGTCCGCGGTTATTTAAGTTGTAAACCTTCAGACTTGATCTGACACTCCTGGTCAGTTAGAGTAAAATTTAATTGACCAACCTTAAACAACCAACACGAGGAGTGTCATTATGACCAGTGTATCCGAAAAGATTATCAAACCCAAATTAGGTTTACTAGAGCGGTCTAAACAATTGGGAAATGTTTCACAAGCCTGTAAGGTTATGGGTTATTCACGCGACAGTTTTTACCGTTTCAAAACACTTTATGAAAATGGTGGCGAAGAAGCACTCCATGATATGAGTAAGAAGAAACCGAATGAAAAAAATAGAGTGCCGCTACATGTAGAAGAAGGGGTAATTGCTTTGGCTATTGAAAACCCAGCGTTAGGTCAGGCACGTGCGGCCAATGAATTACTGGCGCGAGGCATTATCGTATCGAGCAGCGGAGTTCGTTCGGTGTGGCTACGTAATGATCTAGAGACTTTTAAGAAGCGACTAAAAGCGCTTGAAGCGAAATCGGCGCAAGACGGTATGTTATTAACGGAAGAACAATGACAAGCATTAGAAAAATCAAAACGAGAAAAAGAAGCGCACGGCGAGATTGAAACAGAACACCCAGGTTATTTAGGTATCTCAGGATACGTATTATGTTGGCACGATGAAGGGCGTTGGCCGTATTTATGAGCAGACTTTTGTCGATACCTATAGCAGAATCGCTTTTGCGAAGTTATACACGGAGAAAACAGCGATGACGGCAGCTCATTTATTAAATGAACGTGTATTGCCATGGTTTAATGAGCAAGGTATCCGATTGCTGCGTATGCTCACGGATCGCGGGACGGAATATTGTGGAAAAATTGAGAACCACGCCTATCAACTTTATTTAGCAGTTGAAGACATTGACCATTCGAAAACACGCGCACGTTCTCCGCAGACCAATGGTATTTGTGAACGTTTTCATAAAACGATTAAACAAGAATTTTATGTGGATCAAAACATATAATGAGGTCAGGCCCCATTCCGGCGAGCGTTGTTATGGAAAAACACCCATGCAAACTTTTCTTGATGCAAAGCATTTGGCACAAGAAAAAGAATTAGATAAACTATGTAAAACTATTCCAAGCGTGTCGGCAGATGAATTGAATAAGGCGCACAGTAATCACGACACGCAACTGGTAGAGGAGTAATTAGAATCCGATCTATCGGACAGAAAATATGTCCGATAAATCTCAACTGTCAGATCAAGTCGAGAGTTCTACATTTAAGTTGTCGCGTATTGCGAGTCGATTATTGACAGGGATGGCAATAATCTATCACGAGCATCGCGACACGCTTGAACTTTTATCGAGCGTTATTTTGATTTGATCATGTTATTAATTTTTGGTGCAGCTATTTTATTCATGCATCAATTTGGTATTGAAGTCAATGCTGTTTATATGTTTATTATTTTATTGAGTTGCAGTGTCTTGAGCGTTTTTCTGTATCGATATTTAATCGTTAAAGATCGTTAAAGATCGTTAAAGACAGTATTATTAGACAGTTTGTTTGTCGTTCCGAGCGAATTGAAACGCTTTTAATAGCGGTCGAAGATGTGGTTTCAAAACCCAATAAGCTGCCCGTTTTGATATTCAGTGCTGCCATTTGGCTCTCTATTCTGCTGGCATACTACTTCTTTTTCAAATGGAACTTGCCTCATGACTCGTTCGGATTAAGTGGGGCCGTCTTTTTGTTATTCACGACGACGTTATCATTTGCAATTCCTTACGCCTTCGCGGGTGTGGGGATCTTCGAAACCGCGATCGTGTATTATTTAATTAAATTCCTGCACGTTGTCCCAACTAAGGCGCTAGCGCTGGCGCTTGTTTTCCATATCGTCACTGCTTTGCCACAAATCATTCTTATGCTCGCTGTTTTCATTGCGCATCGTTCTTTGTGGGTGAGGTCACCCAAGAAAGTAAAGGCTGCCTAATCAGCCCTAGGAAAGCCCCCCCATCTGCGTTATAATGCCTTTCCTTTTTGGTGGGTAATCTCTGTAAATGACAGTGGATATTACCTTTTTTATGAAAACCCTATTAAAATGAGGGAGTTAGCAATGTCATTAACAGCATCTGAAAAATCGACCATTATTAAAGAATATCAGTTAGATGAGAGTGATACAGGATCTCCTGAGGTTCAGGTAGCCATTCTCAGCGCCAAAATCAATAAACTTACCGAGCATTTTAAAACCCACAAGCATGATCATCATTCACGGCGTGGATTATTGCGTATGGTGAGCCAACGGAGAAAGCTGCTCAGCTATTTGCGAAATGCTGATGTTTCGCGCTACCGTGATTTAATCAAACGCCTTGGCCTGCGTTCATAACGAGGATGACCATCTGTGAATAAAATTGTTAAGACTTTTCAATACGGTAAACATACAGTTACATTAGAAACGGGCGAAATTGCCCGACAAGCCTCCGGCTCTGTGATAATCCGCATGGGAGACACCATGCTTTTGGTCACGGCCGTTGCCCAAAAAGATACAGAAGAAGGGCGGGATTTTTTTCCCCTGACTGTTAATTATCAAGAAAAAACCTATGCCGCAGGAAAAATTCCTGGTGGCTATTTTAAACGTGAAGGGCGCCCGACAGAAAAAGAGACGTTGACCTCGCGATTAATTGATCGACCCTTGCGTCCAGTATTTCCAAATGGATTTACCAACGAAGTACAAGTGATTGCAACAGTGTTATCGATGGATCCTGAAGTTCCAACCGATATCCCCGCCATTATTGGGGCCTCAGCAGCTATTTGTTTATCGGGTATGCCATTTAATGGCCCGATTGCAGGTGCTCGGGTTGCCTATCTTAATGGTCAATATCTGTTAAACCCATCGCTAAAAGAAATAGAAGAATCGCAATTAGATTTAGTCGTTGCCGGAACAAAAGATGCGGTTTTAATGGTTGAATCTGAAGCACACGAATTAACAGAAGCTGTTATGTTGGGTGCTGTGCTTTATGGTCACGAACAAATGCAAGTCGCGATCCGTGCCATTGAAGAATTAGTGGAAGAAGCAGGCACGCAGACTTGGGATTGGCAAGCACCTGAAGAAAATACGGCCTTAAAACAGCAGATCGCCGATAAAGCGTCGAGCGATGTGGCAGAGGCTTATAAAATTCGTGAAAAACAAGCACGACAAACGCGCATTCAAGAAATTCGCAATCAGTTAATTTCGGATTTATGTACTGACGATGAAAATAGTCCGAACGAAATTGAAGTCGCGAATTTATTCCATGATTTAGAAAAAGATTTAGTGCGTCAGCAAATTTTGTCTGGCCAGCCGCGTATCGATGGTCGAGATACCGAAACGGTAAGACCCATTACTGCGCGAGTAGGCGTGTTGCCACGTGCACACGGTTCAGCATTATTTACGCGTGGTGAAACTCAAGCATTAGCTGTTGCTACTTTGGGTACAGAAGGCGATGCGCAAATGATCGATGACTTAGACGGTGATCGGCGCGATGAATTCATGTTGCATTACAACTTCCCACCTTTCTGTGTGGGCGAAGTTGGATTTATGAGTGGACCAAAGCGTCGTGAGATTGGTCACGGTCGTTTGGCAAAACGTGCGGTTGCATCTGTTGTGCCGAAGGGTGAGGCATTCCCTTACGTCATTCGTGTCGTATCTGAAATTATGGAATCCAACGGTTCGAGCTCCATGGCGAGTGTTTGTGGCAGCAGTTTAGCATTGATGGATGCAGGCGTGCCGATTAAAGCACCGGTTGCCGGTATTGCGATGGGCTTAATTAAAGAAGCCGAAAAATATGCAGTATTGACTGACATTTTAGGTGATGAAGATCACTTGGGGGATATGGATTTCAAAGTAGCCGGTACGGCCAGTGGTGTGACGGCCTTACAAATGGATATTAAAATCGAAGGCATTACCAAAGAAATTATGGAGCGAGCCTTAGATCAAGCTAAGCGTGCTCGTATGCATATATTAGAAATCATGAGCCAGGTGATTAACCAACCGCGTGATCACGTATCTCAGCATGCGCCTCGTATTATTACGATTAAAATCAATCCGGATAAAATTCGTGATGTGATTGGTAAGGGTGGTGCAACCATTCGTGAATTAACGGAAGCAACTAACTCGACAATCGACATTTCCGATGATGGCGTCGTAACGATTGCCGCTGTGCGTGGTGAAGATGGTGAAGAAGCTAAACGCCGCGTAGAAGCCTTAACGGCAGACGTTGAGGTGGGTAAAACTTACGAAGGTCCGGTTGTGAAGATCATGGATTTCGGTGCGTTTGTGTCAGTATTGCCAGGCCGACAAGGGTTGGTGCATATTTCGCAAATTGCCGATGAGCATGTTGATAATGTTCATGATTATCTGCAAGAAGGTCAAACTGTTCGCGTTAAGGTCATTGAAATCGACCGCCAAGGAAGAGTACGTTTGAGCATGAAGCAAGCGGAATAAAAATTAAGAATCAAGTGCGCCCTTAGGAGGGCGCACTTAAATTCAGATTTGGGCCGGTTGCGCTATTGTTGTCAATAACGTCAGTAGAGGTAGGGATGTCCCCCCTATAAAATAATCCCGCTACTAAATTAGCCCCTTCTTCTTTTACCCTACGTAGAAATTTGCTGTTTTCTGTCTGTGTTCTATAAAACCCTGCCAGTAAGAGTGCAAATCCAAAATAAAAAGTTTTTGACAGAGCGGTTTGATTGCCAAATTGCTTTGATATCAATAAAAAGATTGAAAGCAGTGCCGCTATAGTTGCAAAATATTTAAGATCAGGAAGGGATGTTTGTCGCAGTTGTCGATAAATTTCTTCTTGCTGTTCATTTAATTCCGTGGTATCCGGTGCTGTCCTTGCCATGATGAACTCTCCGTTTTAATAGGATCAAAATAGCTCCGTATCGCTAGCTTCCTTTTTTGAAGAATAGACTATCGCATTGCTATCTCCTTTTTCAAAACACCATGCTAACAGCGAAATATTAAAATAATCTTAAATCGGGTTAAAATTTTTTTATAAATTGGTTTATAATCAAAAGCATGAAAACTGATCCTCAAAACTACGTTGTGCTATTACACGGTATGGGCCGCGATAAGCGGATAATGGATACTATGGAAAAAAGCCTGTCGATGCGCGGGTATGACGTTTACAACGGGGACTATCAATCCACTGCGTTTTCAATAGAGGTACTCGCAGATTACGTCTGGGAGCACATCCGAGAGAACTGTCCAGACCCCTCAAAAAAACTCAATTTCGTAGGGCATTCCATGGGTGCGATCATCATTCGTCTCATCGTTGCAAAATATCAGCCTGAAAACATGGGTCGTGTGGTGATGCTGGGGCCGCCCAATCAGGGTAGCCGCCTAGTCAATTTTTTAAAGCGATTTGATTTTTACAAACGATGGTATGGGCCTGCGGGTCAAGAATTGGGTTATGACTCGAAAGTCATTGGGCAGCTACCGCCTAGCGATTATGAGTTTGGTGTTATAGCGGGAGATCGCAGTATCGATTGGTTGTTTTCCTGGTTTCTTTTGCCTGGTAAAAATGACGGTAAATTGACGGTGGATGAAACCAAGCTCGCCGGCATGCGGGATCACATTATTTTACATGCGACCCACACGTTCATGCCGAGCAATGCTAAAGTCATTCAACAAACCGCCCATTTTCTACAGCACGGCTATTTTTTACGGAAATAGCCCCTAATTAACAGACGTATTCCACCCTTCTGACGGTATAGCAACGCTCACCCCAATAGCTATCGCGGCAGTAACGATTGTAATAAACGCGCTGACAACTTGGGTAATAGCCTTGATGTTGGGTCATCGCGGCACCGGCAATGATCCCTGCGGCAGCACCGAAGAAAAGACCCGCAGCAAGGTCCCCACTACCATGGTAGTGATGATGCGGGTGGTAGTGTGGGTGATAGTGGTGATGATAGTAACCGGCATAGATAGGTGAAGTCGCTAATAGACCACTGAGACCCACAGATAGGATCAAGGTTTTTGTAATTTTATTCTTTATTTTCATGCTGTTAGCCTCTATCGATTGATTTTCAATGTAACCATCATAGACACTCGATGTAACGCTTTTATGTATACGCTTCTGTGTTTTGTAACAGTTTTGAAATGTAATTTGGTGGCCCCCCCAGACGAAGAGATTCACTAGATTTCGCTACCCTGGGTCACCCTTCACTCTGTCGTATTTGTGATAAAATACTCAAGCGCCCCACGCAAGGAGATAGGATGGGATATAAAAGGGAGCTGTCATCGCAAGAAAAAAAACGCTTGGATGCACTATACGAAAAGTTTAAGCGGGATAAACTCAAAGTCGGCGGCTATCCGTGCAACTTAGACTTCGATTACTCCGAACTTTATCGTTTCTTAGAATTCCATATTAACAATATTTTGGACTTTGGATAAATAAAATCCCTTGCCAGTTAGGACAATAATCAAAAAATGTGAGTTTCTAAATCTTAAGCTGTTTTTTGCAGCAATTCGTAGAATTTCTCAGGTGTAAAATTTATTTTATCCAACCATGATTTTACTATCCCAATCAAATCCTCTATTTTTTCAGGGTCTGAGTTTTGCGTCTTTTCTTCAGTCCTCTGAATCGTTTTAATTTTTGAGTTGCTATTTTTGAAAATAGCAGGATGTCGCGTGCGTTTCCCCTGCGTATCACCTTTGGTTCTGCCTTGCGGATTACCGCGTGGTTTGCAGAGATTAGCAGGCGTGCCAACGGTATCAAGCACCGTAGAAAAACCCCGTTGCGTTTGTGAAGGGGTCGCAGTTATTGATGGTTTTTCGTTATCCACTTGGAAGCTCGGCAAATACCGCTCCCATTTTTTCGGTAAAATCGGGGCAAGATTCCTCGCTAGATAAAGTTGCGTATACGCTAATGCTGTCATCCGCCACCAATCTTCTTCGTGCTTAACATCCGGTGTTTGGTATCGGTCAAATAACAGTTTGTCTTTACCAAAACGAAAGTAGTGTTCAATGTCATAGCGTCTATCGTAATAGTGATACGCTTCTAATGCTGTGATTTCATTACGTCGTTCACCAGCGAGTCCTAACCAGAGTGGATTTTTATATAAAGATTTACCGTTAGCATCAACCGCAACCAATTGCACAACAGTAACAGGATGCTCATATCCTTTAAATTGCTTTGAACCACGCAGGAATTGGTCACGCCATATTTTAATCTCCAATTGGTAAGTTTTGCCACTGCGGGTTGTAATGGGTTGCTGCACAATCTCATCGGATTCACGGTGAGTCGTGCTGTCGTTTAGTTTCATCGCATCACCATAGCGTTTTATACTTCCTGAGGTATTATCTTCTATTGATGCGGGCGCGAAAACATTACGGGTACTGTTAAAACGGAAAAGATGTACCCAATTGGGATTTTCGCTAACCAGTTTACGGCAAGCTTCTGTACCATATTTTGAATCAGCCACGCTAACCACCAATTTATGAGTAAGCGCTAAGTCTGCAATACAACGGTTAATTTGCTGCATCCCAACTACATTGCCTTTTTCATCGCTTTTAACGCGCCTCGTATCCAGTGGAACTAACCAATGCTTTTCTTGAGCTGCACCATCATTGGGCAATAGTGATACCGTTGAATATTCATGTCCAATGGTAATCGGTTTGTTACCCGGTGCTGGATTAGGGCTGTAAACCACATGGCGATCTTCAACACAGTGTGCACTTTGACGCGACTGTGGTGTCGTATCCGCAATAATGATCACACGGTCATCGCTATGACTCACATGTTCATATTGTATTTTCATCATGCTATCCCAACAATTTGCTACCGACAAACCATCGCTAATCGCATCGGTAATACTACTGTATTCACGTTCAAAGTATGGCGATTCACATAATTCTATAGGTGTTTTGCAGCGATGGCCATGGCTTGAAAGGGCATCGAGTAAATTCATATTGGCATCGCGTCGCGCGGGGAAGATGTTGTAGAGGAATGTACGGAATTGTTTTAGTTTTTCTGTCGCTAACATCGTTTGTTCCTTATTTTATTTTTTCGAACAAACGTTGTTTACAACGTAAAATTTTTTTTCGGTTTCTATGTCAAGCAATTTTTAATTATTTTTATAAATTTATCCAAAGTCCAAAATATTGGCGATCCGCAAGAATTCAGTAACTATAAACTCAACACACATGACATTGAGCGCGAAGTACTCGCATTTTTTGCAGAGCTGCTAAACGCAGGCAATGATTTCAAAGGCTATGTGACGAGTGGCGGTACCGAAGGGAATTTTTTTGGGCTTCACATTGCCAATCAACTTTATCCTGATGCTATCTATTATTACTCAGAACGCACACATTACAGTATTCCCAAAATATTAAAAATTATAAAGGGTGAGTCGCGTCAAATATCTGCACTCGAAAATGGTGAGATAAACTATCAAGAACTAAAAAACGAATTGCGACGTAATAAACACTTGCCCGCCGTATTCAATGCGAATATTGGTACAACGATGACGGGTGCCATCGACGACATAGAAAAAATCCAAGAAATCGTTCACGAAATTGGTATTAAGCACCATTACATTCACTGTGATGCTGCATTGAGCGGATTAATCTTGCCGTTTGTGGATCAACCGCAGCCGTTTCGTTTCGATGAAGGTGCTAATAGCATTGCGATTAGTGGCCATAAGCTCATGGGTTCACCCATGCCGTGTGGCATTACACTGACGCAGAAAAAAAATATTGTGAATGCTTCGCCAAAGATTTCGTATGTCAGAATCACCGACAGCACGATCACCAGTTCACGAAATGGTATTACGCCGTTATTTTTGTGGTATGCCATTCATCGGTCAGGAAAAGAAGGTTTACGAGAAATCGTGCAGAAATGTTTGGAGAACACCCAATTTGCTGTTAATGAATTTAAGCAAAATGGTATTGATGCATGGTCAAATCCAAATTCGCTGACTATTGTTTTGCCACGTCCTTCGGAAAAAATCATTGAAAAATGGCAGCTCGCAGCCTATGAAAATATCGCGCACATCATCGTCATGCCACAAACATCGCGTGAATTTTTGCTCGCACTAATGGACGATATTTTAAACGATAACTTGGTCGATGGTTAAAGTGTTTCTAGAAATCTATTTTGAGTAAATCAAATAGCCAATTTGAAGAGGCATCCTTTAAATTATTTTAGCGTGCGGTTGCGATAGGACTGGTAATTCGGTACTTCCCGCTTGTAATCACTTTGCGCTAATGATGAATTAATCAAGAAGTCGGCTGTTGCAGTGTTGCAAGCGACCGGAATATTCCACACCACGGCAATACGCAACAAAGCGCGCACATCTGGGTCGTGCGGCTGTGCTTCAAGCGGATCCCAGAAAAAAATTAGCATGTCGATCTCACCCGCCACAATTTTGGCCCCTAACTGCTGATCCCCGCCGAGCGGTCCGCTCTCGAGCTTTTCGATGGAGAGCTTTAATTTTTTTTCGATGACACCACCCGTTGAACCCGTCGCATAAAGCGTGTGCATGCTCAGGAAGTCTCGGTTGCGCTTGGACCATTCAATCAACGCAGACTTCATACGATCATGAGCTACAAGGGCTATAGATTTTGTGGGCATAGGATTGACTCCTTAGGTCGGTGTTTGTTTTTCAGGAACCGTTGTCCCTAGCTGCAATGCTGCTCGTCTTTTTTATTAGAGAGTATGACATATTTTTAGATTTTGTGTTTTAGTGTTGCTGTCAGCCGAAACCCCGAGTTACACCAAAACGTTAGAGATGCTTTAATGCTCCTATGTCTTCATGGATTATTGGATTTTGTGCGGGTATTGCAATTTGGCTGTGGTGGTCAAAATTAATTGCGCTTGCTTGGTGTTTGAGTGTTGTTGTGATCAGCGCGTTACTCGTCTATTTTGTACCTACAAAAATAAAACCACTCTTCATTGTATGGATCGCGCTTTGTGTAGGATTTACGTGGGCAAACTTCCGTGCGCAACGGTTATTAAGCTGGCATTTACCCGAGAGCTTCATCAATAAACCTGTTCAAATTGAAGGGCGTATTATAGCGTTGCCTAAAATTTCGGCGTTGAGTGCGCATTTCAATTTTAAAATGAATGAACTCGATGGGCAGCCGACCGCTGTAATTGTTTATTTAAGTTGGTATGGGCAATACCCTGCGTTGCATGTTGGTGATCGATGGCGTTTGACTGTCAAATTAAAGCCGCCACATAGCTTGCGCAATCCAGGCACATTTAACTATCAGCGCTGGTTGTTTGTGCACGGGATTCGCGCAACGGGCAGTGTAGTGAGTAAAAAACCACAGCATTTATTGCATCGTAATGCTTGGCGTTTTCCGATCAATCATGTGCGTCAACAAATACAATCAATCATTCAGCAAAGTGTCGTTCATGTGCCGCTCGATGCGCGCCATGGAGAGCGAAGCGAAGGCGCGTATTCCGCGGTAGGCTCGGATTTTTTGCCGAGCGTAAGCGACTGCAAAAAATCTTTACGAGCCGTCAAGTCATTTGAGAGCCCGTGCGTAGTCGAGCCGTGAGGTCGCGGAGCGCGGGCGACGAGGACGTCCGCGGCTATTTAAGTTGTCGCGTATTGCGAGTCGATTATTGACAGGGATGGCAATAATCTATCACGCGCATCGCGACACGCTTGAGCAGCCATACTAAATACGTTGACGACAGGCTCAAGAAGTTTGATGAGCGCTTCGCAATGGCGCGTGTTTCAGAATACCGGTACGAGTCATTTAATGGCAATTTCGGGATTACACGTCGGATTAATTGCAGGGATAATTTATTATGTGGCGAGCTTTTTATGGCGCTGCTTTCCAAGGCTTTTATTGCGAATACCAGCACCGCGAGCGGCTGCAATTATATCGTTGATGGCAGCGATTATTTACGGATTGTTAGCAGGATTTTCACTGCCTACGCAGCGTGCTGTGATTATGATTGCGGCGTTGATGCTAGGGTCGCTCTTTTTTCAATCGGTACCAGTGTGGCGACGTTTATTACTTGCTTTTTTTATTATTGTGCTGTGGCACCCATTCGCCTTATGGTCAGCGAGTTTTTGGTTAAGCTTTGGTGCGGTGAGTTGGATTGGATACGGTATGGGGGGGCGAGTAAGAACGGTGCGTGGTTTAAAGGCAACGGTGCGTTTACAGTTTATTATTTTTATTGGCTTGCTCGCGCTGACGCTGTATTTTTTTCAACAAGTTTCTTTGGTGGCGTTGATTGCGAATACCATTGCTATTCCGTGGGTGGGCATGGTGATTGTGCCACTGTGTTTTTTAGCGACGATAGTAAGTATTTTCTCTGTGTATTTGGCGCATAGTTTATTTTGGTTTGGGGCTCAGCTATTAACACCGTTGTGGTGGTGGCTGGAATGGTTGGCAAGCTGGCCACATGCCGTTTGGCATTATGCCATTTCGCCGGCATGGTTATTCATTCCCTTTATGGTGTCGTCTTTATTATTGTTGGCGCCATCCGGTTGGCCAGGTCGTTGGTTAGGCGTTGTTTGGGCATTGCCGCTATTTTTCTGGAAGATGCCAACCCCACCGCCAAATGCGATTTGGCTGACGCTGTTGGATGTCGGGCAGGGGTTATCGGCGCTCGTGCAAACCGCACATCATGTGTTGCTCTATGATGCGGGACCACGTTCTTATGGTGGGTTCGATGGAGGGCAGAGTGTCGTTGTGCCTTATCTGGAAACTCGCCATATCAATCACATTAACGTGATGATGATCAGTCACGGCGATAATGATCATATTGGTGGCGCAAAGGCTGTTTTGGCTCGGATTCACGTGGATCGGGTGCTGACGAGTGTCCCTTGGAGGTTTGCTGCACGAGCAGCGCATTGTCAGGCTGGGCAGCAGTGGCGTTGGGATGGGGTTACCTTTCAAGTCTTATCACCGCCGCCGGGTGAGGCCTACGAGGACAATAACAGCTCCTGTGTGCTGAAGATTTCGAGTCAGAAGGGCGCTATTTTACTGACGGGCGACATCGAGAAACCGCGGGAACGCTGGCTGTTGCAGCAAGGTTACGGGCTGCGTGCCGATGTTGTTGTAGCACCACACCATGGCAGTATCACCTCGTCGACAGCCGGTTTTGTGAGGGCTGTCAGGCCAGAAGTGGTATTATTTCCTGTTGGTTACTATAACCGTTATAATTTTCCGAGCCAGCGGGTGGTGGCGAGATATAGCGCCGTTGGTGCTCGGATGTTTACCTCGGGACGGGATGGCGCCATCATGGTGCATATCGATCCGTATGGTAAAATCCATGTCTCAACGATGAATGAAACGGGAATCTTGCATGACAACATTAGGCCGAAAAGGCATAGACACGTATAAGCGCTTGCTCAGCGCTACTCTAAAATATTGGCCTATTTTTTTATTGGGAATCTTGGCTACTTTAGTTTTGTCATTAATCGATGCAGGTTTTGCCTGGTTGGTCAAACCGATTATCGATAAGGGTTTTATCAGTCGCAATACACATTTTATCCGTTGGTTGCCACCGATCGTTTTAATTGTTTTTGTGTTTCGAGGAGTGGTAGGTTTCTCGTCAAACTATTTTATTTATCATGTTGCGCGCTATGTTGTTATGGATTTTCGCCGTGCGATCTTTTGTCATTTATTAAAATTACCTGCCCGTTTTTACGATCGACATAATTCAGGTCATTTGCTGTCAACGATTATCTATAATGTGGAGCAAGTGGCGGAAGCAAGTTCTGATGCACTGGTTACTGTATTGCGCCAAGGCTCTTTGGTGATTGGATTAATTGGCGTTATGTTTGTGGTAAGTTGGCAATTGGCGCTGTTATTTTTAATTATTTCGCCGATTATTGCTTGGGTGGTGAAGAAGGTTAGTGTGCGATTGAGGCGTCTCAGCAGTAACGTGCAAAAATCTATGGGTGAGGTGACCCACGTTGCTAAGGAGGGAATCGATGCTTACAAAGTCATACGGTTGTATGGGGGTCAAGACTATGAAAATCAGAAATTCCATCAAGCGACAAAATCCAATCGTCAGCGTGAATTAAAAGTTATCGTGACAAACAGTATTGGTACTTCTTTAGTCCAGTTGTTGATTGCTGTGCCGATTGCCGTCGTTTTATTTTTTGCAACACAACCATCGTTGGGTGTTTCAGCGGGCAGTTTTGCAGCAGTTGCCTCTGCAATGATTATGTTGTTAAGTCCGATGCGCCGATTAACACTGATGAATAGTTATATTCAAAAAGGTATTGCCGGAGCAGAGAGCATTTTTGATTTGTTGGACGAAGATGTTGAAAAAGATAAGGGCACGATGCCATTAACCCGTGTTAAAGGAAAAATTGAATATCGTCATGTCAGTTTTAACTATGAGCGATCACAACGCACTATTTTAAGTGATGTTAGTTTTACGGTAGAACCCGGCAAAACGATTGCCATTGTGGGGCGTTCTGGTAGTGGTAAAACGACCTTAATTAATTTATTACCCCGATTTTATGAAATAAGCACGGGTGATATTGCGATTGATGGCATTAATATTCAGGATTGCCGCTTGCAGGATTTGCGTAATCAATTTGCGTTGGTGTCTCAACACACCGCCTTATTTAACGATACCATTGCGCGCAATATTGCTTATGCGCAAGCCGATGCTGATCCAAAAGCTGTGCTTGCTGCAGCAGAGGCGGCACATGCAATGGAATTTATTAATCAAATGCCTGATGGTATGAACACCGTGGTGGGCGAGGATGGTGTGTTGCTTTCGGGCGGTCAGCGGCAACGTATTGCCATTGCACGAGCACTTTTTAAAAATGCGCCGATATTAATTTTAGATGAAGCTACATCATCGTTGGATACGCATGCGGAGCGTCATATTCAATCAGCGCTTGAGAATTTAATGCAACAACGCACAACCTTAGTGATTGCCCATCGGTTATCGACCATTGAAAATGCTGACTCAATTATCGTCATGGAAAAAGGCAAAATTGTTGAATTAGGAACGCATGCAACATTATTAGCACATGGAGGTGCTTACGCAGAATTACATCGCATGCAATTTAGTGAGCAGTTGGTTGAGAATAAGGTAACTCAGTAATGCGTTGGTTGAATCAGCAATGGTATTGTGAAAAAAGTTTTTTCGGTTATTGCCTTAGTCCGCTATCCTGGCTTTATCGAATTATTATCTCAGTGCGACGTTTTTTATATCGCTGTGGGTTAAAAAAAGTGTTTCGTTTTCCTGTGCCGATCATTGTAGTGGGTAACATCACTCTGGGTGGGACGGGAAAAACTCCATTAGTGTCGTGGCTTGCAGATTGGTTGCGTTTGCAAGGTTTTAAGCCGGGTATTGTGAGCCGTGGTTATGGTGGAAAAGCAGTGACATGGCCGCAAACTGTGACGGAAAATAGTGATCCACAGTTAGTAGGTGATGAGGCTGTGTTACTTGCACAACATGCGCATTGCCCAATGGTGGTCGATCCTAATCGCGTTGCAGCCGTCAATAAATTATTAAATAATTATGATTGCGATGTCATTATTAGCGATGACGGTTTGCAGCATTATGCGTTGGGTCGTGATATCGAAATTGCAGTAATCGATGGCGCTCGCCGATTTGGTAATGGTTTTTGTTTGCCGGCTGGGCCCTTGCGCGAACCCATTAAACGGTTAAAGTCGGTGGATTTTATTATTGCCAATGGAAAAGGTAGTGACAACGAATACACAATGCGTTTTCATCCTGGCGTTATTTATAATATTAAAAATCCGAAGCTATCTTTAAATATTGCGTCGTTGAATAATAATACTGTGCATGCTGTTGCGGCTATTGGGCATCCGCAACGATTTTTTAAGCAATTAAAAACGATGGGATTTAATGTTGTTCCGCATGAGTTTCCCGATCATTATTCGTATCGTCCCGCTGATTTTAATTTTGGCGATGATGCGACGATTATCATGACGGCAAAAGATGCTGTGAAATGTCGGTCGTTTGCGAATGATCGCTATTGGTGTTTGCCTGTTCATGTCCAAATGGATGAGCATTTTGAAGCAGCATTGCGAGCGAGTCTTCTTCAATTGCTTGGGTCGCGAACTTGAAGTTACTGTTTTTCGGGAGGCGTCCTTAGTAATCTTTTGTAAAGCCCGAAGTAATAGGATAGCGGCGGTCTTTGCCAAAAGCACGTTGCGTAATGCGAATGCCGACGGGAGCTTGACGGCGTTTGTATTCATTCCGATTAACCATTTTAATGACTTTTTTAACGACTTTTAGATCGAAGCCAGCATCAGCGATCGTGTAGGGATCTTCATCTTTTGCAATATAGCGTTCTAATATTTCATCCAAAATATGATAGGGTGGTAATGTGTCTTGATCTTTTTGATTTTCGGCTAACTCTGCAGATGGGGGTTTCTCTAAGACGCGGTCGGGAATAACGGGCGAGAGCGTGTTTCGATATTTACAAAGACGATAGACCATCGTTTTATAAACATCTTTTAATACACCAAAGCCACCTGCCATATCGCCGTATAAGGTCGTGTAGCCCACGGCAATTTCACTTTTATTCCCAGTCGTTAACACGATAGCGCCTTTTTTATTGGAGACGGACATCAACAGTATGCCCCGGATGCGTGCTTGTAAATTTTCTTCGGTGACATCTTTGGGCAACCCTGAAAATTCGGCTGCCAGTGAATTTAAAAAAGCCTCAAAAACAGGTTCTATTTCTATAATGGAATAATGCACCTTGAGTGTATCGGCTTCAGCAATGGCATCTTCCATGCTTATCTCTGAGGTATGGCGAGAAGGCATTAATAATACGGATACGTTATCAGCGCCGATTGCATCTACTGCGATAGCTAAAGTGAGTGCTGAGTCAACACCGCCGGATAACCCAATAATAGCGCCGGGAAAGCCATTTTTTTGAATGTAATCGCGCACGCCTAATACTAAAATTTTATAAATTTTTTCTTCATCGAGTGGTTCGGCTGGAGAGGCATGTTTTGTTAAAATATCGAAATTGTGTTCCAAATCAAATTCGATCGTCATTAAATTTTCTTCGAAATAGGGTGCTTGTTGTGCTAGCTTGCCATGTTGATCGAAGACCATTGATCCACCGTCGAACACTAACTCATCTTGCCCGCCGATTAAATTCAGGTAAATAATGGGAACGTTTGTTTTTGTGGCTTGCAGGGTGAGTAAATCACGACGCGCATGAGCTTTATCTTGTGCAAAGGGAGATGCATTGATGCAAGCGATAATTTCTGCGCCTGCTTGTATGGATTGATGAATGGGTTCGTCATGCCACAAATCTTCACAAATAATGATGCCGACATTGACCCCTTTTATTTTAATCACACACGGCTCATGTCCTGCCTCAAAGTAACGTTTTTCATCAAATACAGTGTAATTGGGTAATTCTTGTTTGGCATAGCTTGTGATAACTTCACCATTTTGAATGATGGCTGCTTTATTATAGCGTTTTCCTTCTATTTGGTCAGGATAACCAACGATAAGTGTGCCGTGTTTTACATTTTCGGCAATTTTTTTAAGGGCATTGTGAACGCGTCTGTATAGGCCAGGTCGTAATA
Source organism: Candidiatus Paracoxiella cheracis (assembly GCF_049348705.1). Lineage (GTDB taxonomy): Bacteria > Pseudomonadota > Gammaproteobacteria > Coxiellales > Coxiellaceae > Paracoxiella > Paracoxiella cheracis. The sequence continues at coordinate 1,367,996 of NZ_CP186485.1, read as the reverse complement.
ATAAATCTTCTGGCGGGTAACTTGTGATGGCCAATTCAGGAAACATGATTAAATCTGCTTTGCTATCGTGATAGGCTTTTTTAGCAGACTCGATAATGCGATCAGCGTTGCCTTCGATATCACCGACAAGTAAGTCAATTTGTGCTGCTACGACAGTGAGTTTTTTCATGTCGGTTTCCCGTTATTTAATTAAAAGTGCTGCGACTACCTTTCGTCCTTCGGACATTAATGCTGCATAAGTGCGGCAGGCTGCTCCAGTGTCCATGCATTCTACACCTAATTTTCGTTGATACAACGACGCAATTTGTTTGGGTGGCGGCATTTTGAATATAACACCAGTACCCAACAGGACGATCTCAGGCTTTATTTCTAAGATGGGTTTAAGGTGTTCGTCTTGCAGTTCATCCAATGACTGGGGCGTCCAATCCACAATGAGCGCATAAGGGCTGACGATCACACTCTTATTATAGACGGTATCATTTACTGTGACCGCACCAGGTTCGTAGGCTCGGATGTGATAATCACCAATGCCGGTATCTTCAGTTAAAATCATAGGGTTAGATTCCTCTTTCCTCAAAGCGGAAATAAGCAGTATTTATTATTAATCATAGCATGAATTTTCCGTGTTGCTTATGGGCGGCTCTAGAAATCGTTTAAAACCGTAAAACATTTTATTGATTTCCATTGCAGCAAAGAGAAGGGGTCTGTGTTTTCAGGCGTTTATGCTTCTAAAAACAATTTCAAGGGCTGCCCTCAAGTCTAGTTATTGCCAATCCCGGTATTGAGTTGATAGTGAATTAAGACAATAGTAATCATTCTGTCGCTATATTTCCTGGATATGGAGGGTTATTTTTGGTAGTCAAAATTCACAATCCTCACGATCATTATTTTCGTAAAGTGATGTCGGATAAACGTGTTGCTATGGAGTTTTTTGAACATTACTTGCCTAAGTCCGTTCTTGAAATAGTAGATCTAAAGTCACTAAAGCTGCAGAAAAGCAGTTTTATCGATGAAAGTTTGCAAGCATCCATGGCAGACATGTTGTATACCGTGAATTTTCGTGAGAGAAGTGGGTATTTGTATATTCTTGTTGAGCATCAACGTAAACCGGATAAATCCATGTCTTATCGGTTATTACGATATCAGCTTCGCATTATAGATTTGCATCTTAAAGGAAAGAGCAGTTTTTGTTTGCCGGTAATTGTGCCCATCGTATTTTATAATGGTAGTAAACCCTATTTCTATTCAACAAATTTGTTCGATTTATTTGGAGAACAAAAGTATTTGGCTAAACAAATGTTTTTGGAACCATTTACGTTAATTGATCTTACTGAAGTGTCAGATGATGAATTAAAAGCAATGCAGTGGATGGGTGTTATGGGTTTAGTGCAGAAAAATATTGGGACGCGAGATTTTATGAGTTTCTTGAAAGATTTTCTGCCTACGCTTAAAAAATTAGAAAAGGCTGGTGGTCAAGAATACTTAAGTAATACGCTTACTTATTTATTTCAGGGCGATATTGAAGATTTAGAGAAAGCTGTTACACTAATTCAAAGTGAATTATCTTCCAAATTAGGAGATGAAGTCATGACATTAGCTGAAAGATTAGAGCAAAAAGGTTTTGCGCGAGGCGAAAAGGTTGGATTTGAAAGTGGTGAAAGGGCTGGATTTGAAAAAGGGAAACAAGTCATTGCTCAGCATATGCTACAGCAAAATATTGAGTATGCATTAATAGCAGAAATCACGGGATTAACTTTAGATCAAATTAAGGCGCTAGTCTAGTTTTCTCTATTAAATCAATAGAATAGCCAATAACTCGGTGTGCTTATTTATGGGCTCAGTTATTTGCCTTCTGTCCTCAGATTGGCTAGAATAGCCTACTTTTAACTCCTTGCTCCACCAGACAAAATGCTGGGGGGGCTGCTAAACCGATAGGGGCTTTTATGCGACATTATGAGATCGTATTTCTTGTGCATCCTGACCAAAGTGGCCAGGTTCCTTCCATGATTGAGCGTTATGAATCCACGATTAGCCAAGGTGGGGGTAAGATCCACCGTTTGGAAGATTGGGGTCGACGTCAATTAGCATATTCTATTAATAAAGTTCATAAAGCACATTATGTATTGATGAATATAGAATGCGATAAGGCTGTTATTGATGAGCTTGAAAACGCCTTTCGTTATAACGATGCAGTGTTACGCAACTTAATATTAAAGCGCAATCATGCCGTTACAAAACCTTCACCAATGATGAAAGGTGCAGACAAAGGCAAACCGCAGCGCAAAGAAAAAGCGCAAACACCTGAAACGAGTGAAGTGGCTCAAGACAGTTAACCCTATATAATAACGAGGTATTTAAGAATGGCAGCTTATTTTCGAAGAAAAAAATTCTGTGCGTTTACTGCAAAAGGCATTGAAGCAATCGATTATAAAGATCTTGACACATTGAAAGATTACATCATGGAATCGGGTCGAATCGTTCCGAGTCGAATCACAGGAACCAATGCAAAATATCAACGTCAACTGTCATCAGCGATTAAATTGGCGCGTTATTTGGCACTCATTCCTTACTGCGATACACATAAGTAATGAAGAAACTGGGCGAATATTTACTGGCAAATAATATGCGCGCCGCTATTGTGGCGTTTTTATGCACGTTATTGCCGTTGATTGCGCTACCGGGTGGTTTTATTGCAGCGATTATCGTGGGTCTAGTAACCATAAGCAAAGGATCAAAAGCCGGATTATTTGTATTAGCTTTCGTAGCATTACCAGCAATCAGTCTGCTGGTGTTGCGTCAGTTTGAATATGGTTTATTTGATATTTTGTTGGCGCGTTGTATTTTAGTGTGGATATTTGCTTTGATATTGCGTCGTTGGAATTCATGGACACTTGTGTTGGAAATAATGGCCGTAGTGGGTGTCGTTGCAGTCATAATAGTGCATTTATTCGTGCCTGATATTAAACAAATTTGGACGACTGCGTTAACGCATTATTATAAAGAATTTGCATTGTCAGGTCTTTTGCAACTTACACCGGAAAAGACAGCGAGTTTTATCAATCACGTGGTGCCGTTTGCAACTGGTAGCGCGGCGTTTTTGTTGTTTTTTGGTATTTTTGTTCAATTGTTATTGGCAAGGTGGTGGCAGTCGGTAATTTTTTTACCGGGCAGTTTTCGACAAGAATTTATTACAATTCGTGTCGATCGCATTGCAGCTGTTATTTTAATTGCCGCAACAGTTGGTATTTGCTGGCAACCGTCTTGGCTGATCGATTTATATCCAGTCTTGTTGTTGCCATTTATGGTGGCTGGACTAAGCATCGTCCATCGTATAACGGCTAACCGTAAGGAAATGATTTTCTTGGTTGCTACGATGTACATCGCATTAGTCATTTTGAATTTTATAGTAATTGCATTGTTGGCGTTGGTGGGTTTGATTGATAGCTGGGCTAATTTCCGCAAGCAACAACGTCAACTGGCATAAAACGGATAATGAATGAGGGCATTATTATGAGAGTGATATTACAAGAGAAAGTAACAAACCTAGGTAACATTGGGGATCAGGTAATAGTTAAACCGGGTTACGGGCGTAATTATTTGATTCCTTATGGTAAAGCTGTGCCGGCAACACCGGAAGCTATTGCCGAGTTTGAAAAGCATCGTGCAGAATTAGAAAAAGCAGCTGCTGAATCATTAGCAAAAGCTCAAAAGCGTGCTGAAAAACTTGCAGCACTATCAGTGACGATCACGGCCAATGCGGGCGAAGAAGGTAAGCTGTTTGGATCAGTAAGCTCGCGTGATATTGCAGAGGCAATTACTGCAGCAGGTGTAGAGATTGAAAAACGCGAAGTGGACTTGCCTGAAGGGCCGATGCGTGTCGTTGGTGAGCATGAAGTTGATGTTCAATTACATAGCGATGTAAAAACAACGGTCAAAGTTGTCATCAAGGCAGAGTAATTGGCTAAAGTTAAGAATATTATTTTCGATTTAGGTGGCGTGATTATTAATGTCGACGCCTCCTATACAATGGCGGCTTTTTCTAAACTGGGCATCGCTAACCCTCATGAAATCTTTACGCTGGAAAAGCAAACTCAACTGTGCGACAAGCTAGAAGTCGGGGAAATTACGCCTGAAAATTTTATTCGCGAATTATTAAAATTAACATCGAATGCTGCTTCTTATGAAGACATTCTCGACGCCTGGAATGCGATGCTTTTAGATATTCCAGCTCACCGTATCGATCTACTTAAACAGCTTGGCAAAAAATATAATATATTTTTGTTAAGCAACACCAATCCAATACATATGCAGTACATTAATAATTTGATGTCGAAAACTTACGACTTCACTTTCGAAGACCTATTGATTAAGACATATTATTCCTTTGAGGTAGGCCTTCGCAAAGCGGACCCTAGAATTTTTCAACATATTTTAGATGAGAACCATCTCAGCGCTGCGGAAACGTTATTGATTGATGATCTTGAAAGCAATATCCTTGTAGCCAAAGATCTTGGTATTCAAACATTGCATGTTGAGCAAAATCGCTTTGATGGAAAAGGGTTGCTTGACTAAAGGTAGCTACTTTTTGTGCCAGTCCTCGATGGAAATACCGGAATATTCCTCGAACTGTAAATCGTTTTTCCCACTTGGAATATGTGCCCAAGCTACAGCATAATTTATCATGTTTGAAATGATTTGGGGTGGTTTAGGTAACGGTGTGTCAATCGCTGAAGCGAAAGGATAAATCCACTCAGGCCAATTGGGATCAGAAATCCATAAGCAACTGCCACAGCGCTTGCAAAAATGTCGATGACCACTGCTCTTATACATTTCTTGTGTGTCTTCATCTTCAATCATCGCCTGGTAAACGGTAATATTTTTTTTGCCATGAATCTTTAATGTGTCGGCTTGCGCCATGATGTTAATACCGTAGCCGCCACCACCGCCGGTTTTTCGGCAGATGGAGCAATAACATCGATTGAAGGGATAAGGTGTATAAGACTCTGCTTCAAAAGAAACTGCCTGACAATGACTTGGACTTTGGATAAATTTATAAAAATAATTAAAAATTGCTTGACATAGAAACCGAAAAAAAATTTTACGTTGTAAACAACGTTTGTTCGAAAAAATAAAATAAGGAACAAACGATGTTAGCGACAGAAAAACTAAAACAATTCCGTACATTCCTCTACAACATCTTCCCCGCGCGACGCGATGCCAATATGAATTTACTCGATGCCCTTTCAAGCCATGGCCATCGCTGCAAAACACCCATAGAATTATGTGAATCGCCATACTTTGAACGTGAATACAGTAGTATTACCGATGCGATTAGCGATGGTTTGTCGGTAGCAAATTGTTGGGATAGCATGATGAAAATACAATATGAACATGTGAGTCATAGCGATGACCGTGTGATCATTATTGCGGATACGACACCACAGTCGCGTCAAAGTGCACACTGTGTTGAAGATCGCCATGTGGTTTACAGCCCTAATCCAGCACCGGGTAACAAACCGATTACCATTGGACATGAATATTCAACGGTATCACTATTGCCCAATGATGGTGCAGCTCAAGAAAAGCATTGGTTAGTTCCACTGGATACGAGGCGCGTTAAAAGCGATGAAAAAGGCAATGTAGTTGGGATGCAGCAAATTAACCGTTGTATTGCAGACTTAGCGCTTACTCATAAATTGGTGGTTAGCGTGGCTGATTCAAAATATGGTACAGAAGCTTGCCGTAAACTGGTTAGCGAAAATCCCAATTGGGTACATCTTTTCCGTTTTAACAGTACCCGTAATGTTTTCGCGCCCGCATCAATAGAAGATAATACCTCAGGAAGTATAAAACGCTATGGTGATGCGATGAAACTAAACGACAGCACGACTCACCGTGAATCCGATGAGATTGTGCAGCAACCCATTACAACCCGCAGTGGCAAAACTTACCAATTGGAGATTAAAATATGGCGTGACCAATTACTGCGTGGTTCAAAGCAATTTAAAGGATATGAGCATCCTGTTACTGTTGTGCAATTGGTTGCGGTTGATGCTAACGGTAAATCTTTATATAAAAATCCACTCTGGTTAGGACTCGCTGGTGAACGACGTAATGAAATCACAGCATTAGAAGCGTATCACTATTACGATAGACGCTATGACATTGAACACTACTTTCGTTTTGGTAAAGACAAACTGTTATTTGACCGATACCAAACACCGGATGTTAAGCACGAAGAAGATTGGTGGCGGATGACAGCATTAGCGTATACGCAACTTTATCTAGCGAGGAATCTTGCCCCGATTTTACCGAAAAAATGGGAGCGGTATTTGCCGAGCTTCCAAGTGGATAACGAAAAACCATCAATAACTGCGACCCCTTCACAAACGCAACGGGGTTTTTCTACGGTGCTTGATACCGTTGGCACGCCTGCTAATCTCTGCAAACCACGCGGTAATCCGCAAGGCAGAACCAAAGGTGATACGCAGGGGAAACGCACGCGACATCCTGCTATTTTCAAAAATAGCAACTCAAAAATTAAAACGATTCAGAGGACTGAAGAAAAGACGCAAAACTCAGACCCTGAAAAAATAGAGGATTTGATTGGGATAGTAAAATCATGGTTGGATAAAATAAATTTTACACCTGAGCAATTCTACGAATTGCTGCAAAAAACAGCTTAAGATTTAGAAACTCACATTTTTTGATTATTGTCCTAACTGGCAAGGGATTTTATTTATCCAAAGTCCAAAATGACAAGAGCCTTGAATTTTCATGTGTCCCTCCTTTTATATTTGTCAGCAGGCAGCTTATTTTTGAGTAAATCGGGAATATAGGATTTACCCGTTTTGCGATCCACACAAGCAATGTGCACTAATGCCTTTGCTGCCAACTTATCGTTTTCCTTGAATCTGATTTCTTGTTTGAAATAAACTCTTTTGTCGTTATAACTACTCAACTCGGCTGTAACATAAAACTCATTTCTCGCCCGTAAAGAAGACAAATAGCGAATATCGATTCCAGCTACAACCAGCGTATAACCAGCATGATGGCACTCGATGAAATCGATACCTAAGGCTCGCACGGAATCATTGCGAGATTGTTCAAGATAATTGATAAAAGTCGCGTTGTTTACGATTCCAAGGCTATCTAACTCATAATCGCGGACTTTTGACTCCCATACGAATTTACTTTTAGTCATTGTTTCCCTCCAATTGAATTATCGCATTTCCTATGCCATATTTGCCACAATTGAAATTCTTTTTCCACCACAGCAAGGTATAAACCCATGCAAACTGACGTGATTGTGATCGGTGCTGGTGTCAGCGGATTGGCGGCTGCAAAAAGAGTGATGGACGTTGGTAAAGATGTATTACTACTGGAGGCTCGAAATCGTATCGGTGGACGGATTCACACCCATAGACAATTTGGTGTGTCCGTAGATCTCGGTGCTAGCTGGGCTCACAATATTCAACATAATGTGCTCGCGCAAGATACGACATTCAAACTCCAATTGCTACCGTTTAGAAATTTATTGTCACAGTTGGAAGAGCATGCTGTATATAATCGAGTCGGCCCTTTCTCTCAAGGGGCTTACGCTTATTTACCATACAAAGTTGAAGATGATTGTTTTGATTTATTGGCAGAACCAGTCAACAACTGCTTATTTTTTGTAGGTGAAGCAACGCATCGTGAATTTTATGCTACAGTTCATGGCGCCTACGAAACAGGGGTTCGTGCTGCAGAAGAGGCATTGCAGGCATTAAAAAAATAGTCATTTTTGCTGCTGTTGTTTTGTAATCAAAGTGTCTTCAATAATCAAGTATTCCAGGTTTGAATTGAGTAACACATGAATAGCTTCTTCCGTTCCTGTGACAATGGGATGTCCATGTAAGTTGAACGATGTATTGAGCACAACAGAGCGACCGGTCAATGCCTTAAAGTGAGTTAAAATATCATGAAAATCAGGATAGAGCTCACGGTTCACGATTTGAGCACGAGCAGTTTTATCGGCTCGGTGTATCGCAGCCAACATGTCATGATGGCGTTCTGTGGTTTCAAAAGAAAACATCATATAGGGGGAGCCCTGACGTAGAGCGTTGGGTATACGCAAATATTCCCCCACATCTTCTGCAAGAATGGCGGGCGCAAATGGCATCCAGAAATCGCGTTGTTTGATCATGAAATTGATCTTGTCGATGACCTCAGGATTTTTGGGATCAGCTAGCAATGAGCGATTGCCAAGCGCTCTTGCACCAAACTCCATAGGGCCAGCACAACGCGCGACAATTTCGCCTTTAGCGAGTAGGTCAGCGATGGTTTGGTTGGGATTATCCAATTGCTCAAAGCGACATTCATTTTTATATTTTGACTTAGCAGACTCGAGGTCGAAGCTGGGGTTAGGGCCGGTGGCGTACGACTGCAGCAAGGGTAATGAAATTGTGTCGTTGGTGTTTTGAGCATACGTATAAAAGGCAGCACCAAAAGCATTTGATTCATCGCCACAAGAAGGGAAGACGTTGACGGAGTTAACTTCATCCAACTCAGCAATGCGTTGATTTAATTTAACATTCATAAAAACACCGCCGGAGAGCAAAAGATCGTGAATTCCGGTGGATTGAATAGCATTCTTCACCCATTGCAGAACGAGAGTTTCAGTTGCTTGTTGCAAACCTGATGCAATGGAGTCAAAACGCATGTAGCGCAAATCATCTCTTAATTTTGTACCAATCCATGTCGTTTTTTCAGGCGTTGATCGTTTAAAGACGAGGCCATTATGCTCATCTAAAGAGAGATACTTTAATATAACGTCGTGGGAGGCTTTCCCAAACTGGCTTGGAACGTAGGGGGCAAGGCCCATCAATTTGTATTCATGCTCGTGTGGCTTTAAGCCGAGCAAATAGGTGATTAACGAATAAATATTGCCGATAGAGTTACCGCTCGGTGTGCTTGCAACTTGGCGCAAACGTCCCTTTTCCCCCAGGTAGATCGTGGCGCATTCTTTATCGCCTCCGCCATCCAAGGTGAGCACTAAGTAAGGTCGTTCATAGGCTTTCGCTAATCCATAGTAAGCGGCGGCTGCGTGACAGAGATGATGTCTAACATGTTGAAATTTCGTATTTTTCAAATCAACAGATGAAAGTATTGCTTTGATTTCGGCAATTCGTGCGTCTTCACTGGCTGTGGGTTTTGTCAAACGGGATTTAATGCGCTGAAGGATTGACGGTCGTGTGTTTGGCAGCACGCTAGTATTTTCAAACCGTTGGTGATAGCGCTTGAGTAAATCTTCGTATTGAACTACAGTGCCCGCTTCGTCACATAATGCAATATAATCAAGGGATTGTATTATATCGTTGTAATGGGTTTCTATGTATTTCAGGCTTTCGATCGGTAAGCCGCCTTGATTTTTCTTACGCGTCAGCCGCTCTTCTTGTAGGGCAAAAACAACTTTTCCGTCTTGTACCAGGCAAATAGAGGCGCCTACGTTGGAATTAATTCCGAGTATATTCATCTGTGTAGCTCAATAATTAAATAGAGCCTTGCATTATAGTGGATTTGGGCAGCCAGTCAAAATTAAGTTCGAGCTATTCGCACACACCCGCGGATAAAAGTGCCATTGGCCGAAAACTCCATTGAGGAGGCTTCGCATAAGGTGCTAGACAGTCTAGGGTCATCGGATACCATTTCATCTGTTAAAAGAATCTCACTATGCTTATCGGGTTTGCTATGGAAATATTCATATTCAACCAGCCTAGGGATCGCCTCTAGAATTGTATTATCAAATGGTAATACCTTCTCGCTGATTTCTTCGATGAAGATATCCAATATATATTTCAGTTCACGTAAGTCATGTAACGTGCTAGAAAGCTTTCTGGATCGGGGTGAAAAGCTGATTGTGGTCGGGAATTGCAACGAATAATAAACAGGGGAAGCATTTTCATCCTGAATATTAAAATGGATGGGATGCATTATTGTAGGCGCATATCTTTTTAAACCATAACTGGATAGGTAGGCCTGTTGAATTAATTCAATGGGTCCAAATGTGTTGTCCATAGCGGGTGTAAAACCTGGGGTCGCTCCTAGGGTTACAGACAATAGATGTTGTACGGTGTCCAGTAAGTAAGGGTTCGGTTTTAAGTTGCGACTTGCTTGCGTACAAGAAAGTGCAAATTGGTAAAATATTTGGTTTCTTTCATAGCCAGAGGTGACCCAGGCATTTTCAAGAAGATATAAATAGAGTTCATGCCACATCAAATCCGTTTTGGCTTTTTCTATCCATTTGCCAGGAATCAATAATAACTCAACTTGCCAGTCTGATCGTTCGTGTTTTGCAATGGTTTTGAATATTTCCCATTGATTGTTTAGATTTTTAGGTGGTTGCTGACAGACATTAAAATCTCGCTTCAAATTTTTGTGCAGCATAGTGTCACCGATATTAGGCAACATAAAGATACTTCTAGCGCCAGCGGTGATATTGAAAATTTTTACTGGATGAAATGTAGGGTGTGGGTCAAGCTGCTTCCATAAAGCAAAAATTGATCCGGGTATGGTCGTAATAATCGGTAAAGTAAAATGAGATGTGGTGACAAAAACTTCATAAGAATTTTTTAATACAGTGCCTACCGGAATCCCATTTTCAGCATATTCTAAATCTGATCGTAAAATCTCATCCACATTAGAGCTATTGATTGGGACAAGATCGCCGTTTTCAAGAGGAATATAAAAGAGCCCATGATTGACGATGGTAGCTCCGAAAGGGTAAGAAGCTTTGTATAGAGGGAAGGTGTCATCAGGAGCCAGCCTGTCAATGATTTTTGCAAGACTCGGATTGACAGATTTAACATCCTGTCTGACATCTTGCCACGTTATCTTTACGATCCTTCCTTTCATATGAGTGTCCTAAAAATTTTTTAGCAAAAATAATATTTTTAAGCATAGGTCGGTGCTTGTGATGGGATTGTTGTATTTTCATTGTTGATAAAATACATCCGGTATTGTTTGGCCTGATCCATGCCCAGCACCTACATACAAAATCACGCTCTCTGTATCTTGATCAAGGGAAAGCAGATCTTCTATGGCACTGTCTTCAAACGCGCCCGTGATCCAAGTATCAAGTCCGAGTGCTGTTGCTGCCAATAAAAATGTTTGAGAAATATGTCCGACGTCTAGTAGCATAATTCGATAAGATCGAGAATGTTTATATTTCCACCAATATTTGTCCAACCTGACAGTAATATAAATCCCGAAAGCCATGCCTTTCGAATAAAATTGTTTTTTATTCAATTGTATTATCTGATTTTCAAGATTACCTAGTTTGACTAAGTTTAATTTGTGATCTTGGGGTCGATAGTAGTATATACCGGGATCTAGTCCAGTGACGTTGTATGCAATTAAGTAAGCTTCTTCTGCATGTAATCCACCACTCGATGGGCTGGATTTCCTTACGCCCGTAATTTTTAAATTTGAGTGGTTTGAAGTTTCCCATTCACCATGGATTAAACCAAAGGTAGCGTAGAGTAAATGACTTACTTGTTTTAATGAGACAGGTTCGCCATTAAACGATCGAGAAGTTTTTCTTGCTTTGATGACGGAAGAAAGAGATACATTTAATTCAGAGAGTGCTGGCGTAGGCAAATCGATTATTAGTGTGTTTTTTTCTTGAAAAAAATCGGGTGTGTCTTGAGCAATAACGTTGCATTCATTCATATAGTTTTTAGCATAACGGCGTGGGTCATCATCGAAATCATCACAAGGAGCGTCTTTAGTGCCAATATGAAATAAGCGAGATAAGATATCCCAACCCCATTTCTGATACTGATTTTGATATGGAACGATAACTCCTGCGTTTTTCAGTTCATTAAGTCGATCGTCGTCATGAGGTGCGCTTTCGTTTTCTAATTTAAGCAGTTCTAGAAAGCAATGCTCGTCTATTAAAAATTGTTCATGAGTGATCGTATCCCATAGAAGCACGCTCTGATCTTCTATTAAAAAAAGACGTTAGGAGAAATTGTGTATTCCATTGTGCTAAAAAATCATTACGTAGTTTATCGATTTGTAAATGCAGGGCATCTTAACGAGACGTATGATTCTCTAATTTCTTTGTTCACTTTAATCATGTTAGTCCTCACGTTGTTTGTGGATGAATTTCATTGATTAGAATGCTATGGTAATCTTTTCTTGTTTTTATTTCAAAGTGAAAAATATACTTATTTTTTAATGCTTCCAAGTATTGGTTTGAGTCGCGCGAAAATTACCCTTAAGGGCATTTTTAGAAATTGTTTTAAAATCATAAAATGCTTTATTGATTTGAATTGCTTGGCTTGCGAGCTTGGGGTTACCGTTTTTCGGGAATCGATCTAAGTATTTTTTAAATCATGGCTTCTTGGTATAATAGTAAAATGTGAGGCTATAAAATAAAACATGAAGCCAGACAACCCAAATATTTTGTTAATCGAACCAAGTTTTTCATGTCTGGATCTACTGCCAGCCGCTAAACGACTTGGTTGTCGTATATTTGTTTTTTCGGCGAATAGCGCTGATCGTTATATCCCCAATGCTTATCGTAGTTATATTGATGAATTATTTATTGTAGACACAAATAATATCGAGCAAGTTTTAACAAAAGCGCAAGAATTAAATGAACACTATCTGTTTAAAGCGGTTATTCCGGGATCAGAATACCACGTGGTTGTTGCAGCTTATGTAGCAGAGCAATTAAAGTTGCCAGGCAATCCGGTAAAAACGGTAAACGCATTGCGTGAAAAACATTTTATGCGCGAATGCCTTAAGAATACTTCCGTCAGAATGCCAGCATATTCTATTGTAAATTCAAAAAATGATTTAATTATGGCTGCCGAACAAGTAGGTTTTCCTGCCGTTATCAAACCTGTGGCAATGGCAGGAAGTCTTGGCGTCAAACTGGTCAATAATAGGATTGAGCTGGAAGAAGCCTATCAAGAAATGACAGTCAGTGATATCGCTGAAATGGAGCGCGGTGTTGGTAGCGTGGCTTTGCTAGAGGAATATATTCGCGGAAAGGAATACAGCGTTGAGGGCTGTATATCCGATGCTGGAGTTACCGTGATTTCTATTACAGAAAAATTTTTAGGCCCTGAGCCTCATTTTGTAGAAATGGGGCATATCGTAGAGGCTAACCTAAAAAATAAAGATAGGATACGGATCATCGATTTTGTTCAGCGCGTTCTAACTGAATTGAAATTGTGCATAGGCGTGTTTCATCTTGAATTGATTATGGACAGTGAAGGTCCTGTGCTTATTGAGATTGCTGGAAGGTTACCTGGGGATCACATTTGCGATTTAATAAAATTAGCGAAGGGTATTGATCTTGCCGAAGTGATGGTTCAGTCTCACCTTAATACCCCTATTAATTTGACCCTAAAAATTAATGGATACGCGGGAATTTGCTATTTTTCAATAAACGAAGCGTCTTATGAAAGCATTGAAGGCTTGGATGAAGTCCGTACACTGCCCGGTATGTATGAGCAAAAGCAAATTGTGCCTCCTAATCAACGAATAGATCATCCCGAGACGTTTCATGGTCGCATCGCGTATGTTATTTTCAATGTCAGTACTTATGATGTTGTTCGAGAGTCAATGAGCCTAGCTCAGAGAGCGGTGAAAATAAGATCGGGATTTTTACCTTCAGGGCATCTCTAGGAATCTATTTTTAGCTAGTTAAATAGCTTTCAATCACGATAAGTAAGCAATTGAAATCGATGAAATGTTTTGTGATTATTTGTATATTTTTTTATCTCAAAAAAAACACGGTATCTTTTTTTTCTATAAATAATACCATTCTAATATTGTGTTTAATGTGGTTTGATGTGCACCTAAAATTGGACTTTGGATAAATTTATAAAAATAATTAAAAATTGCTTGACATAGAAACCGAAAAAAAATTTTACGTTGTAAACAACGTTTGTTCGAAAAAATAAAATAAGGAACAAACGATGTTAGCGACAGAAAAACTAAAACAATTCCGTACATTCGATGCGAGCCATGGAGAGGCGAAGCCGATGGCGAGTATTCCGCGGCAGCCGCCGATTTTTGACAGAGCGGAGTGCCGAAGGAACGGAGTTCCGTAGGCAGCGTAGCGAGTGGCAAAAATCTGTAGGCGGCGTCGAGTCATCTGGAGACAGTGCGCAGTCGGCCGCGAGGTCGCGGAGCGCTGTCGACGGGGACGTCTGCGGCTATTTAGGTTGTCGCGTATTGCGAGTCGATTATTGACAGGGATGCCAATAATCTATCACGAGCATCGCGACACACTTCCCTCTACAACATCTTCCCCGCGCGACGCGATGCCAATATGAATTTACTCGATGCCCTTTCAAGCCATGGCCATCGCTGCAAAACACCCATAGAATTATGTGAATCGCCATACTTTGAACGTGAATACAGTAGTATTACCGATGCGATTAGCGATGGTTTGTCGGTAGCAAATTGTTGGGATAGCATGATGAAAATACAATATGAACATGTGAGTCATAGCGATGACCGTGTGATCATTATTGCGGATACGACACCACAGTCGCGTCAAAGTGCACACTGTGTTGAAGATCGCCATGTGGTTTACAGCCCTAATCCAGCACCGGGTAACAAACCGATTACCATTGGACATGAATATTCAACGGTATCACTATTGCCCAATGATGGTGCAGCTCAAGAAAAGCATTGGTTAGTTCCACTGGATACGAGGCGCGTTAAAAGCGATGAAAAAGGCAATGTAGTTGGGATGCAGCAAATTAACCGTTGTATTGCAGACTTAGCGCTTACTCATAAATTGGTGGTTAGCGTGGCTGATTCAAAATATGGTACAGAAGCTTGCCGTAAACTGGTTAGCGAAAATCCCAATTGGGTACATCTTTTCCGTTTTAACAGTACCCGTAATGTTTTCGCGCCCGCATCAATAGAAGATAATACCTCAGGAAGTATAAAACGCTATGGTGATGCGATGAAACTAAACGACAGCACGACTCACCGTGAATCCGATGAGATTGTGCAGCAACCCATTACAACCCGCAGTGGCAAAACTTACCAATTGGAGATTAAAATATGGCGTGACCAATTACTGCGTGGTTCAAAGCAATTTAAAGGATATGAGCATCCTGTTACTGTTGTGCAATTGGTTGCGGTTGATGCTAACGGTAAATCTTTATATAAAAATCCACTCTGGTTAGGACTCGCTGGTGAACGACGTAATGAAATCACAGCATTAGAAGCGTATCACTATTACGATAGACGCTATGACATTGAACACTACTTTCGTTTTGGTAAAGACAAACTGTTATTTGACCGATACCAAACACCGGATGTTAAGCACGAAGAAGATTGGTGGCGGATGACAGCATTAGCGTATACGCAACTTTATCTAGCGAGGAATCTTGCCCCGATTTTACCGAAAAAATGGGAGCGGTATTTGCCGAGCTTCCAAGTGGATAACGAAAAACCATCAATAACTGCGACCCCTTCACAAACGCAACGGGGTTTTTCTACGGTGCTTGATACCGTTGGCACGCCTGCTAATCTCTGCAAACCACGCGGTAATCCGCAAGGCAGAACCAAAGGTGATACGCAGGGGAAACGCACGCGACATCCTGCTATTTTCAAAAATAGCAACTCAAAAATTAAAACGATTCAGAGGACTGAAGAAAAGACGCAAAACTCAGACCCTGAAAAAATAGAGGATTTGATTGGGATAGTAAAATCATGGTTGGATAAAATAAATTTTACACCTGAGAAATTCTACGAATTGCTGCAAAAAACAGCTTAAGATGTAAACCTTCAGACTTGATCTGACACTCCTGATCAGTTAGAGTAAAATTTAATTGACCAACCTTAAACAACCAACACGAGGAGTGTCATTATGACCAGTGTATCCGAAAAGATTATCAAACCCAAATTAGGTTTACTAGAGCTGTCTAAACAATTGGGAAATGTTTCACAAGCCTGCAAGGTTATGGGTTATTCACGCGACAGTTTTTACCGTTTCAAAACACTTTATGAAAATGGTGGCGAAGAAGCACTCCATGATATGAGTAAGAAGAAACCGAATGAAAAAAATAGAGTGCCGTTACATGTAGAAGAAGCGGTAATTGCTTTGGCTATTGAAAACCCAGCGTTAGGTCAGGCACGTGCGGCCAATGAATTACTGGCGCGAGGCATTATCGTATCGAGCAGCGGAGTTCGTTCGGTGTGGCTACGTAATGATCTAGAGACTTTTAAGAAGCGACTAAAAGCGCTTGAAGCGAAATCGGCGCAAGACGGTATGTTATTAACGGAAGAACAATGACAAGCATTAGAAAAATCAAAACGAGAAAAAGAAGCGCACGGCGAGATTGAAACAGAACACCCAGGTTATTTAGGTTCTCAGGATACGTATTATGTTGGCACGATGAAGGGCGTTGGCCGTATTTATGAGCAGACTTTTGTCGATACCTATAGCAGAATCGCTTTTGCGAAGTTATACACGGAGAAAACAGCGATGACGGCAGCTCATTTATTAAATGAACGTGTATTGCCATGGTTTAATGAGCAAGGTATCCGATTGCTGCGTATGCTCACGGATCGCGGGACGGAATATTGTGGAAAAATTGAGAACCACGCCTATCAACTTTATTTAGCAGTTGAAGACATTGACCATTCGAAAACACGCGCACGTTCTCCGCAGACCAATGGTATTTGTGAACGTTTTCATAAAACGATTAAACAAGAATTTTATGATGTTGCTTTTCGAAAAAAAATATATCGTTCCCTAGAAGAATTACAACAAGACGTTGATGCGTGGATCAAAACATATAATGAGGTCAGGCCCCATTCCGGCGAGCGTTGTTATGGAAAAACACCCATGCAAACTTTTCTTGATGCAAAGCATTTGGCACAAGAAAAAGAATTAGATAAACTATGTAAAACTATTCCAAGCGTGTCGGCAGATGAATTGAATAAGGCGCACAGTAATCACGACACGCAACTGGTAGAGGAGTAATTAGAATCCGATCTATCGGACAGAAAATATGTCCGATAAATCTCAACTGTCAGATCAAGTCGAGAGTTCTACACTTAAGATTTAGAAACTCACATTTTTTGATTATTGTCCTAACTGGCAAGGGATTTTATTTATCCAAAGTCCAAATCATAGGTATGTACTGCATTTACTGATTCAAGCGTGTGCTGCTCTTGTCTTTATGTGGCTGGTCTTATTTACCCTCGATCATGTCGCCACTTCGCAAATTATCTGGGCCGCTGGTGCGAGCACCTTAGCGTCAAGCTCTTATATCGTTTTTTGTGCACCCAAGTCTGTTGTGGCTAAACCACAAAAAGTCATCGGCGCTTATATCATTGCTATGTTTTGTGGTGAGGCCATGCGTTTTTTTGCTAATTTAGTGTGTCAGGGTATATCGAGTTGCCATGCAGGGGGGTTAGTCTATCTACATGTTTTCGAGGTTGCCGCTGCATTTTCCGTCGGCATTGCATTTTTATTAATGGTTTTACTAAAATCAGAGCATCCACCCGCAGCGGGGTTGGCGGTGGTTATGGTGTTAGATATTCGAAATTTTGGAGCTCTCGCAGTTATATTGGGGGGCGCTATAGTTTTGTCAGTTATTCGCTTTATTTTTCGACGCATGTTGTGTGATTTAATTTGAGATTTCCGGCGTTGCTCGTTTTTCACGGGAAATCACCCGCAAATGGCGCTCCGTATCCCGAGGGCACATAGTCTTGAATTTCAATTGCTTGCCAGTACGAGAAAGAGTCCGTCGCCCTAAAACACGGACCCTTTCTCTTTGCCGCAATTGAAATGCTGTTCGATAATGGATGACTCAACACAACCTCGTCATCCCGGAAATTTTGCATCAGGATATGCAAAATTATCCGGGATCCAAACCGTTACCAGGGATGGAAAAAATCACGCATCATCCCAAACAATGTCACTCCGAGCGAAGCGAGGAGTCTCGTGAGCGCAGCAAGTACTGCAGTTTTGAAATTTCTCGCGTTGCTCAAAATGACGAGCAGTAAGCTCCTTCACAACGGACACTCCAAAATGCAGCCGGGTGTGGCGTTACTGAGTATTTACATTTCTTCAAATTTTTCGAGTATACGAATGCGAGTTTGTAGGTCTTCGATTTTTTCTAGCAAATCTAGGGCCAACGCGATGCCTTCTAAATTAATTTCGAGATCACGATAAAAATTGGCAGCGACTTTAGCGCGCTTAAGATCGGTGTCATCGAATTGCCAGTCTTCGGGGGAGTGTCCCGATGGATGAATTAAATGTTGCTCAACCATCTCGATGACTAAATCATCACGCAACCCAACAGCTTGGCATAATTCTTCGAAGCTCAATGGCTTTGAGCGTTCTATAATTACTCCTTTTATAACCGTTACTTTCATTTACTTCCTCGCAAACAATTCTTGCCGTGGATCAAATTGCATTTCTTTAGCCATTTGTTCGTAGAGTTGTTTTTGTTGGTCATTTTGGGGTTCAGGAATATAAATCTTTAATGACACGTATTGATCGCCAGCAGTTTTGCCGGGCAGGCCGCGACCTTTTAAACGCATTTTCTTTCCCGTTTGTGATCCAGGAGGAATTTTTAACTCGACAGGTCCAGCTAGAGTAGGTACTTCAATTTTTGCACCGAGTGCTGCCTCCCAGGGTGTTACAGGCAAGTTTAAATAAATATCTTTGCCTTGCACGGTATAAAGTGAGTGTGTTTGTAAGTCGATTTCTAAATATAAATCACCATTTGGACCGCCACCCATTCCAGGAGACCCTTGCCCCGCCAAACGAATTTGTTGGCCTTGGGTCACACCGGCTGGTATTTTGATTTTCAAGGTGCGTGTTTTATAAGTGACTTGTCCGGTGCGGGGATCCAATTGCGGTTCTTGTAAATTTAATACTCGAGTTGAGCCGTTAAAAGCTTCTTCCAGCGTAATAATGATTTTTGTGTGTTGATCTTGGCCGCGTTGTTTGAATTGAGCACCGCGTGCGTGTCGAGCACCACCGCCGCGTGCAAATCCACCGAATAACGATTCAAAGAAGTCGCTAAAATCACCTTGAGAAAATTCTTGATATTCTGCACCATCGCCACGCTGATGAAATTCCCAACCGGGTGGGGGTTGGAAACCTTGGCCTTGCTTCCAGTTGGCGCCCATTTGATCATAGGCTTTACGCTTTTCGGGATCTTTTAAAACCTCATAAGCTTCTTTAACTTGTTTGAATTTTTCTTCAGCATCTTTTTCTTCGCTGACATCGGGATGATATTTGCGCGCCAAGCGACGATAACTTTTTTTAATTTCTTCTGGTGTGGCATCGCGAGAGACGCCGAGCATTTTATAGTAATCTTGATATTCCATGCGTTTAGTTTAGAACAAAAGGACTGGCATGAAAATACAGTAGTTTAAATGAATTTCAATGGCTGACGTATCGCGATGGTACTTACGCCCGTAAAACAGTAACCCCAATCACTATGTCACAATTGAAATTCTTTTCCCATCAGATGCTTCTAAAAATCAAACTCAACGCCAGCGAGTCCAGCTACATAATTAGCGTGGCCCCCGTCGGTAAAGCCATCAGTTTCCAAACGAAGCGCAATGTTTTGGGTAAGGGCGAACCGCAGGCCAAGCCCCCCCGCAATACCAACGCTTGAGTTATTTTGTTTGTCGGCAGTGATTGGAGTTTTGTCTGTGAGCGCAAGACTACGTTTGATGTTGGCGTAACCCAAACCCAGTTTTCCGAATAACGCCACACTGTTACCAATGATATTAAAGCTCGCAATGCTTTCTAATGTTGCAGACCAAGCAGTTGTTTCTTGCGTGCCGGTTGTGTTAACACCGTTGAGGGAAGTGGCAACACTGGATTTTACTTTGCTGAAGTTAGTAAAACCAAGCTCAAAGCCTACTGCCGTGATTGAATCTGGATTGATTAAATAATCGCCGACAGCCAAATGTTGAGTGAAAACACCCGACATTTTTTGGTTTGGTCTAGCATAAATTACGCCATCTGATGATACTGAAGATAAGTTTTTCAGTTTATTATTAGTCACATAACCCAAACCAGCTTCACCCACAACATAGAAGCCATTAGGTGCATAAACTGGCCATCCATCAGCGTAAGCATTCGTAAAAATAGGGGTTAGTGTGCAAGCAGCGAGAGTGAGCGGTAATATTTTTTTGAGATTCATTTTCCCTCTCCAGACAATAAGTTATTAAATATTTATCATCCGTAACGAGAAAATCCTAATCGATGAACGATACTAGCATAAGAAGCTTAAGAAAAAATTAAACACGCTGAGCATGCAAAATGTTAAAATTTGAACAACCCCTTACCATAAAGTAAGGGGTTGTGGTATGAGGGAAGGATCTCGTGACTACAGCAGAGTGCTGCATACTTGAGAGTCTCGGCATTGTTCGGAATGACAAGCAGTAAATTTCCTCGCAACTGATGCTTCGAAGTAGAGTCGGGTGTGTAGTTACTACTCAAATTCAATCATGAGATACTAACAAGCTATCGATGCGCGCCATGGAGAGCGAAGCGAAGGCGCGTATTCCGCGGTAGGCTCGGAT
The DNA here is from genome assembly GCF_049348705.1 of Candidiatus Paracoxiella cheracis. GTDB lineage: Bacteria > Pseudomonadota > Gammaproteobacteria > Coxiellales > Coxiellaceae > Paracoxiella > Paracoxiella cheracis. Next base: position 1,347,419 of record NZ_CP186485.1, on the reverse strand, counting down.
TTTTTGCCGAGCGTAAGCGACTGCAAAAAATCTTTACGAGCCGTCAAGTCATTTGAGAGCCCGTGCGTAGTCGAGCCGTGAGGTCGCGGAGCGCGGGCGACGAGGACGTCCGCGGCTATTTAAGTTGTCGCGTATTGCGAGTCGATTATTGACAGGGATGGCAATAATCTATCACGAGCATCGCGACACGCTTGTATTAATTAATTCTTAAATTTAAAATTTAATTTTTAAAAAATAGTTGTTCATCGTGTGAGTACGAACACGGGCGTATGCATTTGAAGTAGGACTGTTTGATTATCGTTTACATATTCGAATAATTGGGCCCATCGCCGCCTTCGGGGGTAGTCCAAACAATGTTTTGTGTAGGGTCTTTGATGTCGCAGGTTTTGCAGTGGATGCAGTTGGCTGCGTTGATTTGTAGTTGGGGTTTGCCCTTTTTGCTGATGATTTCATAAACAGCGGCAGGGCAGTAACGTTGTTCTGGTGCATCGTATTTTGCTAAATTAATCGTAATTGGGACATTGGGATTTTTTAGCAATAAATGACAAGGTTCACCTTCTCGGTGTTTGGTGGCGGTTAAGAAAACTTGCGTTAATTTATCAAACGTAATTTTACCATCGGGTTTGGGATAATTTATTTTGGTGGAATTTTTAGCGAGTTTGAGTGATAAGTTGTCTGGTTTTTTGTAATGAAACGTCCAGGGTGCGCGACCTTGAAAGACATATTGGTCGAGTGCCGCATACATTAAGCCTGGGAAAAGTCCTTTGTGAAATGCAGGTCTTACATTACGAACTTTTTTTAATTCTTTGTGTATCCATGATTTTTTGACTTGTGATTCAAAATCAAAAAGCGCTGTGTCTAGCTGTGTCGCATTTGCAATGACCTCAGCGGCAAGCATGCCAGATTTCATTGCCGTGTGAGTACCTTTGATTTTGGCGACGTTTAAAAACCCTGCCGAGCAGCCGATGAGCATGCCGCCCGGAAAGGTAAGTTTAGGGATCGATTGTAAGCCACCTTCGTTTAATGCGCGTGAGCCATAGCCAATACATTCTCCGCCTTCGAATAAGGGTTTTATGTGGGGGTGGGTTTTAAATCGTTGTAGTTCTTTGAAGGGGTCGAGGTAAGGGTTTTGATAATCGAGGCCAACTACAAGTCCGAGTGCGATTAAATTATTTTCATAGTGATAGATAAAAGAGCCGCCGTAGGTGCTGTGATCGAGTGGCCAGCCGACGGTGTGGACGACTTTACCGAGTTCATGTTTTGCAGGATTAACTTTCCATAACTCTTTGATACCAATGCCATAAGTTTGTGTGTCACAATTTGCGCGCAGGTTAAATTTATGGATTAATTGTTCGCTTAACGAACCGCGACAACCTTCTGCAAACAGCGTTTGTTTTGCGAATAAATCGATGCCAGGCTGAAAACGATCGCCGGGTTTGCCATCTTTATCTAAACCCATATCACCTGTTTGCACGCCGATGACTTTATCGCCGTCATATAAAATTTTACTTGCTACAAACCCAGGAAAAATACTGACTCCTAAGCGTTCTGCTTGTTCAGCTAACCATTGAGAAAATCGTCCCAAGCTAATGATGTAGTTGCCTTTGTTTTTCATCGTTATGGGTGTTGGTAAACGGTGGGCGCTATTTGCGTTGAGATAAATAAACTCATCGTGAGTGGCAGGTACATTTAGTGGCGCTTCGCGTTCTTTCCAGTCGGGGAGTAATTCATTCAACGCGCGAGGTTCGAGTACCGCACCGGATAAGATGTGTGCGCCGACAGTCGCACCTTTTTCTAAAACGCAGACCGATAATGCAGAGCCTTTTTCTTGATTGAGTTGCGCGAGGCGAATAGCAGCGCTTAAACCCGCGGGGCCAGCGCCGACGATGACAACGTCAAATGACATTGATTCCCGTTGCATGTTGAAATCCCTTGGCGGTTAACAATCAACATATTGACCTCTCGTGGTTTTGACGTCAAGATGCCTGGGGTTGGTGTTGATTAATCCTCTGGGTCCTGTCGCTGCGGGCCGCCCCTCGGATTAATTGCGTTGTTGTTTGGGAGATTGTGTTGAAGGTTTTGGTACCTGTTAAACGAGTTGTTGATTTTAACGTCAAGGTGCGGGTGAAGCCGGATGGTTCTGGCGTTGAAACCAGTAACGTTAAAATGTCGATGAACCCTTTCGATGAGATCGCGGTTGAGGAGGCTATTCGTTTAAAAGAAAAGGGGATAGCAACAGAAATTACAGTGATTTCTATGGGAGGCGATGCTTGCCAAGAAACATTGCGCATTGCCTTGGCCATGGGTGCCGATCGTGCAATTTTAGTCAAAACAGACCAACCTTTGGAACCTCTGCATGTCGCAAAGCTATTGAAAGCATTAGTTGAGAAAGAAAACCCCGGATTAGTTATTTTAGGAAAACAAGCGATTGATAATGATTGCAATCAGACAGGGCAAATGTTGGCGGGGCTGCTAAATTGGGCGCAGGGGACCTTTGCCTCTAAACTTGAAATTGAGAATGGCTCAGCACGAGTTACCCGCGAGGTCGACGGTGGTTTGGAAACCCTATCTATCAAGCTGCCCGCGGTCATTACGACTGATCTGCGTTTGAACGAACCCCGTTATATTAGCCTACCTAATATTATGAAGGCGAAAGCCAAGCCTCTGGATATTGTCTCTCTGGAGTCGCTCGGCGTTACGTTGAAAGGGCACCTCGAAACGCTTGATGTTGTCGCTCCTCCGGGGCGTTCAATGGGTATAAAGGTAAGAAATATCAATGAATTATTGAAATTATTGAAAGAAAAAGATAAGGTGCTGGCATGACAATTCTTGTTGTAGCAGAACACGATCAAAAACAACTGAAACCCTCGACACTGAGCACAATCGCCGCTGCGCTAAAAATTGAGGGAGATGTTAAGGTGCTTGTTGCCGGCTATCAGTGCGAATCGGTGGTGCAGTCGTTGCGCGCTATTGCTGGTATTGAGGTTTTGTTGGCAGACCATGAAGCTTATCAGCACCCATTAGCAGAAAGTTTCGCGCCGCTTATTGTGCACTGCGCCAAAGATGTAACGCATGTTTTTGCATCTGCAACGACATTTGGTAAAAATATTTTGCCCCGTGTGGCCGCTTTGCTCGATGTTGCCCAGGTGAGTGATATTATCGAGGTAGTTGATCGCCAAACTTATCGGCGCCCTATTTATGCGGGTAATGCAATTGCAACGGTAAAATCGAGCGATCCTGTGCAAGTGGTGACTGTGAGAAGTACGGCGTTTGAGCCAGCAACAGTAGGATCGACTCAAGCGAAATTAACAACGATTGATTTTATCGCTGAGAATAATGTATCGACATTTATCAGCGAAGAATTGCATGGAAGTGATCGTCCAGAACTTACGTCAGCCGATATTGTGGTATCAGGTGGACGTGGGTTACAAACTAAAGAGAATTTTGAGCGGTTAGTGAAAATTGCCGATCAAATGGGGGCGGCTATCGGTGCATCGCGTGCTGCGGTAGATTCCGGTATGGCGCCAAATGATTTACAGGTGGGACAAACGGGTCAGGTAGTTGCGCCAAAAGTGTATTTTGCTGTGGGAATATCAGGAGCAATCCAACATCTTGCAGGAATGAAAGACAGCAAAATCATTGTGGCTATCAATAAAGACCCCGATGCCCCAATATTTCAAATTGCGGATTATGGGCTCGTGGCTGATTTACAAGAAGTATTACCCCAATGGGAAGCTGCGCTCAATGATATTAATTTTTCGGAGTAATTATTATGCTAATTGGTGTGCCAAAAGAAGTTAAAGTAGAAGAGTATCGTGTGGGTTTGACGCCTTATAGCGTCAGAGAGTTGGTTGCGCATGGACACGAAGTGATTGTGCAACACAATGCGGCTGAAGCTATTAATTTTTCAGATGATGCTTATATTGCTGCGGGTGCTCGCATTTTTGAAAGCGCTGAAGATATTTATGCGTGTGCGGACATGATTGTAAAAGTGAAAGAGCCGCAATCTAGCGAATACCACATGATTCGCCCCGGGCAAATTTTATTTACTTATTTGCATCTTGCTCCCGATCCTAAACAGGCCGAAGCATTGATTCAATCTGGTTGTGTTGCAATAGCTTATGAAACGGTTACATCACCAAACGGCGGATTACCTTTATTAACTCCAATGAGCCAAGTTGCGGGTCGTTTGTCGATTCAAGCGGGTGCGCATTGTTTAGAAAAATCTGCAGGTGGTTGTGGCATTTTATTAGGTGGCGTTCCCGGTGTTTATTCTGGGAAAGTTGCTGTCATTGGTGGTGGTGTGGTAGGTACTAATGCTGTTCGCATGGCCATGGGTAAAGAAGCGGAAGTGACAGTGCTTGATCAGTCGCTGCGCCGTTTACAAGAGTTAGATTTTCAATTTGGGGGTCGTTTAAACACAGCGTTTTCAACAGAAGCGGCAATTGAACAATATGTGATGGAAGCCGATTTAGTTGTTGGTGCCGTGTTGGTGCCAGGAAAGGCGGCGCCGAAGTTAGTGACGCACGATATGATCAAACGCATGCGACCAGGCTCTGTGGTTGTGGATGTCGCGATTGATCAAGGTGGTTGTTTTGAAACCAGTCGTCCGACTACACACAAAGATCCAACGTTTGTGCTGGATGGTGTTGTTCATTATTGCGTGACTAACATGCCAGGTGCAGTTGCTAGGACGTCGACGTTAGCATTAAATAACGCAACCTTGCCATTTACGATCGCGTTAGCTGATAAAGGTTACAAAAAAGCAATGCTTGATGATGCGCATTTATTGGATGGATTAAATATTTGTGAAGGGCATGTTACCTATCAAGCAGTTGCGACAGACCTAAATAAAGACTATAAGCCAGCACTCGAGTTATTGAGATAAAGCAGGTTTCGTTGTTTTAATCTGAGTCCGATTTTTTATCATGCGGAAAATTTTTTTCGTCTTGTGTCGATTCGTGATCGATGATTCTGCCTTTCGAATGATGTTGCTGCGTCTTCGCACGGCCTGATAATTTAGAACGAATAAAGGCATAAATGAATAATCCGAGGCCGACAATAGCGCCGATGATGAGTAAATAAGAGAAGACGAACAGCCCAAAGATGAAGAGCATGACGAAAATGATCATCCCGATGATGGGGGTGATGCTGGCCCAGATGTGTTTGATGGGGTCTGTCATGCTGTTCTCCTCTCGTATTGGTAAGCAATTGAAATCGATAGAATGTTTTAAGCTTAAAGACAATTTCCAGTTGCGTTCTTAATCTTCTCTTAAGGTTTGTGGTGTAAAGTATGGATCAGATCATAGAAGAGGTGCAAGCTGAATACAACTAGCGGGCACCTCTTCTATAGAAAATATTAAAAATCAGTTGGTTATAGAGATAGCTTCTCGAAGCATGTGATTGATGCGATTTATAAAGATAAGCAAAATTGTGGCACTAGGCATGGTGGCATTACTACTGGGTAACGTTGTGGATACCGCAGTTGCGCTCGGAAATCACAAGCAGGTGTCCCAGGCCAAACAAGAAGCCGCCGCGATTAATGCATCACTGGGCATGTATAAACACTCACAACCCATACCTACATCCGTAAATCTGTGGCCGATTCTATCAGAGCATTTCAGGCTGACACAATATTATGATCGACCAGAGGTTCGTCACGAAATCATTGGATATTTAAGCAATAAGAAGTATTTGGAGTATATGTTACGTAATGCCGTTCCTTATATTTATTATGTCTATCAGCAAACGCAAGCGAGAGACATGCCGGCTGAATTTGCTTTACTGCCGATGGTTGAGAGTGGTTATGATCCATTTGCGTATTCTCCAGCGGGTGCAACGGGTATTTGGCAGATAATGCCAGGTACAGCATCGAGTTTAGGTTTAGATATAAACTGGTGGTATGATGCGCGGCGTGATACGGTCGTTTCAACACAGGCATCGTTAAATTATTTGGGTAGTTTGCACGGTACTTTGCATAATTGGTTGCTGGCGGCCGCTGCTTACGATGCCGGTATTGGTGCGGTACGAGCGGCGATGGAAGAAAATCAGCGCATGAGACGCGGCGTTTATTTTTGGGATTTACCGCTGCCCCACGAAACACAACTGTATGTACCAAAGTTATTAGCCTTGGCCGCTATTATTAGATACGCGGTTTACTATCATGTGAAACTGCCTTACATTCCCAATCACCCACATTTTTCAGCAGTGAATATGAACTCACAAATTGACTTAATTGAAGCAGGGCGCTTAGCGGGTGTTCCAGCCGATGTGATTCGTCGATTAAATCCAGGCATGCGTCGATGGGCAACGAATCCTAATGGAATATATGCATTATTAATTCCCAGCGATAAAAGTGAAACTTTCAAGCGTAATTTAGGGAACCTGGCGGGTAAATCACATATCAGTTGGCAGTATCACGAGGTTCGTACCGGTGAGACACTAACCAAAATCGCAAAAATTTATCATACCAGTGCAGGATTATTGCGATTGGTAAATGGATTAAAGAATAATCACGTTGAACCCGAACAAGGATTATTGGTGCCTTTGTATTTAAATCAAACTTATAGTATTCCAGTCGCTAATGTTAAAACAGATGTGTCGGTGAGTGTTTTGAAACCGTTAAAAGCAGCGCAGAAAGTAAAAGAGGACGAGTTAAAACGGTTGTTGGTGAAAATTTATGGCCAAAATAATACTTAGCTAATTTGTAACTGCTGTGGATGACACAAAAGGCGTGCACGTAGTCACGCTAATTTTTTTTGTTCCCAATAGGATATCATTTTTTTGTAGCGTTTGAAGCGTTTTTAATCCTGCTTTTATTATTTGAGTGGGGTCGGGATGATTAATTTCAGCGCTGATTTGAATTAGCGCTTGTTTTCCAGTTAATCCTTTACATTGATCGAGTAATTCTACTAATCGTGCGGTCATGAGATTTACTTGCAGAAAACCGACATCATCGGCTGTATTGCGATAAGCAATGAGATAATGTGGCGCTATACTGGGCGCATTTGGAATATTATTGACGTTGATTTCATGAACGGGATACCGATAAGAGAGCAATTGCGCTAATGGTGAGATGACGGGTATGCCGCTCAACAGGTCGCCTTTAGTGTTTATTTTTTTAAAATCAATTTTTTCATTGGCGATATCCAATGCATGTTCCACCCATTCGTAATGTGCTAGCTCAAACAAATAAGACGGATCATTCTGTGATGTGCGTGTGCTTTTCAAATAAATAACAAATTCTTCGGGAATTTTTAGAAACACAGGTGATTGCGCTTTATGATGGGCGATGAAATCTGTTGACCTTCCCCCTAAACTAGTACCAGGACACCGATGAGATATTCATGTGTAAACCTTCAGACTTGATCTGACACTCCTGGTCAGTTAGAGTAAAATTTAATTGACCAACCTTAAACAACCAACACGAGGAGTGTCATTATGACCAGTGTATCCGAAAAGATTATCAAACCCAAATTAGGTTTACTAGAGCTGTCTAAACAATTGGGAAATGTTTCACAAGCCTGTAAGGTTATGGGTTATTCACGCGACAGTTTTTACCGTTTCAAAACACTTTATGAAAATGGTGGCGAAGAAGCACTCCATGATATGAGTAAGAAGAAACCGAATGAAAAAAATAGAGTGCCGCTACATGTAGAAGAAGGGGTAATTGCTTTGGCTATTGAAAACCCAGCGTTAGGTCAGGCACGTGCGGCCAATGAATTACTGGCGCGAGGCATTATCGTATCGAGCAGCGGAGTTCGTTCGGTGTGGCTACGTAATGATCTAGAGACTTTTAAGAAGCGACTAAAAGCGCTTGAAGCGAAATCGGCGCAAGACGGTATGTTATTAACGGAAGAACAATGACAAGCATTAGAAAAATCAAAACGAGAAAAAGAAGCGCACGGCGAGATTGAAACAGAACACCCAGGTTATTTAGGTTCTCAGGATACGTATTATGTTGGCACGATGAAGGGCGTTGGCCGTATTTATGAGCAGACTTTTGTCGATACCTATAGCAGAATCGCTTTTGCGAAGTTATACACGGAGAAAACAGCGATGACGGCAGCTCATTTATTAAATGAACGTGTATTGCCATGGTTTAATGAGCAAGGTATCCGATTGCTGCGTATGCTCACGGATCGCGGGACGGAATATTGTGGAAAAATTGAGAACCACGCCTATCAACTTTATTTAGCAGTTGAAGACATTGACCATTCGAAAACACGCGCACGTTCTCCGCAGACCAATGGTATTTGTGAACGTTTTCATAAAACGATTAAACAAGAATTTTATGATGTTGCTTTTCGAAAAAAAATATATCGTTCCCTAGAAGAATTACAACAAGACGTTGATGCGTGGATCAAAACATATAATGAGGTCAGGCCCCATTCCGGCGAGCGTTGTTATGGAAAAACACCCATGCAAACTTTTCTTGATGCAAAGCATTTGGCACAAGAAAAAGAATTAGATAAACTATGTAAAACTATTCCAAGCGTGTCGGCAGATGAATTGAATAAGGCGCACAGTAATCACGACACGCAACTGGTAGAGGAGTAATTAGAATCCGATCTATCGGACAGAAAATATGTCCGATAAATCTCAACTGTCAGATCAAGTCGAGAGTTCTACAAATTAGTAGTAATGGGTAGGGGATAAGAAATTTTTTAATAATAGATCGTAGAAAGAGAGCAATGATAATAGTCATGAAAGCAAATATAAATTGCAGGCTTGGTCCCATGTTTGTTTATCTGGGTCTGTAAATAAGATTGTGTAAATGCGATAGTCAGGGAAAGGTCGTTAAAATTATACGGAGTCTTTGACTATGGCAATGAAAACCAATAAATTAGATCCACAGGTTGTGGAATATTTTCTCAAACATACCAAGACCGCATCTGATATTTTCGGTGATACTGGTTTGTTAAAGGAGTTAAAAAAGGCACTGACGGAGCGTATTCTGGAAGGGGAGCTGACGGACGCGCTGGGTTATGCAAAACACGAAGTGTCTGGCCACAATAGTGGTAATTCCCGCAATGGGCACAGCCAAAAAACGATCAAAACAACAGATGGCGAGATGACCATTGAGGTTCCTCGTGATCGTAACAATGAGTTTGTACCGCAATTGATTCCAAAACATCAAACCCGCTTTGATGATTTGGATGACAAAATTATGAGTCTTTATGCACGGGGTATGACTACCCGTGATATTCAAGATCAGTTGAAAGATTTGTATGGCACAACTATTTGTTCGAGTCTCATTTCTACAGTAACCAACGAAGTGATTGAAGAAGTGAAGGCTTGGCAAAGTCGTCCGTTGGACAAGGTGTATCCGATTGTGTATTTGGACGCTTTAGTGATTAAAGTGCAGCAAGATAAAAAGGTTATCAATAAGGCATTGTATTTGGCTTTAGGAATTAATATCGATGGGCAAAAAGAATTGCTAGGTATTTGGATTAGCCAAAATGAGGGCGCTAAATTCTGGTTGAATGTATTAACGGAGTTAAAAAATCGAGGCCTAGAAGATATCCTGATTTGTTGCGTTGACGGGCTAACGGGCTTTCCTGATGCGATTGGCGCTGTGTATCCTAACACTCAAGTACAGCTTTGCATTGTACACATGGTGCGGAATTCATTGCGCTATGTGGGTTGGAAAAAGAAAAAAGAAGTGGCCGCTGACTTAAAAGCTATTTATTCGGCCAGTACGGTTGAAGAAGCAGAATTGGCGCTGACGAGTTTCTCTGAGAAATGGGATGCTGAATTTCCCTCGATTGCCAAAAGTTGGTTGACTCATTGGGAGCGCATTGTGCCATTTTTTGCTTATCCGGCAGAAATTCGGAGGGTGATTTATACCACTAACGCTATTGAATCACTGAACATGAGTATCCGAAAAGTTATTAAAAATAAACGAGTTTTTCCGTCGGACGATGCCGCTTTAAAACAACTCTATTTAGGGTTAAAAAATATAGCCAAAAAATGGACCATGCCGATTCGAGACTGGGGTGCCGCCATGAATCGTTTTGCCCTTATGTTTGAAGATCGCCTGGCGGATTTTGTATAAAACTTAAAATTCATAAGAGAGGAAATTAATTTGAACGCAATGTAGTTTTTGATAAAATTAAAAAATCAGTTAACACAATGGCTGATTCATAATTCTGACTGACGCGATTTACACAAACTAATAAACAGTCCCAGTTGAGATTTATCGGACATATTTTCTGTCCGATAGATCGGATTCTAATTACTCCTCTACCAGTTGCGTGTCGTGATTACTGTGCGCCTTATTCAATTCATCTGCCGACACGCTTGGAATAGTTTTACATAGTTTATCTAATTCTTTTTCTTGTGCCAAATGCTTTGCATCAAGAAAAGTTTGCATGGGTGTTTTTCCATAACAACGCTCGCCGGAATGGGGCCTGACCTCATTATATGTTTTGATCCACGCATCAACGTCTTGTTGTAATTCTTCTAGGGAACGATATATTTTTTTTCGAAAAGCAACATCATAAAATTCTTGTTTAATCGTTTTATGAAAACGTTCACAAATACCATTGGTCTGCGGAGAACGTGCGCGTGTTTTCGAATGGTCAATGTCTTCAACTGCTAAATAAAGTTGATAGGCGTGGTTCTCAATTTTTCCACAATATTCCGTCCCGCGATCCGTGAGCATACGCAGCAATCGGATACCTTGCTCATTAAACCATGGCAATACACGTTCATTTAATAAATGAGCTGCCGTCATCGCTGTTTTCTCCGTGTATAACTTCGCAAAAGCGATTCTGCTATAGGTATCGACAAAAGTCTGCTCATAAATACGGCCAACGCCCTTCATCGTGCCAACATAATACGTATCCTGAGAACCTAAATAACCTGGGTGTTCTGTTTCAATCTCGCCGTGCGCTTCTTTTTCTCGTTTTGATTTTTCTAATGCTTGTCATTGTTCTTCCGTTAATAACATACCGTCTTGCGCCGATTTCGCTTCAAGCGCTTTTAGTCGCTTCTTAAAAGTCTCTAGATCATTACGTAGCCACACCGAACGAACTCCGCTGCTCGATACGATAATGCCTCGCGCCAGTAATTCATTGGCCGCACGTGCCTGACCTAACGCTGGGTTTTCAATAGCCAAAGCAATTACCCCTTCTTCTACATGTAGCGGCACTCTATTTTTTTCATTCGGTTTCTTCTTACTCATATCATGGAGTGCTTCTTCGCCACCATTTTCATAAAGTGTTTTGAAACGGTAAAAACTGTCGCGTGAATAACCCATAACCTTGCAGGCTTGTGAAACATTTCCCAATTGTTTAGACAGCTCTAGTAAACCTAATTTGGGTTTGATAATCTTTTCGGATACACTGGTCATAATGACACTCCTCGTGTTGGTTGTTTAAGGTTGGTCAATTAAATTTTACTCTAACTGACCAGGAGTGTCAGATCAAGTCTGAAGGTTTACAACTAAAAGACCACACAGTTCATTAAATTATATGCCGCCTATTGAATTTGCGAAACAGGCTGCTTAACATGAATATCTCATCGGTGTCCTGGTACTAGTTTAGGGGGAAGGTCACCTAATTGCACCCTGGCAGGGCAGAAGAGTAAATATGTGATATGGAAATATCATTTCTTATGGTTGCATAGAAGAAACTTCTTATACTTTGGCAACGGCTTATGACAATCCCGAATCATATTTCGATTTATTTTGATAGTCAGTCGCAAGATCAGGTTAATTACTATACCAAACTGGGTTTTCAGGAAATACCTAACTCAAACTATATGGTAATGAACTTGGAATACAGGCAAGCGAGGTTATACGATATTGGTTTTGAGGAAAGTTGCCTTTTCAAGTGTAGCTTTATTATTGACAACTTAGCGTGGATAATGCACCCTAATTGCACCCTGGCAGGGCAGAAGAGCAAATATGTGATATAACTATATGAAAAATAAGTTATTTATTTTTCATGGGGTGCAAGGGGTCGCAGCTTCAAATCCTGCCGTCCCGATCAAAGTTTGATTCGCATTCGGCTTTTTTCACTTGATTCTTGTTCCAATAGTGATAAATTAATCACAGAAAGGCGTTGAGATAAGGTGGAGTATGGATCAAAGATTGTTAGAAATTCTAGCTTGCCCTGTTTGTAAGGGTAAATTAACGGTTTCTGAAGAAGAAAATGAATTAATTTGTCGCTTCGATAAATTGGCCTATCCCATTCGTGAAAATATTCCTGTTATGTTGGCCGACGAAGCGCGTCACTTAAAGGGTGATGAGGTTTGATGATGGAATTCCATGTTGTTATACCAGTTCGATATGATTCAACAAGATTACCAGGTAAAGCATTAGCTGATATTGGTGGAAAACCCATGGTTCAGCATGTTTATGAACGTGCGCTGAACAGCGGTGCTGAAGAAGTTATTATTGCAACCGATGACAAACGTATTGCTGAAGTAGCAGAATCTTTTGGTGCGCATGTGTGCATGACTTCGGCAGATCATAAATCCGGAACGGAGCGTTTGGCTGAAGCTGTTGTTGCGTTAGGTTTAGAAGATGATGAAATTGTGGTGTGTTTGCAAGGCGATGAGCCGTTAATTCCACCCGAAATTATTCGCCAAGTTGCAGAAGATTTAGAAGAGCATGATAACGTTAAAGTGTCGAGCATTTGTGTGCCTATTAAAGAGACTTACGAGTTGTTTAGCCCAAGCGTTACTAAAGTTGTCTTAAACCGACGTAACTATGCGATGTATTTCAGTCGCGCTCCGATTCCTTATGGCAGAGATACTTTTTCTGATCAGCAAAATATAAAGTTAAATGGCAGTCATTTTCGGCATGTTGGTTTGTATGCGTATCGTGTCGGATTCGTACAAGAATACTTAGAGTGGGGTCCTTGTCCTGCCGAAGAGCTTGAAGGATTAGAACAGTTGCGAATTTTGTGGCAAGGGGGTCGTATTCACATGGCAGTTGCAAAATCCAACTTGCAATTGGGTGTGGATACAGAAGAAGACCTTGCGCGTGTTAGGGAGCACATTACTTAATCGTGTTGTAAGCTCTCAACGTCGTTTGATCGCGATATTAGATTTAAACGGCTTGAATAGATTCCGTAGTAATCACTTGCAGAGCTTCCAGTGTTTCAAATGATGTATTCAAGGGCGGCATCCAATAGATCGTATTACCGAGCGGGCGCAATAGGGCGCCACGCTTAACGGCGTTCTGGAAAACTGCAAAACCTTTACGCTCTTGAGAGTGTTCTACTTTCAAGTCTGCTGCAACCATTGCTCCAATGTGACGAACGCGTTCAAGCTGGCCGGTTTCTTCAGCGGTTTTTTGCATGAGCTTTAGCATGACTGAAGACATATCCTGAACATGTTGTAAAATTTTATCGTGCTCTATGCACTTAAGGCATGCAAGGGCAACGGCAGCGGCCAGTGCGTTTCCTGCATAGGTATGGGAATGCAAAAATGATTTACCTAATTCATAGTCGTCATAAAATAAATTGTAAATATCATCCGACGTTACTGTGGCGCTTAGAGGTAACCATCCACTTGTTAGACCTTTTCCTAAACACAAAAAGTCAGGCTCTATATTGGCGTGTTCACTCGCGAGCATCGTCCCGGTTCGGCCGAGCCCCGTCATGATTTCATCGGCGATCAGGTGTATAGCATGAAATTTTGTCCATTCGCGTAATCGTCGCAGAAAATCAGCACTATAAATCAACATACCGTTAGCGCCCTGAACAATAGGTTCGATAACGATAGCTGTTAAATCACTTGCATGTTGTTCCAATTGTTTTTCAATGACAGGCCAACATGATGAACAATCTGCCCACAACGGGTCATGAATGTTACTGACATAAGGCACGTTCTGTAAAAAATGCGCTTTGATGAGCATATCTTCATAGGGCTTGCGATATAACCCTAAATCACTCACGGCTAATGCACCGCAAGTTTCACCATGATAATCGCCGGCAAGAGCCATGAATTGATGACGCTGCGGTTGATTCAGAATTTTGCGTGAATGCAGGCTCATTTTCATTGCCATTTCAATGGCACAAGCACCGTCAGCGGCATAAACCACTTTACTTAAATTCGGAGTCAAATGAGCGAGTCGCTCTGATAATTGCACAATAGTTTCATTGGTGGTATTGGCTAAAATGACATGCTCGAATTGTTCCGCTTGTGATAATAATGCAGATTTCAATTTGGGGTGCCCGTGGCCCAATGTTTTGCACCACCAGCTCGATGTCGCATCGATTAATCGCTCACCTGAGGCTAATTCGATGTAGCTGCCTTGCGCAGATTTTACGACAACGGGCAAAAATCGTTCATAATCTTTCATTTGGGAACATGGGTGCCAGATGTGTTGTAGATCACGCACGATCAATTTTGATTTATTTTTGTGCATATGTAAACTAATTTTAAAATTTAAAGTTGACAATAGTGTGTGAAAGTCTATCATGTTTAAACTCAATTGCAAGCGTGGAAAAATAATGCTTCGACATGACTGGACAAAAACAGAAATCATGCAATTTTATGAATTGCCGTTTGCGGATTTAATTTATAAAGCACAAACGCTACATCGAGAAAACTTCGATCCAAACCAAGTTCAAATATCAACATTAATGAATTTTAAAACAGGTCGATGTCCAGAAGACTGCGCCTATTGTCCGCAAAGCGCACATTACAATACAGGCTTACAAGATGAGCCTTTATTAGACACCGAAGAAATTTTAGCAGTCGCGAAAAAAGCCAAAGCGAATGGTGCTTCACGTTTTTGTATGGGAGCAGCTTGGCGTAGTCCCCCGAAAAAAGTGATGCCCCAGCTAAAGGAAATTATAAAGGGTGTTAATGCATTAGGTTTGGAAAGTTGTATGACTCTTGGAATGTTGAGTGATGACCAGGCCGCGGATCTTGAAGAAGCGGGTCTTCATTTTTATAACCATAATCTCGATACTTCGCCAGAATATTATAAAAAAATTATTTCAACGCGTCAGTATCAAGACAGATTAGATACGTTAGCAAGAATCCGTCGCTCAAAAATAAGGGTATGTTGTGGTGGTATTGTTGGCATGGGGGAGACGCGTGATGATAGAGTTACTTTTTTACAGCAATTATCAACGTTACCAACTCATCCACAGAGTGTTCCAATTAATCAATTAATTCCTGTTGCCGGTACCCCGTTGGGTGATGAAGAACAATTTGATCCCATTGAGTTTGTTCGCACAATTGCAGTAGCCCGTATTTTAATGCCAACATCAGTAATACGATTATCAGCAGGGCGCCGTGCGATGAGTCATGAAATGCAAGCGTTATGCTTTGCAGTGGGTGCAAACTCTATTCATTATGGTGAAAAACTATTAACGACAAAAAATTCAGATCCTGATGTTGATAGACAATTGTTTAAAAAACTAGGGCTAAAATCTGTAAACCCTACGGCAATATGATCATCAAACGATTAGCAGCAAGATTAGATGACTTCCGATCACGGAATCTATATCGATATCGCCATGTAGTGACGCATGAATCAAAGTTTATCAATTTTAGTAGCAATGATTACCTTGCCTTAAGCCAGCACCCACAATTAATAGCTGCTATGGAAAAAGGTATGCAACAATATGGTATCGGGAGTGGAGCTTCAAAATTAGTGGCAGGGTATACTGCAATTCATCGGGATTGTGAAACCCTGTTTGCAGAATTTTTAGGACGAGACCGTGCTTTATTATTTGGAAGTGGTTATTTAGCTAATCTTGGGACCCTCGATGCTGTAACAAACAAGGGTGATATTGTTTTTCAAGATCGTCATAATCATGCGTCTTTATTAGATGCGGCGCGATTATCGCGTGCGAAATTACAGCGCTATTTGCATAATAATATCGAGAACTTAATAAAAAAAATGGAATCTGTTGTTGCACAGCAAAAATTAGTGGTCAGTGATGGTGTGTTTAGTATGTATGGTGATGTTGCACCGGTTAGTGAGTTGGCAAAATGTTGCAAACAGCATGATGCAACTTTAATGATTGATGATGCACATGGGATGGGTGTTCTTGGAAAGAATGGAGGAGGTGTATTGGAGCAATTGCAGTTATCCCAAGAAAATGTCCCGATTCTGGTGTGTCCTTTGGGAAAAGCATTCGGTCTTTATGGTGCTATGGTTGCCGGCAGCAATGATCTCATTGAATCGTTAATTCAATTTGCACGCAGTTATATCTATACAACCGCGATACCTCCTGCATTAGCAGCAGCAACCATGGCGAGTTTAGAGCTTGTTAAGAAGGAACAATGGCGACGCGAAAAGCTGAATGAATTAATTCATTATTTTAAAATAGAGGCAAATAAAATTGGGTTATATTTAAAGAGCTCTGATACACCCATTCAAGCGATTTTGATGAAAGATATAGAGCAAGCAACGACGGTTAGTCACAATCTGAGAGACAAAGGTTATTTATTGTATGCCATGCGCCCGCCCACTGTTCCCGAAAAGAAATCATTATTGCGGGTTACGCTGAATGTCTCTCACACAAAAAATCAAATTCGAGACTTGTTGAATGCAATACAAGCTTAAAAAAAATTTAGTTTTATTACACGGTTGGGGTTTTTCAAAAAAGGTTTGGGAAGATTTTATTCCCTATTTATCATCACATTTTCAAGTTACGTGTTTAAATCTACATGGGTCCAACTTGGGTTTAATGACTCAGTATGTTTTGAAAAACTCACCTAAATTCGCTAGTTTTCTTGGTTGGTCTTTGGGTGGTCTTGTTGCAATGAATATTGCAATTTCTTTCCCAGAGCGTGTAAGAAAATTAATTACGATTGCAAGTACACCAAAATTCATTGCTAGTGGTAATTGGCCAGGAATGGCAATGGAAGAGTTTGAACAGTTTGAAGAGTCGTTAAAAAATAGCCCTAAGAATACGCTCAAAAAATTTGTCGTATTGCAGTTTTCTGATTCACGAGTGCATCGTGATTCGATAGCATTTTTGCAAAATTCAATAAACGAAAATAACGTGGATAGTAACAAGCTGCAAGAAAGTTTAAGCATTTTGAAAAATGTGGACTTAACAAAAAAGTTATTTAAGATTCAATGCCCACAATTGTATTTATACGGAGATAGTGATGCTTTGGTGCCCGCTGGGGTAGCAAAGTGTGTTGAAAATTTAACGCAAAACGCCACGGTTAAACTCTTTCCTCAATTAGGTCACAGTTTTTTTCTCACTCATCCAACGCTGTGTGCAAATATCATTCGAGATTTTTGTTATGATGTCAATTGAGAAAAGGCAGATACGAGCTAGTTTTGATGCGGCAACTATCCACTATGATGCAGCGGCTGATTGGCAAAAAACAGTCGGAAGCCTTTTGTTAGAGAAATTAAAATTACATTATCCGCAGTCTAAGGCTATCTTAGATTTAGGTGTGGGCACGGGTTATCTATCGCGCTCTATTGAGAAAAGCTATCCTGACTGTGAATTGATGGCCTTAGATATTGTGGAATCTATGTTGTTAACCTCGAAAATGTATCTACAGTGTAAAAAATTAATTTGCGCAGATGCAGAAAGTATGCCTGTAAGAAATAAATCAATAGATATTGTTATTTCTAATATGGTAGTGCATTGGTGCAATTCTTTGAGAGTAGTGATACAAGAACAGTATCGAATTTTAAAATCAAACGGTGTCTTTATTTTTTCAATATTGGGATCTCAATCCATGCTGGCATTAAAAGATGCTTGGTCTAAAATAGATAATCATACTCATATAAATGATTTTCCAACATTGGAATATGCTAAAATGCTTTGTTTGCAGAGTGGATTCACAGTTTTGTCTTCAGAGACGCTCATGATTGAAAAATATTATGTAAATGTGTTTGATTTGATGCGTCACCTTAAAAAGATAGGCTCAAAAAATATTAGTTTGAATAAACCAAGAAACTTAGTGAGCAGGAATAAAATGAAAAAACTTAATGAATATTATCAAAATCCCCTTCATTATGAGGTGATTGTTATGGTGTGTAAGAAATGAAAAAAGGGTATTTTGTAACGGGCACAGATACATCGGTTGGGAAAACCTATGCGATGGTCGAGTTATTGAATTATTTTAATGAAAGGAGTATGAAAACTGCGGCCTTAAAACCCATTGCTTCTGGAAGTGAAAAAACACCGAATGGTCTTCAAAATCAAGATGCATTGCAATTGATGGAGGCAATGTCAATGAAATTTGCGTATGAGCAAGTTAATCCGTTTGCATTTGAGTTGCCATTAGCGCCGCATTTGGCAGCTTCGCCGTTGAAGTTAACCGTGAGTGAGACGATGCGTGCTTGCCGAGCGGTGTTAAGTAGCGACTACGATGTTGTATTCATAGAGGGTGCCGGTGGTTGGTTAGTGCCGCTTAATGATCAAGAAACATTTGCAGATTTAGCGGCTGCGTTTGGACTGTCTATTATTTTGGTGGTCGGGTTGCGATTGGGTTGCTTAAATCATGCTTTATTAACGTATGAAAACATTAAGTCACGCCAATTGCCTCTTGCTGGCTGGATTGTGAACCATCTTGATTCAACCATGCTTAGTCAAAAAGAGAACATAAAAACTTTAGAGACTTTGTTTGCTATGCCTCCACTTGGAGTTATACCTTACAACGGTAGATTTCAAGCGCAAACAGAATTCTAAACAAAACGGCGCTATAATTAGGGCATGAGCTCAAAGCCGTTACACGATTGGACACCCGTGATTAGATCTTTCCCGTTAAGTAAAATTCTTGGGAAACCTGTTCTATTAAAAATGGAATGCTATCAGCGGTTAGGGTCTTTTAAAATACGCGGCATCGGTAAGCTATGCCAAGCGTTGGTGGCTGCTGGAAAAAAACATCTTGTCTCTTCATCTGGCGGTAATGCGGGTTACGCTACAGCTTATGCAGGTAAAAAATTAGGCGTCGATGTCACTGTTTTTATGTCTACGAAGACACCTGAAATTTATGTCAATGCCATAAAATCCGAAGGTGCAAACGTCAGTATTAAAGGTGACACTTTGGATGAAGCCAATGAGGCAGCAAAACAGTATGTAAAGGAAGTGAGTGGTGGGTTTGTGCCACCGTTTGATCATCCAACCATTTGGGCCGGACATTCTACAATCATTGATGAAGTTGTAAAGCAAAGTGAAAAACCGGGTGCCATTCTCGTCGCTGTGGGTGGTGGTGGATTAGCCTGTGGTATTTTGCAAGGGTTGCATCGATACGGTTGGGATGATGTACCATTGTTTACGGTGGAAACTGAAGGCGCGGCATCGTTCATGGCATCGGTGAAAGCGAATAAGGTTGTGACATTATCTGAAATAAATACGGTTGCAGGAACGTTGGCGGCAAAGCGCGTTACGGATGAATTATTTGACTGGACAAAGAAGCACACGATTACACCCTTGACTGTTACTGATAAAGAAGCCGTGCAATCATGTCTGCGTTTTCTCGATAATCATCGTGTTTTAGTTGAGCCTGCTTGTGGTGCGCCATTAGCGGTTATTTATAACAATGCTGCTGCATTAAAGAGTGTTGATTCTGTGTTAGTGATTGTTTGTGGTGGCATTGGTATTTCAGTGGATATGCTGGGAAAGTATCTCGAACAGTTGTCAGTATCTAAGTAGGTTTAAAAGAATTTCAATTGCTTGGCTCGCGAGTTTGGTGCAATTGAAATGCTGATATTATTGAGCCTCATCCTAACTAATAGTTGCTAACAGCCGCTTCACTTCTTCTAATGTTTTTTTAATCTGATTAGCCGATTTGGGCGCGACAAAAATGGTGTTGTCACCCGCAATAGTTGCGAGAATGTTGGTGTTGGTTTCATGATAATCCAGCATTCTTGCGATTAAGGAAGCAGAGCCAGGACTCGTTTGAATCACCACAAGATTTTCGTTGGCAGCGATATCGAGTACAAGGTGGGTCAGGGGTGTTTTTGTGGAGGGGGGTATGGGTTCTTTGGGGAGCGTGTAAATGGTTTCTCCCCGGTCATTTTTAATTTTGACCGCTAAGAGTTTCCGTAACAGGCGAGAGATTTTTGACTGGTTAACGTCATAACCCTCGCGTGTTAGGATGTCGACGATTTCTTCTTGGGTCCCTACTAACCCTTTTTTAATCAGTGACTTAACAGCTTCTGGCAGATTTTCTTTGCTCGTCATGGTGTAGCCCGGTTATGGAACATGCAAGTAATATGCCATTTTGTGAATAAATAGTCAAAAACTTGACTAAAATCCGACCAGTGTAGTATTATTCAAAAACATGATTATTTAATCGTTTGATTTGGGTAAATATGAATAAAATTAGTGTTCACCATTTGGAAAAGCAGTTCAAGGGACATCAGATACTGAACAATATTTCGTTTCAAGTGCAAGCTGGCGAGGTGGTCGCGTTGTTAGGCGATAGTGGTGCAGGGAAGAGTACGTTATTGCGCTGTTTAAATGTGTTGGAACTACCCGATGCTGGTAGTATCACGGTGGGTGATGCTACGCTTGATTTTACAGAGAAAAAAGCACGGCTGTCACAATCGTTGTTGCAAAAAATGCGCGCAAAAGTGGGTATGGTGTTTCAGCAATACCATTTGTGGGCACACATGACGATTTTACAAAATCTAATTGAAGCGCCGATGCGTGTTTTAAAGATGCCAAAACGTGAGGCAATTGAACAGGCCGAAGCACTGTTGCAACAGGTAGAAATTTATCATAAAAAAAATGATTATCCCTCACAATTATCAGGTGGACAGCAACAGCGTGCTGCAATAGCACGAGCATTAATGATGCATCCAGAAGTCATGTTGTTTGATGAGCCAACATCAGCATTGGATCCAAAGATGGTCAGCAAAATGATAAAACTCATACAAATGTTGGCAGAAAATGGAATGACCGTGGTTATTGCAACGCATGAAATGAAATTCGCACAAGAACTAGCGCACAAAACGATTTTTTTACATCAAGGCAAAGTTCTTGAGCCACAAACTCAAGCATTTCAAACATTCATACAAACTGAGAGTTAAGCAATGAAAAAGTATATTACTGTGAGCCTTTTTTTAATGGGATTTATGATGATTCCCAAGATTAATGCACAGACGGATCAAACAATTAAATTTGCAACGGAAGCAACCTATCCACCCTTTGTTTATGTAGGCCCGAATGGTCAAGTGCAGGGGTTCGGGGCAGACATCGTTCATGCGCTTTGTCAACAAATGCATGCAAAATGCACCATCATCAATCAGCCTTGGGAAAGTTTAATCCCGAGTTTGAAGTTAGGTAAATTCGATGCGATTTTTGGTGGTATGAACATTACCGCAGCGAGAGAAAAGCAAGTTGATTTTACTCATTCGTATTACCAGAATTCCATAAGTTTTGTTGCAGCAAAATCGACTCATCTTGTCGTATCAAAAGTGGGTTTGAAAGGTAAAACCATTGGCGTTCAAGGTGGCACAACGTTTGACACCTATTTACAAGACACGTATGGCAATGAGATCACTATCAATCATTATCCGAGCGAACAAGATGCGCTGATGGATTTGCAATCAGGCAGAGTCGATGCCGTTGTTGGTGATTCACCGTTGATTCAGCAATGGTTGAAAAAGAATAGCGGTCAATATGCGATTGCAGGAAAGCCGATCAACAACCAGAAATATTTTGGCAAAGGTGATGGTATAGCTGTGAAAAAAGGAAATGTGAAGTTATTACAGGCTTTAAATAAGGCACTGGTTAAGATTAAAGCCAATGGGACGTATCAGAAAATTGTAAACAAATATTTTAGTAATCCATGATGTGTAAACCTTCAGACTTGATCTGACACTCCTGGTCAGTTAGAGTAAAATTTAATTGACCAACCTTAAACAACCAACACGAGGAGTGTCATTATGACCAGTGTATCCGAAAAGATTATCAAACCCAAATTAGGTTTACTAGAGCTGTCTAAACAATTGGGAAATGTTTCACAAGCCTGTAAGGTTATGGGTTATTCACGCGACAGTTTTTACCGTTTCAAAACACTTTATGAAAATGGTGGCGAAGAAGCACTCCATGATATGAGTAAGAAGAAACCGAATGAAAAAAATAGAGTGCCGCTACATGTAGAAGAAGGGGTAATTGCTTTGGCTATTGAAAACCCAGCGTTAGGTCAGGCACGTGCGGCCAATGAATTACTGGCGCGAGGCATTATCGTATCGAGCAGCGGAGTTCGTTCGGTGTGGCTACGTAATGATCTAGAGACTTTTAAGAAGCGACTAAAAGCGCTTGAAGCGAAATCGGCGCAAGACGGTATGTTATTAACGGAAGAACAATGACAAGCATTAGAAAAATCAAAACGAGAAAAAGAAGCGCACGGCGAGATTGAAACAGAACACCCAGGTTATTTAGGTATCTCAGGATACGTATTATGTTGGCACGATGAAGGGCGTTGGCCGTATTTATGAGCAGACTTTTGTCGATACCTATAGCAGAATCGCTTTTGCGAAGTTATACACGGAGAAAACAGCGATGACGGCAGCTCATTTATTAAATGAACGTGTATTGCCATGGTTTAATGAGCAAGGTATCCGATTGCTGCGTATGCTCACGGATCGCGGGACGGAATATTGTGGAAAAATTGAGAACCACGCCTATCAACTTTATTTAGCAGTTGAAGACATTGACCATTCGAAAACACGCGCACGTTCTCCGCAGACCAATGGTATTTGTGAACGTTTTCATAAAACGATTAAACAAGAATTTTATGATGTTGCTTTTCGAAAAAAAATATATCGTTCCCTAGAAGAATTACAACAAGACGTTGATGCGTGGATCAAAACATATAATGAGGTCAGGCCCCATTCCGGCGAGCGTTGTTATGGAAAAACACCCATGCAAACTTTTCTTGATGCAAAGCATTTGGCACAAGAAAAAGAATTAGATAAACTATGTAAAACTATTCCAAGCGTGTCGGCAGATGAATTGAATAAGGCGCACAGTAATCACGACACGCAACTGGTAGAGGAGTAATTAGAATCCGATCTATCGGACAGAAAATATGTCCGATAAATCTCAACTGTCAGATCAAGTCGAGAGTTCTACAAATTGAAAGCACATTCAATATGGGTAAAATATTGACATTTTCTTTGCAAAGATGACCGAATTCTCCGTATATGTCACGAGACCCGTCAGGCAAAAATGGTGGCCAGACCCAGAATCGAACTGGGGACACGAGGATTTTCAGTCCTCTGCTCTACCGACTGAGCTATCTGGCCGGAATTAATTAATTTTCTCCGTACGTCCATGTACTAGTTTCACTATTTTTCTATCTGCACACGGCCTGACTTCCTGTCAGGCGTTCGACGGGCCAGAGCAATGCTCTGGCAGTTTCCGTCTCACCTGAGCTATCTGGCCGGAAGCAATTAAGTTTCTAGCTTCACCGCTTTGGCCGTCATTCGTCTGGTGCGGCGAAGCGTCAATTAAACCGTTTGAAGGCAGTGGAGTCAAGGACTCTATTCATCTTTTGGTGGTGTGTATCCCGTGGGTTTGTCGCTGCCGCCGCCGAATAAAAATTTTTCCATTTCTTGCTCAAGAAATTGGCGCGATTTTGGGTCGATCAGGCTCAAACGATATTCGTTGATCAACATGGTCTGGTGGTTTAGCCAAGCAAGCCAAGCTTGTTTGGAGATGTGTTTGTAAATTCGTTGGCCTATTTCGCCGGGATAGGGTGGGGCTTCTAAACCTTCTGCCTCTTTGCCTAGTTTTTCACAATAAATCATACGAGTCATGTTAGGTACCTCATTGTAGGATGTATTGTAGTCTGGCAGTCCAGTATTTCCAATAAAAATCCCGGTATTGATCATAATTTCAGTTCATTGCACCTTGTCCTATTAATTAATTCTTAGCCTATTCCGACAAAAATTTAAAGTGACTTAGCAATTTAGAAACCGGCGCTGCAATGCCGCCTGGCAGTGAGTCGTTTTTGTGGTACCAAACTCGCTCGTTGGATTCCATGACGAGGTGGGCTTTGGGCTGAATATTTAAAAGTATAGGTTGAATTTTAAGCTGAAAATGGCTGAATTTATGATATAAAATTGGTAAATTTTCTTGTCGAAGTATCTCGCATTGAATGTATTGATCACACCATTTTTCAAGAGGAGTGTCGACGGGGCATTCGGGAAAGCTCCACAAGCCGCCCCAAATGCCAACCGGTGGTCGCTTTTCTAATAAAAGTTGGTTGGCTGAGTCTAGCAGTAATATAAACCGCGTTGCTTTTGTGGGGTAGTCTGATTTTGGTTTTTTTCCCGGGAAGTCTTCTTCGCAACTCATGGCATGCGCCTTGCAACATTTTACAAGCGGGCACAGTAAACATTTAGGTTGCGTGCGCGTGCAAATAATTGCGCCTAAGTCCATCATGGCTTGCGTGTAATCATTGCATCTTTTCAGTGGCGTGTATTGCTCTGCAACCTCCCAGAGTTTTTTTAAGACATCAGTTTTTCCTGGCCAACCTTCAATAGCATGGTAGCGCGCCAAAACACGTTTTACATTGCCATCTAAAATCGTAGCGGGAATTTCCATCGCGAGTGAAAGAATGGCACCCGCAGTCGAGCGCCCGATGCCAGGGAGTTCGATGAGTGCATCGACGGTGTTGGGAAAGCGACCGTGATGTTTTTGGTGAATGATTTGTGACGCACGGTGCAAATTGCGTGCGCGAGCGTAATAACCAAGCCCCGACCAATGAGCGAGCACGTCATCTTGTTTTGCTAACGCCAAGGCTTTGACGCTAGGAAAACTTTTCATGAAGCGTTGATAGTAGGGAGTAACGGTGCTCACTTGGGTTTGCTGCAACATGATTTCAGAAACCCAAACGCGGTAGGGCGTTGTGTTTTTTTGCCACGGCAGATCGTGGCGTCCGTGCCGGTCGAACCAACGTAAAATATCCTTAGTAAATGTTGTAACGTCCTTTTTATTGGCAGTCATGATAGAAGCGTATTAAAGTCCTTTGAATAATTTATTCAGATTAAGTTTGCCGCCTGCTTGGCCTGCATAATTTTTAATTTTCTTTTCAATGGCATTAGTCAGGACTTGTTTTGCAATGCTGCTGTAATCCGGCTGAATGCTCGGATGCGGTAACGAGCCTTGCACTCTGATCGGCAATTCAAACGAAGGTTTAGAACCAGATTTCGTTTGATATTGAGCAGTTAACACATAATTGATAGCGTTGTTATTAAGATTCAGGACTCCAGCACCTTGCGCGCCAGCTTGGCCTGCAATTAATCGCAGGTCATTGTTTGTGAGTACACCACGTTTAATAACATAGCTGCCTGATAAATCCGAGAACGGTGTGAGTTTAGGAGCATTTCCCTGCGGAACCGGCTGTTGATGGACAATCGCATCACCCGCTGCTAATAAGTCGTTTAAGTTAAATCCAGTCACCGCACCATTAGCAATGGCCATGTTACCTTTACCATTTAAGTTAGCAATCAAGGCTTTTTTTGATGAACCTGAAGTTGTGATTGCAGAATTAAACGAAAGTGTTCCTTTCAAGGCACTTTTACCTAGTAACGCATTCATGAATGGCTGTAACTCGGTTCCGCGTGACGAAACATTTGCCATAATTTGCGGTGTTTGGAATAAATGATTAATTCGCAACTGCCCATTCATCTTCATATTTGCGATTTGTGCGGTGAAGGGTGAGAACGTTAATGTCTGTTTGGGTAGATTGATAACCATTTTACCTAGCAGCGAAGAGTGTAATGTCGGCAAGTTAGAACGTCTTTGCTCAATATTGATAGTCACGTGTCGTAGCTGATAGATCTGTTGCTGTGTATCTAAGTTTGCGACTGCATTCGCTGAAAGTAGTACTACGGTTTTTGTGTTGCTTTGTTGTTCAGTAAAGCTGACATGCGCCGGGAAATTTTTTGTATTATCAATACCACCCGTTGTAAAGTTAAAGTTTGTTAATGCCGTTTTCGTTTTTGTTTTTTCATTAATTATATTAACGAAAGATCGCGTGATACTAATGCCAGCAATTTGAACTTGAGGAATTGAGACTTTTGAATTCGAATTCGATTTCGTCGCCACAGTTTTAGACGCTTGCGGTTTAGTTGTAGCAGCTTTACTCCAGTCTGACCAATTTTGTTGGCCAGTTGCATTGGTGATTAAGCTAATAGTGGCATTATCTACCACTATTTTACCAAAGTGTACTTTGCCGGTGATTAAAGGCCAGAAACGGACTTTAACTTTAATTTCACCGATACTTGCTAAGTTTGGCCCTTTGAAGCCAGTTGAATTTGTTAATTGAATGTTTTTGAGGTCCACGCCCAACCATGGCACAAAAGACCAGCCCACTTTCCCAATCGTAAGGTGCCTACCGGTTTTTTGGAACACATAATTGTCAATATGATGCCTATATTCATTTGGATTGACGATCTTAGTTAACACGATGATCGTAATAATAAAGAGTATGACAAGCAGAATAATGATGCCACTGATAAACTTGATGGCTGTACGCATGGTTGTTCCTCAAATTGTTCAGATCAGGTATGCTACCCAAATGCCAATTCAGAATCCACAAAAACGGCAAATTCGCAGTTTTGTCCGCCGTCAGGGGCGAATGACACCCGCTCAAAAGCAGGGATTGGACCGTTATTGGCCTCGATTTGGCTTGAAGATATCAGAAGAACCCAATGATTTCAATGATATTTTTGGGAAAAAATCCGAGGTTGTGCTTGAGATCGGATTTGGGATGGGCGATTCACTCTTGGCCATGGCGAAAGCCAGTCCTGAGAAGGACTATATTGGGATCGAAGTTCACTCACCCGGTGTTGGAGCCTTGCTTTCGATGATGGCAAAGGAAGAGGTGAGCAACATTCGCACCTATCAAGAAGATGCCGTTGCTGTGTTGAATCAATCTATAAAAGATGGCAGCCTCGCCGAGATCAACATCTTTTTCCCCGACCCTTGGCCCAAAAAGCGACATCATAAGCGTCGACTCATTCAGCCCCCATTTGTGGAGTTGTTAACCTGTAAGTTGAAAATAGGTGGGCAAATACATTTGGCTACCGATTGGGAAGATTATGCGCATCAGATGATGGCAGTGATGAGTGCTACTAAAGGCTTCAAAAACATTGCAGGCGAAGGGAAGTTTGTTAAAAATCAAAATGTAAGACCATCCACGAAATTTGAAAAACGCGGTGAGCGTTTGGGGCATGGTGTTTGGGATTTAATTTTTATTAAATCCGATGATTAGTCATTTGTAAACCTTCAGACTTGATCTGACACTCCTGGTCAGTTAGAGTAAAATTTAATTGACCAACCTTAAACAACCAACACGAGGAGTGTCATTATGACCAGTGTATCCGAAAAGATTATCAAACCCAAATTAGGTTTACTAGAGCTGTCTAAACAATTGGGAAATGTTTCACAAGCCTGTAAGGTTATGGGTTATTCACGCGACAGTTTTTACCGTTTCAAAACACTTTATGAAAATGGTGGCGAAGAAGCACTCCATGATATGAGTAAGAAGAAACCGAATGAAAAAAATAGAGTGCCGTTACATGTAGAAGAAGCGGTAATTGCTTTGGCTATTGAAAACCCAGCGTTAGGTCAGGCACGTGCGGCCAATGAATTACTGGCGCGAGGCATTATCGTATCGAGCAGCGGAGTTCGTTCGGTGTGGCTACGTAATGATCTAGAGACTTTTAAGAAGCGACTAAAAGCGCTTGAAGCGAAATCGGCGCAAGACGGTATGTTATTAACGGAAGAACAATGACAAGCATTAGAAAAATCAAAACGAGAAAAAGAAGCGCACGGCGAGATTGAAACAGAACACCCAGGTTATTTAGGTTCTCAGGATACGTATTATGTTGGCACGATGAAGGGCGTTGGCCGTATTTATGAGCAGACTTTTGTCGATACCTATAGCAGAATCGCTTTTGCGAAGTTATACACGGAGAAAACAGCGATGACGGCAGCTCATTTATTAAATGAACGTGTATTGCCATGGTTTAATGAGCAAGGTATCCGATTGCTGCGTATGCTCACGGATCGCGGGACGGAATATTGTGGAAAAATTGAGAACCACGCCTATCAACTTTATTTAGCAGTTGAAGACATTGACCATTCGAAAACACGCGCACGTTCTCCGCAGACCAATGGTATTTGTGAACGTTTTCATAAAACGATTAAACAAGAATTTTATGATGTTGCTTTTCGAAAAAAAATATATCGTTCCCTAGAAGAATTACAACAAGACGTTGATGCGTGGATCAAAACATATAATGAGGTCAGGCCCCATTCCGGCGAGCGTTGTTATGGAAAAACACCCATGCAAACTTTTCTTGATGCAAAGCATTTGGCACAAGAAAAAGAATTAGATAAACTATGTAAAACTATTCCAAGCGTGTCGGCAGATGAATTGAATAAGGCGCACAGTAATCACGACACGCAACTGGTAGAGGAGTAATTAGAATCCGATCTATCGGACAGAAAATATGTCCGATAAATCTCAACTGTCAGATCAAGTCGAGAGTTCTACATCTTAGGCGATGTAGACGAAGTCGTTCAAACCGACTAACTTCTTGAACAAGTCTAATTTGGATTTGCAGCCTAATTTTTGTCGTGCGTTGTCAATGTGCTTTTCAACGGTACGTATCGAAATACCAAGACCCGTTGCAATGTTTTTTGCAGTTTGGTTGCGAACATAGCGCATCACACATTCTTTTTCACGTCTTGTCAGTGAGTCTGTAATTTCAGTGCTGTCCTCTTTGACGGGTATAATCGGAGTTGCAGGTTTAACAATCTGTTTGCTTGATAAAAACATGTTAGATGCATTGAAATACTCATCCCCAATAACTTCGCTGAGGTCAATGCTAAAATCGCGTAGGTCGTTCGTGAGTTGAGCCGTTTCGTTTTTAAAGTGCTCGATAAACTTTATCAGCATCGGTAAATTATTTAAATATATATTAATTACCGATTGACTACTGCTCTTATTATAGAAGGATGTAATCTCATAGCCGTCGTTGGTTTCACGCTTGATGATTAAAGGGTGGTTCAGCCCAGCGAGGTTTGCCCACTCGGCAAATTTCACTTCCTCGTCTTGCGCATGTTGTGAGATAATAAATAAAGGCATGCAAATATCAGGAATTCCCGAAGCATCAGCTCGATTAACAAAGGGATCACATCGATACACTTCGTTATCAATATAAGATTTTGACATCTCTGTGTTGTTGTTCAAACCAAAATAGCGGTGATCATGGGTAATGAACGTGTGATGAAAGTGATCGATACCTAATTGTTGCTTCAAAGGTTCGCACAGCTTACGAATTTTTTCGTTGTATTGAGCCTTTTTTTCGATGTAATCGTACGTTGTTGAGAGTGTCACGGTTATACCTGCTGTATGTGAATGAATTCGTTTAGGCCGGTAAATTTTTTGTAGAGGGCGAGTTTCGTTCGGCAGCCTAACTTCGCTTTTGCGTTATCGATATGTTTTTCGACAGTTCGATAAGATATATTGAGTTTTGCCGAAATCTCTCTTGCCGTTTTATTCTGAATGTACAGAAGCACACATTGTTTTTCGCGTTGAGAAAGTAACTGTATTGGGTTGCTAGACCCTAATTCAAACATCTCACCCAATGAGCATGTTCGAATAATTTCTTTATTCGATATAAAGATATTTGGCGCATTGTAATAATCCTTTCCCACGATTTCAGGAAGCGGGATCCCGTATTCATCGAGCTTTTGCATCAATGGATAAGTTTCGCGCCTAAAATACTGTATGAAGTCTAGAATGGTAGATACGTTGTTTAAATAAGTATTGATGGCATTAGGGTTGTTGCTTTGGTTGAAAAAGACCGAAATGTCATAGCCCCCATCCTCGGTGTCCTGCTTGAACAGTATAGGCTGGCCGACGTTTAAGCCACTCGCCCATTCAACGAGTTTGAGCTCATCTTTATTACCATATTCTTTAATAGTTGCTAGGGGCATACAGATCTTGGGGATTGAGCTTGAATCTGCCCGGTTAATAAAGGGGTCATATTTAGGTATTTCATATTCAAGGTATGAGTGTGGAATCTGTGGGTTATTGCTGAGACCATAGATACGGTGATCAGTAGTCACGTGTAGATGGTCGATGTACTCGATACCGAAGTGCTCCTGGAGCGGCTTGCAGAGCTGATTTACTTGATCCTGGTATTTCGTTTGTCTGCGGATGTATTCATCGATAGTAGAATTGGACGACATTTAAACCCTCTATTTTCAATGCGTTGAGTACGTATTATACTGAATTTTACCTATAGTCTCAAATCGACGTATATTGCAAAAATCATTATAAATCAATAAGTTATCAAAATTAATTAAATTTTTTGATAAAAAAGTGCGTATTGCTACGTAAGGATAGGCAAATATAACTCAGGATTTGAGTAATTTCGACAACAATTCGTTGTGCTGGCTGATTTGGCTTAGCAATTCTTGGATGTTGTCGTCAGGGATATCGAGGATAGTGAGTAAATGATACGCCATGATTAGGCTACTTTCAGTGGTCTCGGGGATCACAATAGTGGCCCCAAACGATTGCAGCTTTTTAACGTCAGCTTCGTCATGACTGCGTACCAAAATGGGTAGGGAGGGTGTGATTTTGCGGATGTGGGTAAGACACTTGATAGTGAAGTTCATATTATCTAGACAGATAACCACTGCGCGGGCGTTTTCTGAATCGACAATTTTGATGATTCCTGGGTAAGTGGCTTCTCCGTAGATAACCGGGTCACCATTCAGTCGTGCTTGATGGACGTGACTAGGATTATGGTCAACGATGAGATGCTCAATTTTCTCTTGTCTGAGTATTTTTGCAACGTTTCTGCCTACTCGGCCATAACCAAATATCACAATGGGATTTTGAAGTTTAGAGAGAGCTTCTGTGATATCGACTTTCGATTTTTCGTGTTCTTTACGATAGTGTTTGGGTAATAGGAGCTGAGTAATTTTTTTATTATGTTGAATAATAAAAGGAGAGATTATCATACTCAATAAAAGTGCGCTTAATATGACTTGTCCGTACTCTTGTGATATTAAATGAGTTTGTAACGCTAAAAATAGAATAACGATACCAAATTCACCGCCTTGCGCTAAAACCAAGCTTGTACGAATGGCTGTGGGTGTGTCATTTTGACAAGCGCGTGACAAAATAAATATTAATACTGCCTTTCCAATCAATAAGGCGATGAGTAGTAATACTATCCATAACCAAGTATGAGCCCATGTGGGAATATTTAATAACATACCCACCGATACAAAAAAAAGTACAAGGAGTACATCGCGAAAGGGTCTCGTTTCTACTTCGATTTGATGCCGAAATTCTGTTTCTGCTAACATGATTCCGGCCAAGAAGGCGCCTAAAGCATAGGATAGTCCGAGTGCATTGGTTAACACCGCAGCGGCAATCGCAATTAATAAAACCGTTAATGTGAATAATTCAAGGGCTCGCGTCATAGCGATTAAATTAAAAATAGGGCGGAACAGCCATCGGCCCAACGCTAATATAATTCCAAGCGCGATTAATCCTTTTAAAAGCCCCCATCCGAGTACGGTGAGTAAAGGTTCGGTGGTTTGTCCTGTTAGTTGGACTTTGGATAAATTTATAAAAATAATTAAAAATTGCTTGACATAGAAACCGAAAAAAAATTTTACGTTGTAAACAACGTTTGTTCGAAAAAATAAAATAAGGAACAAACGATGTTAGCGACAGAAAAACTAAAACAATTCCGTACATTCCTCTACAACATCTTCCCCGCGCGACGCGATGCCAATATGAATTTACTCGATGCCCTTTCAAGCCATGGCCATCGCTGCAAAACACCCATAGAATTATGTGAATCGCCATACTTTGAACGTGAATACAGTAGTATTACCGATGCGATTAGCGATGGTTTGTCGGTAGCAAATTGTTGGGATAGCATGATGAAAATACAATATGAACATGTGAGTCATAGCGATGACCGTGTGATCATTATTGCGGATACGACACCACAGTCGCGTCAAAGTGCACACTGTGTTGAAGATCGCCATGTGGTTTACAGCCCTAATCCAGCACCGGGTAACAAACCGATTACCATTGGACATGAATATTCAACGGTATCACTATTGCCCAATGATGGTGCAGCTCAAGAAAAGCATTGGTTAGTTCCACTGGATACGAGGCGCGTTAAAAGCGATGAAAAAGGCAATGTAGTTGGGATGCAGCAAATTAACCGTTGTATTGCAGACTTAGCGCTTACTCATAAATTGGTGGTTAGCGTGGCTGATTCAAAATATGGTACAGAAGCTTGCCGTAAACTGGTTAGCGAAAATCCCAATTGGGTACATCTTTTCCGTTTTAACAGTACCCGTAATGTTTTCGCGCCCGCATCAATAGAAGATAATACCTCAGGAAGTATAAAACGCTATGGTGATGCGATGAAACTAAACGACAGCACGACTCACCGTGAATCCGATGAGATTGTGCAGCAACCCATTACAACCCGCAGTGGCAAAACTTACCAATTGGAGATTAAAATATGGCGTGACCAATTACTGCGTGGTTCAAAGCAATTTAAAGGATATGAGCATCCTGTTACTGTTGTGCAATTGGTTGCGGTTGATGCTAACGGTAAATCTTTATATAAAAATCCACTCTGGTTAGGACTCGCTGGTGAACGACGTAATGAAATCACAGCATTAGAAGCGTATCACTATTACGATAGACGCTATGACATTGAACA
Organism: Candidiatus Paracoxiella cheracis; assembly: GCF_049348705.1. Lineage (GTDB taxonomy): Bacteria > Pseudomonadota > Gammaproteobacteria > Coxiellales > Coxiellaceae > Paracoxiella > Paracoxiella cheracis. The sequence goes on along the minus strand of NZ_CP186485.1, from coordinate 1,314,730 downwards.
CTACTTTCGTTTTGGTAAAGACAAACTGTTATTTGACCGATACCAAACACCGGATGTTAAGCACGAAGAAGATTGGTGGCGGATGACAGCATTAGCGTATACGCAACTTTATCTAGCGAGGAATCTTGCCCCGATTTTACCGAAAAAATGGGAGCGGTATTTGCCGAGCTTCCAAGTGGATAACGAAAAACCATCAATAACTGCGACCCCTTCACAAACGCAACGGGGTTTTTCTACGGTGCTTGATACCGTTGGCACGCCTGCTAATCTCTGCAAACCACGCGGTAATCCGCAAGGCAGAACCAAAGGTGATACGCAGGGGAAACGCACGCGACATCCTGCTATTTTCAAAAATAGCAACTCAAAAATTAAAACGATTCAGAGGACTGAAGAAAAGACGCAAAACTCAGACCCTGAAAAAATAGAGGATTTGATTGGGATAGTAAAATCATGGTTGGATAAAATAAATTTTACACCTGAGCAATTCTACGAATTGCTGCAAAAAACAGGTTAAGATTTAGAAACTCACATTTTTTGATTATTGTCCTAACTGGCAAGGGATTTTATTTATCCAAAGTCCAATGTTAGGGTGGAAATAAGAATAATAAAAGGAATGACCGCTAAGTCTTGAAATAGTAATACGCTGAATGCATTGTGTCCGTGTTTCCAGTGAAGTTCGCCTTGATCGTCGAGTTGTTTTACTACCATGGCAGTTGATGACATGGCAGCAATACCCCCAACGATGAGCGCTGCGTCTACAGTCATTTTTAAGGAAAGACCGATAAGCGTCGTGATAATCGTAGTTAAAACGACTTGAAACCCACCTAATATAAATACCGGTATTTTAAGCCGCCAAATTTCACTGAGTGAGAACTTCAACCCAATGGTAAACATCAGCAACACGATACCAAATTCAGCGAATTTGTTGATGATGGTTAAATCGGGCAACCAGCCGAGTGCATAGGGGCCCACAACAGCACCGACGACAATATAACCAAGTATCACAGGGAGTTTTAAGAGTCGAAAAAGAACAGCAATGGCCAGAACCAAGCTAAAGACGATTAATAAGCTCGTTATGATGTTAAAGTGCATTTCCGTTGCTACTTACCTTCGATGCGCGCCATGGAGAGCGAAGCGAAGGCGCGTATTCCGCGGTAGGCTCGGATTTTTTGCCGAGCGTAAGCGACTGCAAAAAATCTTTACGAGCCGTCAAGTCATTTGAGAGCCCGTGCGTAGTCGAGCCGTGAGGTCGCGGAGCGCGGGCGACGAGGACGTCCGTGGCTATTTAAGTTGTCGCGTATTGCGAGTCGATTATTGACAGGGATGGCAATAATCTATCACGAGCATCGCGACACGCTTGTTCTCAAAACTAAACGCTCTCAAATGAATTTCAATTACGTGCTAACTGAAAATTCTCCAGGATTAAATTTCGCTATTGTCTTTGTCTCTCGCTAATTCAAACCAGAGCGCATTTAATACTGCAAATGTACAGGCTAGGCCTAAACCTAAAATCCATGAAAAATACCACATCGTTTCTACCTCGTATTAATAAGCTGAACCTTTATCTTTTTCAATATGGCTTGCGGTGACTTTGCCACGCAACACACGATATACCCAAGCTGTATAGATTAAAATTATAGGCAAGAAGATGCAGGCGCTCACAAACATAATTGACAAAGATAATTGACTTGCTGATGCATCCCAAACCAATAAACTCGATCCTGGGTTGCTGGATGAAGGCAAAATAAACGGGAACATGCTTAAACCCACGGTGCTGATGATGCCGAATATTCCTAAGCTGCTAAAAATAATAGCAAGCTTCGATAGTACTCGAGAAAACAGTAATGCACCAAATGGCCCAACAACACCTAAAATAGGAGCTATCCAAAGAACAGGGTGATCCATAAAGTTCGCTAACCAAACACCCACCTGCTTTGACACCATTTTATTAATTGGGTTTGACAGTCCATCATGATTAATTGCTTGAGTAATGACATAACCTTTTATGCCAAAGGCAATCCAAACGCCGCCTGCAACAAAAAGAAGAATGGTTATAAGCGCTGCAATTCGGGTGCTTGCAATAGCGCGCTGATGAATGTCGCCTTCTGTTTTTATAGATAGATAAACAGCACCTTGCATTAAAATCATAGCCACACTGGTTAGGCCACATAAGATAGCAAAGGGATTAAATAAGGCAAAAAAGGAGCCTGTGTAAAATCCTCTTAATGAGCTGTCATAGTGGAAAGGGACGCCTTGCAATACATTGCCGACCGCCACACCAAACGTTAATGCTGCAACGATCCCGCTGAGGCACAAAATCCAATCCCATGTGCTGCGCCAGCGTGGGCTTTCTAATTTACTACGATACTTGAATCCTGCGGGTCGTAATATGAGTGTCGCAAGCGCTAAAAGAATAGCAAAATAAAAACCAGAGAATGTAATGGCATATAAATAGGGCCATGCAGCGAAAAACACACCACCGCCTAAAATAAACCACACTTGGTTGCCTTCCCAGACTGGGCCGACCGTATTGATGACGACACGACGTTCGATATCAGTTTTAGCTACAAACGGCAATAAACCGGCGGCGCCTAAATCAAATCCATCCATCACGGCAAAACCGATGAGAATGACACCCATTAAAACCCACCAAATAACTCGTAATGTGGCGTATTCAATCATAGTGCGTTCTCCGTTTTATTTTCTATGGTGTGAGTATATTTCGCTGTCATACCATCGGGACCCAAACGAATATATTTAATCATTAAATAAATCTCGATAACAGCGAGGACTGTATAAAAGAGTCCGAAGCCTGTTAACGAAATAACGAGATCGTGAGTTTGCAGTGAAGAAGTGCCTAAGAAAGTGGGCAAAACACCTTCCACGACCCAAGGTTGTCGACCGTGTTCCGCGACAAACCATCCACTTTCCGCCGCAATCCACGGGAGCGGTAAACTCCATAAAGCTGCGTACAAATACCAGCGCTTTTCTAAAATGCGTTTGGCTGATAAATAAAAGCCGACGGCAAATAATAAAATGAAAAAGAATCCGCACGCGACCATCACACGAAAAGTCCAAAACAAAGTGGCAACGCTATCAGGGACGGTATCCCATGCAGCCTTGTCGATTTCTGCTGGTGTCGCTTTTGCTGGATCATCGGTGTATTTCTTTAATAAAAGGCCATAACCTAATTCATTGGAGTAGCGCGTTAAAATCACTTTGTCAGTAATGTCGTTCGGGTTTTTGCGCAGTGCCATCAGAGCAGCATAGGCATGCATACCTTGCATGATGCGTTCTTTGTTGCGGGCGACTAACTCATCGATGCCCGGTAAAACTTGGTGAAACGAACGAGTTGCAATAATACCCAACACATAAGGAACATGAATGCGATAACGGGTAATGTGTTGTGACTGATCGGGAATGCCGAATAAATTAAAAGGGGCAGGTGCAGGCTCAGTTTTCCACATCCCTTCGATCGAGGCGAGCTTCATTTTTTGCATCTCGTTGGCTAAATAACCACTTTCATCACCGAGTACGACAACGGACAGTGCAGAGGCGAGCCCAAAGGAAACAGCAATCGTCATCGAGCGTTTGGCAAATTCAGTATTACGTTTTCGCAATAGAAAAAATGCACTGATCGCTAAAACGAAAATAGAGCCAGTGACATAACCTGCGCTGATGGTGTGAACGAATTTAGCTTGGGCGACAGGGTTAAAAAGGATTTCTTTAAAATTTGAAACTTCCATGCGCATGGTGTTGAAATCAAAATGCGCGCCCACCGGATAATTCATCCAGCCATTTGCAATTAAAATCCATAATGCTGAAAGGCTAGATCCCAGTGCCACTAACCATGTAACGATTAGGTGACCGAGCCTCGATAATCGGTCCCAGCCAAAGAAAAATAATCCGATAAATGTGGCTTCTAAAAAGAATGCCATCAAACCTTCAATTGCTAAGGGAGCACCAAAAATATCGCCGACGTATTGAGAGTAGTAAGCCCAATTGGTGCCGAATTGGAACTCCATGGTAATGCCCGTGGCCACGCCCATGGCGAAGTTGATGCCAAACAAGATGCCCCAATATTTCGTCATTTGTTTCCAAATCTCGCGCCCAGTCATGATGTAAACCGTCTCCATGATAGCGACGATGACGGACAAACCGAGTGTGAGTGGAACGAAAATAAAATGATACATAGCAGTCATGCCGAACTGCCAACGCGATAAAATGACTACATCATGAGGGGTCATTGGTGTCTCCAAGAATATGTTGTTGCATCGATTGCGTGGTTAGATGATCCTGCACCGGGTTAGAAAAACAAAAAAACCAGATAATAAAAATAGCGATGAGCTTAATGATAACGATGATCACAATTTCTCTACGAAGTGTAAAAGTGCCTTTACGGAAAAAATTTATCATTTCATCCTCATCATCAATGAGATCGCGATCGGTAATGTTACTGACATTATCATATCAGCCAGGAGTGATTTCGCAATCGTTGTGATCAATTTTTTAATAGGTCGGATTGCGGAACTCAAAGTCCTTGCTGGTCAAATTTTTGCCAGCATAAGGCTCTATGCTCGGGATTATACCGCTTTCGGAGCTAATAGTCTTGTCGTATACTAGCTTTGAAAATTCAATGGGATAGATACATGAAAGTTGCTATTTTTAGTGTTCAGTCGTATGAACGACCCTTTTTTGAAAAAGCCAACCACTCGCAGCATGAGCTAGTGTTTATTGAAGAACCGTTATCTTTATCGACCGTTTCACACGCGCAGTCCTGTGAGGCAGTGTGTTGCTTCGTCCTCGATGATTTAAATGCGGATGTCTTGAAAGCATTAGCCAAAGAACGAGTCAAGCTCGTGGCTTTACGATCAGCCGGATACGACCATGTAGATTTAAAAGCGACAGATGCGCTTGGCCTCACCGTGGTTAATGTGCCGGAATATTCACCGCCTGCGGTTGCTGAATTTGCAGTTGCGCTCATTTTAACGTTGAGCCGTAAACTTCGACAATCGTTTCAACGTGTGGCAGAGCAAGATTTTTCATTAACGAAAGATATCTTGGGTTTTAATTTGCATGAGAAAATCGTTGGTGTTGTTGGTACGGGTCGTATTGGTTGTGCGTTTGCAAGTATTATGCATGGCTTTGGTTGCGATTTATTGGGCTATGATCCTTATCCCAATGACGATTGTAAAAAACTAGGCATGACTTATGTGTCGCTCGATGAATTATTAAATAAGTCAGATATCATCAGCTTAAACTGTTTGTTGAATGAGAAAACTTTTCATATGATTGATGAAGAGGCCCTGTCAAAAACAAAAAAAGGTGCGATGTTAATTAATACAGGAAGAGGTGGATTAGTGGACACAGCGGCACTGATAAAATCATTGGAAAATGATCATTTGGGTTATGCTGGTTTGGATGTATATGAAAAAGAAAAGGGTTTGTTTTTCGTGAATCATACAGGAAAAATTATTCAGGACGAACAGTTTGTAAAATTAGAAAATTTATCCACCGTGGTAATAACACCACATGAAGCCTTTTTTACCGAAGAAGCGGTGGCAAATATTACGAAGATGACTATTGAAAATTTAAGCGCTTTTGAGCAAGGGCATGTTATTAATCAAATAAGGAGCTAAAATTATGAGCCAATTTACCATTATGGTTGCAGGAATTGCTAATGCTGGGATGGAAGATTATGTTAAAGATTATTTGAAACGAATGATGGAACATTCACGACGTGATAAAGGCTGCGTTATTTATAACGTGCATCAATCCACCCATGATCCTCGTGAATTTACCATGTATTCTGTTTGGAAAAATAAAGAGGCTTTTGAGGCGCATAATAAAAGACCCGAGGTCAAAGAATTTAAAGAAAAGCTATCGCATGAAATGTTTGACGAACAGTCTCCCAAAACCTATTGGCAAATTTTGGAGTGAAGTTTCTTAGTGTTTAAAGCAAGGATCGTTGCAGATAATGTTCAAGCTGTTTTAAGGGCGCCCATTCAGGGTGAAATTGAGCATGAGCCGGCACATAAAAAGTTTGTTCAAGTAGATGCTGACCAGACAGTGCGGCATGAGAAACTAAGTCAGTAAATACGATCCAAGTAGTATTTGCTGGGAAATCCATTCTTTCTTGGATAGCATTTTGTTGATAGTTGTTATCTTTTTTCATTTTATGATGAATGTTTAGCATGTAATGATCGTAGAGCGTGCGTTTTTGTTTCGTAATGCCAAATAAATTCATCATGCCATGAGAGCCTGGAAAGGGCGAATTAATTTGTGGTGCAAAACGTTTCATGACAGCGCTGAAAGATTCACCCAAATGCCACTGCCGTGGTTTATTCTCGGGATTAATATTGCTGAACAAACGCAAAATGCGCTCGCCTTTCATCGGCATCGAGGGAAAAGCATCGACGTGTAACAACGTGTCATCTTTTCGAAAAGAAGTTTGCCGGCCGTGAATTTCTGCTGGGCGAAAGCTGGTTCGACCAATACGCATTGCATTACTATAATGCGGAAAAAGATGACGCATCAATTGCTCTGCCTTAACGGAAAAGTCACACATTAATTTTTCTAGTGATTTTGACTTCGGTATATTTTGCTTGATGCCTTTTAATGTTTGATTAGCTGGATTGTAACTAATGTTTTTTTTACCCGCTGCAAGATATTCGGGATTCAGAAAATGCTGGTCCGCTGGGGAAATTGTGAAACTCAACTCTGGTAAATAAATTACTTGGCCCTTTTCAAGATCTGCAAGAAGCGCTTGTTTTGTTGAGTCATCAACGAAGGGTGCCCAATTAGAAATATCGTATTGAGAGATAAGTGACATCATGTAAGTCCTTTTATGTAATACCCATGAATTTTGTGACATTATAAAGATTTGTTAGACACCTGACTAGCTTAAAGCATTAAGCTGGAGTGGGTATGAATACTATTTTTCAGCGTACCGTCGTCAATACATGGGGTAGGGCAGGCCAAGTTTGGTTGAGCCGCTTGCCTATGTTTATTGAAGAGCTATCCTCTCATTGGCAGTTGGATGATATTCAGCCTGTTAAAAATATGAGCTATCATTACGTGGCGTTAGCAAGGCAGGCGTCTCAAACACCCGTCGTATTGAAAATCGGTTGCGATCCTCAACTTACTTTTGATGAATATTGCGCATTGAAACATTTTGATGGGCAGGGTGCTGTGCGGATTCTTGATATCAATAAAAAATATAATGCATTGTTGCTTGAACGTGCTATTCCTGGCGACACGCTTAAGGCATTGTATCCAGATAATCTCGATGTTGTTATCGATGCTTATGCTAAGCTAGTAAAAATGCTCGAACGCCCTTTGGGAAATAGATCTGGTTATACGCACGTAAATCAGTGGTGTCAGTCTATCGATAGAATTGAAGACTCGCGAGTTGAATATTGTTTCATTGAAAAAGCACAAAGCATACGATCACTTTTGTTAGCCTCATCTCAGCATGAGTATCTTTGTCATGGTGATTTGCACTTGGACAATGTGCTTCAACATAAAGATGAGTGGCTCGCTATCGATCCAAAAGGTATTATCGGTGAGCGTGCTTTTGAAGCCGCTGCCTTTGATATTATTGCTGAAAATGAAATGCAAAATTTGCAAGCAATGCCAAGTAAAATAATAAATCGAATCTCACAGCTAGCGGTTGCACTGGATTTGCCTGTTGATCGATTATTACAGTGGACGTTTTTGCGCGTCATGATCTCGGCACAATGGTTTATAGAAGATGATGGTGACCCCAGTAAGATGTTATTATTAGCAAAATGCCTTTACAGCAATTTTTAATATTTTTCGGAAGCAACTCTGTTTAAAAGCAGCTAATGAACTAATCAGAAACAAGTCTTTTTCTATCCCAATCAAAAGCAGCCTTAGTCATACGATATTCATGAATATGGATAATTTTGTTATCTAAAAATTTGATGAGGCTAATTCCCGATAAAGGATATGTGGTGTTATTTGAAATACATTCAAATTCCCATTCAATAAATGCTGTAGTTTCATGATGACAGAAATAGTATGAAGTTAAGTCCCATTTTAAAATTTTACTATCTGCCGCCAACCAAAAATCAAACCATGATTTAATATCATTAAGACCGTGATAAATAGGCCCGTGAGATTCAATTACAGTACACTGATTATGTAAGCTTGAAGCAATTAAGTTAAAATCATTATTTTTCCAACTGGATATATAATCTTTTATTAGGGATAATGCTTCTTGACTGTTCAAACTAACTCTCCAAAAAACGTAATCTTTTTTTTTCTATAAAATTTAAACTTATGACCTTACTAAGATTGAGTATAAGATACTAGTTTTCAAGTTTAAATAGGATTCCGCCCATACCATGTACCTTGCATATTGCTTATAAACAAGTCGATTTCCAGTAACACTCAATCGGTGTGTTTAAATTATGATCAGATTCGACAGAGCCGTATATCTCAAAAGTAGAAAAAATATTCTATTTTATACTATGATTAAGGGGCTTGAGATAAGATCAATCAACGGCTGTAAAAATGAGTATCAACAATAATAAACTGCAAAGCTTAACACCATATTTGCCTAATTTAACTATTTTTAAATGGCAACTAACTATTGCTACACTTTCGGTGATCGCTATTATTTTATATGTGCTATTGTGGTTTTTCTATCGACCGGCTGCTGCAATTCCTTTGATAGCAATGATTATCATAGGCGGAATTCCTCTATTTTTACAGATTTTATTTAAACTTTTGAAAGGTAACTGGGGAGCAGATTCCTTGGCTGCCATTGCGTTGGTTACCGCATTTATTTTACATGAATATCTTGCAGGGACCATTATTGTTCTCATGCTTGCAGGTGGTCAGGCATTAGAAGCTTATGCCGTACGAAAAGCGTCTTCAGTCTTGCTTGCGTTAGCAGAGCGAATGCCTTCGGTTGCACACCGGAAAACTAAAGGAAATCTTGAAGATATTCCGTTGCAAGACATTCGCCCCGGTGATGAAATTGTTATTTATCCACACGAAACTTGTCCGGTTGATGGTATTGTTATTGAAGGGCGAAGCTCGATGGATGAATCGTACTTAACGGGTGAACCTTATCAAATTTCTAAAGCACCTGGCACGTTAGTCTTATCCGGCGCAATCAATGGCGCCTCTGTATTAACTATAAAAGCAAATAAACTAGCTTCGGATTCGCGTTATGCAGCGATTGTACAAGTGTTAGAGGAAGCAGAACAAAAACGCCCGAAAATAAGGCGTTTGGGTGATCAAATTGGTGCGGTTTTTGCGCCTATAGCATTATTGCTCGCATTTGCAACGTGGTATTTTACAAGTGATGCCGTTCGCTTTCTTGCTGTGCTCGTTATTGCAACGCCTTGTCCGTTACTCATTGCGATTCCAATCACATTAATTAGTGCTATTTCTATGGCTGCTCGTCAAGCAATTATTATTAAAGACCCTACCGTTTTAGAACGATTACCCACTTGTCGCACGGCTATTTTTGATAAAACAGGTACATTGACTTACGGCAAACCCACTTTAACCGAAATCATATCGGCAAATGGTTTTGATGCTAACGGCGTATTACAACTGACGGCTAGTTTGGAGCGCTATTCAAAGCATCCACTCGCATCTGCGATTTTAAAAGCTGCTGAATCAAAGCACTTAGATTTGCTGGATGCCACGGACATTTCAGAAAAGCCAGGGCAGGGGTTAAAAGGGAATATTGATAAAAATACAATTCACGTGACTCATCGTAAAAGTATATTAGAAACTCATCCCGAATGGTCTTCGCTACTTCCTGCTGTGTCAGTTGGTTTAGAATGTATGATTGTGATTAATGAAAAATATGCAGCAACACTTCGATTTCGTGATATTCCTCGAAGAGAAAGCTCTTCGTTTGTCGGGCATCTTGGCCCCTATCATCAATTTAAAAAAATAATGTTGGTATCGGGTGATCGTTTATCCGAAGTGGAATATTTAGCAAAACAGCTTAATTTAACAGAAATACGTGCCTCTCAAAGCCCCGAACAAAAACTTGATATTGTGCTTGCCGAAAGTAAAAAAGCCGCGACATTATTTATGGGAGATGGCGTCAATGATGCACCAGCGCTCGGAGCCGCCACGGTTGGTGTTGCTTTTGGGCAATCCAGTAATGTAACTGCCGCCGCAGCAGGTGCTGTGATCATGGAAAACACTTTAAAAAAAGTGGACGTATTAATTCATTTAAGCTTAATCACACGAAAAATCGCATTGCAAAGTGCTGTGGGTGGCATGATATTGAGTGTTATTGGTATGGGATTTGCTGCAGCGGGATTTATATCACCCGTTGCTGGCGCCATACTTCAAGAAGTGATCGACATTCTGGCTATTCTCAACGCGCTTCGCTTGGCATGGGGAAGGCGTATTGAGATTGATCTTCCGGTGCCACATTTGCATTAACTTTCGTAACTTTTTGATTTTTTGAGAAAAAGAAAAGAAAGTTAGTGCAAACACGGTACGTACTTATTAGAGAATTTTTATACTTTTATATCAATGAAATAGAAAAGTTAGTGCAAATGTGGCACTGCGACAACTTTAGTGAATGGTATCATCAGAAAAAATAGATGATACCGCATTACGATCGAATCCATACTGGTTATTACAATATTCACACGTTACCCATATTTCGGGATTAGTGTTAAGTATAAGATCCGCTTCCTTTTTACCCATGGTGAAGATAGCATTTTCCATTTTTTTTAAACTACAACTGCATTTAAACATTAATGGTTCTGGTTCAAATAAATGAATATCCTGATTAGGAAAGCAAGCGTGTCGCGATGCTCGTGATAGATTATTGCCATCCCTGTCAATAATCGACTCGCAATACGCGACAACTTAAATAGCCGCGGACGTCCTCGTCGCCCGCGCTCCGCGACCTCACGGCTCGACTACGCACGGGCTCTCAAATGACTTGACGGCTCGTAAAGATTTTTTGCAGTCGCTTACGCTCGGCAAAAAATCCGAGCCTACCGCGGAATACGCGCCTTCGCTTCGCTCTCCATGGCGCGCATCGGTTGTTTTTAGAAATGTAACGTTGTCGGATTCAGTTAATTTCTTTACATTAAAATCTTTCATATGTGACATGAGTGATTGCCACTGTAATTCACGGTCAATATTCTCATTTTCAGGCATCATTTGTAACAACATTCCAGTGGCAGAATCATCAGAAACAGTTAAGTAACACTTGGTGAGGAGCTGTTCTGATTGTACAAAATAGTGTGTCATAGCAGTTGAAATATCTTTGTTATACAAAGGAACAATACTTTGATACGGTTTTTCTTGGCCTTTTTGAAAAATAGTGATGACTAGCTCGCCATTTTCTAATCCAGATATTAAATCATTTTTTTTTGCATCGGGCTGCCATTTTGCTAATCCTCGAATATGACCTTGATCATTTATTTGAGCTACTAACATTTTTATTGCACCATCACTTTGGAATTGTATGATCATGCGACCCTTTAATTTTATCATTGGCAACAATAAACTGGCTGTTAGTAAGGTTTCCCCAAGTAGCTTTTGAATTTGTTTTGGATAAGGATGCTGCGAGACTATTGTTTTTATGCTTTCATTTAGGTGAGCAATTACACCGCGCACGTTAAAGGCTTCGATCATGAATTTTTGCACTGTATCTTGATTGCTTTCTTTCATATATCTGCCTCATGGTAAAGATTGTTATTTTTAGCACTATAGTGCGCCCATGAAATGCATAGAATCGTACATAGGTTTGAATATAAGTCAAGTTAAGGCAACGATTAACCCCTTACTCTCTAAAGCACACGTGTGATGGCTTTAATTGCGGAGCATTAACGGATAGTGCTGATGCAGGCGCCTACTGATGTACGTTAAAACAATGACTTACAACAAGGAGGCAGTGAGGTCGTGACGATTTGTCACGGACTGAAACTGTCCACTGCAGACACCGAAGGTATTTTCCGCAGTATCCAATCTATCCCATCACCCAAAGCTGAACCCTTCAAGCGTTGGCTAGCGAGCCCTCACTTCGTGGTATTCACTTCAGAGGATCGGCAAACGCCATTCTCAAAGAATACCTTAAAGACTAAACCTTGCCTCGATCACAGTTTTTCATTATGATCCGACTGGGTTTTAATCTGTTTTTTAGAGGTAAAGCATTAATATGGGAATTAAAAAATATTCTATAGCTTTAGTTTTTTTAGGGACTTTTGGTCTATCGGCCTGCGTTCCTCACTTGACCCAACAGCAATGCCAAAGCATGAATTGGTACCAACTGGGTTACGAAGATGGTAATCAGGGTAAATTACAGCGTGATTTATCGCGCGATATAAAAGATTGTGCGCGGTTTCAATTGACAGTAAATACTTTACAATACCGTAACGGGTGGGCAGCAGGGGTGCGTCAATTTTGCCGTCCGCAAACGGCTTACCAATTGGGTACAAACGGTTCTTCGTACAACAATATTTGTCCAGCGGATTTAGCAGGGGCGTTTAATCGTGCTTATAAACGAGGATTAAGAAAATTTTGTGTTCCAAATACAGGTTATAATATTGGCCGCGCTGGTCAACCCATGCCAGGATTTTGTGCACCGGATCAAGTCAATGCATTCCGCAATGCTTATTTAGCAGGACTTCGTGTGCACAACACGATTGGGGATATCAAAGGCCAAATAAACAATCTGAATGGACAAATTGGTGATTTGAATAACCGGATTCAAAATCGAAGGCATGATATTGAAAGAATTAATCGCAAACTGGTGCGTAATACCAATCCCCAAGGGAAACCCTATACACCGGCTGAGCGTGAATTACTGTTAATAAATATCCAGCAAGACCGACGAGATATCCGACGGTTTAGGAATCAAATTTCTGACATACAAGAGCAAATTAATCATTTACAGCTTAGATTAAATAGAGTGGAATCTTCGTAATACCTGTGCCACATTTGCACTAACTTTTCCAACTTTTTGATTTTTTGAAAAAAAGCAAAGAAAGTTGGTGCAAATACGGTACGTACTTATTAGAGAATTTTTATACTTTTATATCAATGAAATAGAAAAGTTAGTGCAAATGTGGCACAATATTCCACGCTGCCACCTTCGTCGATGGAACAATCAAAATGTCTAAAACTAAACTGGTTCTTATTTGCGGAGCTGGGCCATGTGGGCTTACCGCGTCTTATGTTTTAAATCAATTTGGCATACCCAATATTGTTGTTGAAAAACACGCAACTACCTCTACTCATCCAAAAGCGCGTGGTGTAAATGTCCGAACAATGGGGTTTATGAATAATTGGGGGCTCGAAGAAAAAATTCGAAAGCACGAGCTTTCAGCAAAATCACGCAAGCTACTATGGATGGATGAAATTCGAGGTAAAGTGTTTGGAGAGGTTGCTCTTAAGGAAGAACATTTTAAACATAGCCCAACTATAGGATGCTCTGTTCCACAAAATTTTATTGAAGACGCGCTAGTAGAATCACTGTCTTCGTCAAAATACAGTGACCTGCGTTTTTCAACGGAATTACTTGATTTTGAGCAGCAAGGTGATCAGATCGCATGTCGTCTTCTAAATAAAAAAAATAATAAAGAATCTCTTGTTATGTGCGACTATTTGATTGCAGCAGATGGTGCACACAGTCAGATTCGCGAAACACTAAACATTCAAATGCAAGGTGTCCCGTCATTAGGAACTTATTTAACTATTTATGCCCATGCAAATTTATCGCCATGGCTTGGTGATAAACCTGCTGTCGTTTATTCATTTACAGGAAAAAACCAAGTGGGGCGCTTTTTAATGGCTGTGGATCATAAAGATAAATGGATTTTTGGTCAGCGACTTTTAGATAATAATACACCCATAACAGAAGATTATTGTAAATCCATCATTAAATCATTTGTCGATGGAGCTGATATCAATATTCAATTAATTAGTGAGTCTACCTGGGAAATGGCAGCAGTAAATGCTACACAATATCGTCAAGGGCGTATTTTTCTTGTTGGCGATGCAGCACATCGAATGCCACCCACAGGGGGGATGGGTATGAATACAGGCTTTGCTGACGCACAAAATTTAGCGTGGAAGTTGGCTTATGTGTTAAAGGGTTATGCTGATGAATCCTTGCTGGATACGTATGAAACCGAGCGTCAGCCTGTGGCGACCTTTACATTGGAATGGTCTGGGCATAATGCACGACGCATGTTTAAAATGCATGAAGCGTATCACGATGGCGATATGGAGTTATTTAACGAATTAATGCAAGATCAAGACCGTCACCTGAATCATCCGGGGCTAGATTTAGGTATGGTGTATCGATCGGATGCGATTTATGCTGACAATCAAGCAGCCGTTGAAATTGATCCCAATGTGTATACGCCTTCTTCCATGCCTGGTATGCGTGCGCCCCATTGCGACATTTTAATAGACGGTAAAAAGGTATCTATTTTAACCTCAGTTCTGGATAACTGCGTATAAATTATTCTTTATATTGTTGGTTTTTATTCCTGGTTTGTTTGGTCGCCAAGAATAGGCAATTAGCGCTGCAAGGGTATTGACTAAAAAATTAATCGGACTACGATGACGCGAATGCTCAACATGATACAAGTTTTTCAACTGATCGATAATCGTTTCTACGATGCCACGTTGTTTTAGGAAAAACTTTTCAAATGCAGAAAGCATTTTGTTCTTCATATTTTTACGGACTTTTGTCACAAATTTTAAATCGTGTTTTGCCAAATCGTCCGCAAGATCTTTTCCAAGATACCCTTTATCGCCAGCGCCCAACCCCTTTAAATTAGCCATTAATTTTCTAACAACAGCGCGATCATCCACGTTCCCTTTCGTTAAACAAAAACGGATTAATTCCCCTTGATGATTAATCACAATATGTAGTTTAAAGCCGTAAACCCAGCCCATTGTGCTTTTACTGCGTTTAGCAATGCCTTTGAAAACCTTGTTTCGATAAATTCGTTTATTGTGGCATACGCGTAGTGTAGTTGAGTCAATATAATACAATCCCGTGTGTTTGCCCTTTCTCGAAAGCAAATAGGCGGCGAGCATCATTAGCGCTGCTGATTGGCAGGCGACAAAACGTGTGTAACTCAGCGCCGTAGGAAAATACTTCTTCATGTCTTGTAAAACACATCCACAATAAAAATCCTTAAATGTGCGATAGTGACTCATTTGAAACAACACAATGATGGTGCCAATTTCAGACAAGCTCATTTGCATCGCTCGATCTCGTTTTCTGTCTGGGTTCGGTAGCAAATACTTTGATTGACCTTTCAAATAATCCTTGCAAAAATCATCCATATCACAAAAAATCTCCGTGACCGGTGCCAACATGATTAACTCCTGTTACATTATTTAGCTGTAATTTTGGAGCTAAATTTTAGCGGTTCCGGTCTTTTTTTCAATTATTTCATTCACTTATTCCTTTTCTTATACAGAACTCAGGTTATTTTAAGCTTATATCAACAGAACTATGTGCTTTTATTATCTGAAAAGGGGACGATAGACCGAGAAGCATTACCTATTCCTCAAACCTATCCATTAAAAATATACAGACATAAAGTGGATTTTGATGATATCAATCATGATTACATCGATAATTATAATGCTAAACAGTTCCAAGCAATCCTAGTGCGTCCTGATGGGCATATCGCATGGCGGAGTTGATGTAATACCTGTGCCACATTTGCACTAACTTTTCTATTTCATTGATATAAAAGTATAAAAATTCTCTAATAAGTACGTACCGTATTTGCACCAACTTTCTTTGCTTTTTTTCAAAAAATCAAAAAGTTAAAAAAGTTAATGCAAATGTGGCACGTGCGCAGCATATAACAACGAAATGCTCGAAGCTGCTCAACATTCGATTCACTATGAAAGGCCGAATTACGTGATTTACTCAGCGATGAAACAAGTTGTCTCATACGATTTAATCCAATTTCTAATGTATCAAGAAATGAACGTCTTCGAGTCTCATCAATATTCATACCCTTACGATCTAAAAAGGGTAAAAATACTATTTCTGGCGGAGTCTTACCACGGGATCTCTTCTGATTTATAGCAGTAATAGCGGCATGGGAGAATTCATTTCTAAGTATTTTTGCAAATTGAAAATCATCTAGAGAATGAGGCAAATTCGCGCCATGAGAAAATAAGACTTGATTATCCTTCGCGCGATACAAACCCATGCTAGGTCTTTCTTTATCACCCATGTTACTCCAAGCCTCAGGTGGAACAATAATTAACGTGAGCACTGTTCCAGTAAAATTACGCAACAGTAATTCTAATATCTTAGGATTTGGAGTAATGTATTCAAGTGTTCGTATTAACATCTTCTTGTAACCAAGAATCAACCCTGTTTCAGAAATAACTTGCCCAGGATATTCATCGTCAATAGCAACACGATCGATAAGATCTTGTACTAATCCAATCGGTAAACCAACACTGTCCAAATTAGTAGTGTCTGCCAACCAACCGCCTTGATTGCCTGTATCCATAGCTTCTGATGATAATTCTATATCTTCACTTTCAACTTCAATCTGTTCATTCTGCAGAAAATAATAAAGAATCAAACCACCTAATGCTGCTAACGTAGCTGACAGGTACCAAAATTTTTTTTGCTTGTTTGAATTGTTTTTTTATATCCTTCCCTGGACATAAGAGTTTTATCCTAAAATTTCAATTTAATAAAAGATAGGTGTTATGGCGAATTTTAGCAAGAAATATTTTTTTAAAAATTAATGCTGAATATTTTTAAAACTTTAAGCAGTCTTTAAGAGCATCTCGCAGAAAATCGTTTTAAAAAGATTCTACATAATTATTTGAAAAAAAATGGCCAGAAGCATAAATGAGAACCGACGCGTACATAAATGCAGAGGCGCCGGTCGTATTAACGGTAACTATGGTGCAGAGACTATGTTTTGTCAATGTGAAGAAATTGCTGATTTATTTGGCAAAGGTCGCTCAACCATTGCAGCGCATATCCAAAACATCCTGAAAGAGGGTGAGCTTGTTGAAAGTGACGCAGCGTAATGAACTTAAACAAATGATGCCTGCATTGGTCGCTAAATACCGCGAGGACTTATAAAATGAAAGAACAGTCCCTAGGCGATGAGTTAGTAAGTGCCATTAAAGAAGCCCTCGAAAGTAAGCTAAGTAGGAAGCGTGTTCGACCTCATTTGGATCGTGGGGATGCTTTTAAGCGTTTTGGCATGTCTCCCCAGAAGTCTGTCGAACCTTCGCGGAAATAGTAAAAAACGTAACTGATAAGCTGAGGGAAATCAAACTAAATAATACTCCTATGTTATAGATTTTCATAAAAATCACGCTATGATTATAGCTTACAAATAGGAGCTAACATGTTTATTTTCCTTGATGAATCGGGTGATTTAGGGTTTAATTTTCATTTAAAGAAACCTTCCGAAAAATTTGTAGTAACATTACTAGCTTGCGATGATTTTCCAACTCGAAAAAAAATAGTTCACGCTGTAAAAAGAACTTTGAAAAATAAAATTAAAAATAAATCAATTAATGAAATTAAAGGAACACGTAGTAGTCTTGCTCAAAAAAATACCTATATAACCAGTTACCCAGAGAGGGTTGGAGGATTTATACAGTAGTCCTTAAAAAACGTCGTGTTTATACATATCTAGGAAATGAAAAAAGTCGGCTTTATAATTTTTTAGCTCGCTTCATTATTGAAAAAATTGATTTTTCGAAAGTTAATCATTCTATTCACTTTATTATCGATAAGAGTAAAGGAAAGAAAGAAATTCAATGTTTTAATGCTTACCTAGTACAACACTTAAAGGCAAAGATACCTTTGAAAGCAAAACTCGATATTCAACATGAACACTCACACGATTTTCACGGCTTGCAAGTTGTGGATAGCTTTTCGTGGGGTATTTTCAGGAAATATGAGCGTAATGATACTGCCTGGTATGACTGTTTCAAGCAGCAAATTCATTTTGAAACAGAGTACTTGAGATAAAAAAGACGGACCCTCGTACTCGTAATGTCTTAAGGCTATGGCCAACATCAGATGGGAACACCTCAAGCGAGTAGGTAGGAATTACCCGTCTTGACCAATTATACATGGTTTTAGTTGATGAGTACAAATTATAACCCTTGACAAGTAATATAACTAATTATAACCTATATCTACTTAGACTATCAACAGTAGGAAACAGGCCAATAAACTTTGCAACAGTTTGAAGGGAAGGCTTGAATTACAACAGCCTCCCGGAACACAAGCTTAGACATTAAGCCACTAAAAGGCTCAGAGTATTATTGATTGCGTGCAGAACAATGGCAAATAATCTTTGACAAGGATGATGATGTCAAAATCATCCCGATTGAAAAAATAAAACCGCGGGGAGACGTATACAAATGAGACAAGCTAACTTACAAATTATTAAATCTGTTGATGGGGAGCCAGAATATGTGCTTTTGCCTATTTCCATTTATACAATTTTGCGTGATGCTATTAAAAAAGAACTTAAAAAAATAGAAAAACATAAAAAATATGTTTCCTTTGATGTTGCTGATTACGTCGATAACCCCATTGCGCTAGCGCGAATTAATGCAGGTATAACCCAAGAACAGCTAGCAAAACGAATGAATGTAACACAAGCTTACATTAGCAAAGTTGAATCACAGAAAAAAGTTACGGCTACATTGTTGCAGAAAGTAAAGATAGCACTAAAAAAATAGCGGGATGATCTAGCTCCGCTTTCACGGACACGTTACTAAGAGGCCATTTTTACTTCAAACGATTCAGGACTTAAAAAGCCAAGCGTCGAATGAAGACGTTTACGATTGTAATACACCTCGATGTATTCAAATGTAAACCTTCAGACTTGATCTGACACTCCTGGTCAGTTAGAGTAAAATTTAATTGACCAACCTTAAACAACCAACACGAGGAGTGTCATTATGACCAGTGTATCCGAAAAGATTATCAAACCGAAATTAGGTTTACTAGAGCTGTCTAAACAATTGGGAAATGTTTCACAAGCCTGCAAGGTTATGGGTTATTCACGCGACAGTTTTTACCGTTTCAAAACACTTTATGAAAATGGTGGCGAAGAAGCACTCCATGATATGAGTAAGAAGAAACCGAATGAAAAAAATAGAGTGCCGCTACATGTAGAAGAAGCGGTAATTGCTTTGGCTATTGAAAACCCAGCGTTAGGTCAGGCACGTGCGGCCAATGAATTACTGGCGCGAGGCATTATCGTATCGAGCAGCGGAGTTCGTTCGGTGTGGCTACGTAATGATCTAGAGACTTTTAAGAAGCGACTAAAAGCGCTTGAAGCGAAATCGGCGCAAGACGGTATGTTATTAACGGAAGAACAATGACAAGCATTAGAAAAATCAAAACGAGAAAAAGAAGCGCACGGCGAGATTGAAACAGAACACCCAGGTTATTTAGGTTCTCAGGATACGTATTATGTTGGCACGATGAAGGGCGTTGGCCGTATTTATGAGCAGACTTTTGTCGATACCTATAGCAGAATCGCTTTTGCGAAGTTATACACGGAGAAAACAGCGATGACGGCAGCTCATTTATTAAATGAACGTGTATTGCCATGGTTTAATGAGCAAGGTATCCGATTGCTGCGTATGCTCACGGATCGCGGGACGGAATATTGTGGAAAAATTGAGAACCACGCCTATCAACTTTATTTAGCAGTTGAAGACATTGACCATTCGAAAACACGCGCACGTTCTCCGCAGACCAATGGTATTTGTGAACGTTTTCATAAAACGATTAAACAAGAATTTTATGATGTTGCTTTTCGAAAAAAAATATATCGTTCCCTAGAAGAATTACAACAAGACGTTGATGCGTGGATCAAAACATATAATGAGGTCAGGCCCCATTCCGGCGAGCGTTGTTATGGAAAAACACCCATGCAAACTTTTCTTGATGCAAAGCATTTGGCACAAGAAAAAGAATTAGATAAACTATGTAAAACTATTCCAAGCGTGTCGGCAGATGAATTGAATAAGGCGCACAGTAATCACGACACGCAACTGGTAGAGGAGTAATTAGAATCCGATCTATCGGACAGAAAATATGTCCGATAAATCTCAACTGTCAGATCAAGTCGAGAGTTCTACAGAATAAATAGCTTTTAAGTCAGCGGCCACTTCTTTTTTCTTTTTCCAACCCACATAGCGCAATGAATTCCGCACCATGTGTACAATGCAAAGCTGTACTTGAGTGTTAGGATACACAGCGCCAATCGCATCAGGAAAGCCCGTTAGGGGACTGTTTATTAGTTTGTGTAAATCGCGTCAGTCAGAATTATGAATCAGCCATTGTGTTAACTGATTTTTTAATTTTATCAAAAACTACATTGCGTTCAAATTAATTTCCTCTCTTATGAATTTTAAGTTTTATACAAAATCCGCCAGGCGATCTTCAAACATAAGGGCAAAACGATTCATGGCGGCACCCCAGTCTCGAATCGGCATGGTCCATTTTTTGGCTATATTTTTTAACCCTAAATAGAGTTGTTTTAAAGCGGCATCGTCCGACGGAAAAACTCGTTTATTTTTAATAACTTTTCGGATACTCATGTTCAGTGATTCAATAGCGTTAGTGGTATAAATCACCCTCCGAATTTCTGCCGGATAAGCAAAAAATGGCACAATGCGCTCCCAATGAGTCAACCAACTTTTGGCAATCGAGGGAAATTCAGCATCCCATTTCTCAGAGAAACTCGTCAGCGCCAACGATGCGAGCCATGGAGAGGCGAAGCCGATGGCGAGTATTCCGCGGCAGCCGCCGATTTTTGACAGAGCGGAGTGCCGAAGGAACGGAGTTCCGTAGGCAGCGTAGCGAGTGGCAAAAATCTGTAGGCGGCGTCGAGTCATCTGGAGACAGTGCGCAGTCGGCCGCGAGGTCGCGGAGCGCTGTCGACGGGGACGTCTGCGGCTATTTAGGTTGTCGCGTATTGCGAGTCGATTATTGACAGGGATGCCAATAATCTATCACGAGCATCGCGACACACTTCTTCTGCTTCTTCAACCGTACTGGCCGAATAAATAGCTTTTAAGTCAGCGGCCACTTCTTTTTTCTTTTTCCAACCCACATAGCGCAATGAATTCCGCACCATGTGTACAATGCAAAGCTGTACTTGAGTGTTAGGATACACAGCGCCAATCGCATCAGGAAAGCCCGTTAGCCCGTCAACGCAACAAATCAGGATATCTTCTAGGCCTCGATTTTTTAACTCCGTTAATACATTCAACCAGAATTTAGCGCCCTCATTTTGGCTAATCCAAATACCTAGCAATTCTTTTTGCCCATCGATATTAATTCCTAAAGCCAAATACAATGCCTTATTGATAACCTTTTTATCTTGCTGCACTTTAATCACTAAAGCGTCCAAATACACAATCGGATACACCTTGTCCAACGGACGACTTTGCCAAGCCTTCGATGCGCGCCATGGAGAGCGAAGCGAAGGCGCGTATTCCGCGGTAGGCTCGGATTTTTTGCCGAGCGTAAGCGACTGCAAAAAATCTTTACGAGCCGTCAAGTCATTTGAGAGCCCGTGCGTAGTCGAGCCGTGAGGTCGCGGAGCGCGGGCGACGAGGACGTCCGCGGCTATTTAAGTTGTCGCGTATTGCGAGTCGATTATTGACAGGGATGGCAATAATCTATCACGAGCATCGCGACACGCTTGCACTTCTTCAATCACTTCGTTGGTTACTGTAGAAATGAGACTCGAACAAATAGTTGTGCCATACAAATCTTTCAACTGATCTTGAATATCACGGGTAGTCATACCCCGTGCATAAAGACTCATAATTTTGTCATCCAAATCATCAAAGCGGGTTTGATGTTTTGGAATCAATTGCGGTACAAACTCATTGTTACGATCACGAGGAACCTCAATGGTCATCTCGCCATCTGTTGTTTTGATCGTTTTTTGGCTGTGCCCATTGCGGGAATTACCACTATTGTTGCCAGACACTTCGTGTTTTGCATAACCCAGCGCGTCCGTCAGCTCCCCTTCCAGAATACGCTCCGTCAGTGCCTTTTTTAACTCCTTTAACAAACCAGTATCACCGAAAATATCAGATGCGGTCTTGGTATGTTTGAGAAAATATTCCACAACCTGTGGATCTAATTTATTTTGGACTTTGGATAAATAAAATCCCTTGCCAGTTAGGACAATAATCAAAAAATGTGAGTTTCTAAATCTTAAGCTGTTTTTTGCAGCAATTCGTAGAATTTCTCAGGTGTAAAATTTATTTTATCCAACCATGATTTTACTATCCCAACCTCAGTTCTGGATAACTGCGTATAAATTATTCTTTATATTGTTGGTTTTTATTCCTGGTTTGTTTGGTCGCCAAGAATAGGCAATTAGCGCTGCAAGGGTATTGACTAAAAAATTAATCGGACTACGATGACGCGAATGCTCAACATGATACAAGTTTTTCAACTGATCGATAATCGTTTCTACGATGCCACGTTGTTTTAGGAAAAACTTTTCAAATGCAGAAAGCATTTTGTTCTTCATATTTTTACGGACTTTTGTCACAAATTTTAAATCGTGTTTTGCCAAATCGTCCGCAAGATCTTTTCCAAGATACCCTTTATCGCCAGCGCCCAACCCCTTTAAATTAGCCATTAATTTTCTAACAACAGCGCGATCATCCACGTTCCCTTTCGTTAAACAAAAACGGATTAATTCCCCTTGATGATTAATCACAATATGTAGTTTAAAGCCGTAAACCCAGCCCATTGTGCTTTTACTGCGTTTAGCAATGCCTTTGAAAACCTTGTTTCGATAAATTCGTTTATTGTGGCATACGCGTAGTGTAGTTGAGTCAATATAATACAATCCCGTGTGTTTGCCCTTTCTCGAAAGCAAATAGGCGGCGAGCATCATTAGCGCTGCTGATTGGCAGGCGACAAAACGTGTGTAACTCAGCGCCGTAGGAAAATACTTCTTCATGTCTTGTAAAACACATCCACAATAAAAATCCTTAAATGTGCGATAGTGACTCATTTGAAACAACACAATGATGGTGCCAATTTCAGACAAGCTCATTTGCATCGCTCGATCTCGTTTTCTGTCTGGGTTCGGTAGCAAATACTTTGATTGACCTTTCAAATAATCCTTGCAAAAATCATCCATATCACAAAAAATCTCCGTGACCGGTGCCAACATGATTAACTCCTGTTACATTATTTAGCTGTAATTTTGGAGCTAAATTTTAGCGGTTCCGGTCTTTTTTTCAATTATTTCATTCACTTATTCCTTTTCTTATACAGAACTCAGGTTATCCCAATCAAATCCTCTATTTTTTCAGGGTCTGAGTTTTGCGTCTTTTCTTCAGTCCTCTGAATCGTTTTAATTTTTGAGTTGCTATTTTTGAAAATAGCAGGATGTCGCGTGCGTTTCCCCTGCGTATCACCTTTGGTTCTGCCTTGCGGATTACCGCGTGGTTTGCAGAGATTAGCAGGCGTGCCAACGGTATCAAGCACCGTAGAAAAACCCCGTTGCGTTTGTGAAGGGGTCGCAGTTATTGATGGTTTTTCGTTATCCACTTGGAAGCTCGGCAAATACCGCTCCCATTTTTTCGGTAAAATCGGGGCAAGATTCCTCGCTAGATAAAGTTGCGTATACGCTAATGCTGTCATCCGCCACCAATCTTCTTCGTGCTTAACATCCGGTGTTTGGTATCGGTCAAATAACAGTTTGTCTTTACCAAAACGAAAGTAGTGTTCAATGTCATAGCGTCTATCGTAATAGTGATACGCTTCTAATGCTGTGATTTCATTACGTCGTTCACCAGCGAGTCCTAACCAGAGTGGATTTTTATATAAAGATTTACCGTTAGCATCAACCGCAACCAATTGCACAACAGTAACAGGATGCTCATATCCTTTAAATTGCTTTGAACCACGCAGTAATTGGTCACGCCATATTTTAATCTCCAATTGGTAAGTTTTGCCACTGCGGGTTGTAATGGTTTGCTGCACAATCTCATCGGATTCACGGTGAGTCGTGCTGTCGTTTAGTTTCATCGCATCACCATAGCGTTTTATACTTCCTGAGGTATTATCTTCTATTGATGCGGGCGCGAAAACATTACGGGTACTGTTAAAACGGAAAAGATGTACCCAATTGGGATTTTCGCTAACCAGTTTACGGCAAGCTTCTGTACCATATTTTGAATCAGCCACGCTAACCACCAATTTATGAGTAAGCGCTAAGTCTGCAATACAACGGTTAATTTGCTGCATCCCAACTACATTGCCTTTTTCATCGCTTTTAACGCGCCTCGTATCCAGTGGAACTAACCAATGCTTTTCTTGAGCTGCACCATCATTGGGCAATAGTGATACCGTTGAATATTCATGTCCAATGGTAATCGGTTTGTTACCCGGTGCTGGATTAGGGCTGTAAACCACATGGCGATCTTCAACACAGTGTGCACTTTGACGCGACTGTGGTGTCGTATCCGCAATAATGATCACACGGTCATCGCTATGACTAACATGTTCATATTGTATTTTCATCATGCTATCCCAACAATTTGCTACTGACAAACCATCGCTAATCGCATCGGTAATACTACTGTATTCACGTTCAAAGTATGGCGATTCACATAATTCTATGGGTGTTTTGCAGCGATGGCCATGGCTTGAAAGGGCATCGAGTAAATTCATATTGGCATCGCGTCGCGCGGGGAAGATGTTGTAGAGGAATGTACGGAATTGTTTTAGTTTTTCTGTCGCTAACATCGTTTGTTCCTTATTTTATTTTTTCGAACAAACGTTGTTTACAACGTAAAATTTTTTTTCGGTTTCTATGTCAAGCAATTTTTAATTATTTTTATAAATTTATCCAAAGTCCAATTTATTGGTTTTCATTGCCATAGTCAAAGACTCCGTATAATTTTAACGACCTTTCCCTGACTATCGCATTTACACAATCTTATTTACAGACCCCGATTAGCATTAATAATAACGTCAATAATGATCTTCCCTCACTTTACCGGACACATTTTTTTTCGATTTTACGCAGCACATTCAAGCGCAACAGGGGTCTTGTAGTCAATAGCTGAATGCATTCTTCTGTGATTGTAATAGCCTTCAATATACTGAAAAAGACTTTGCCTTGCTTCAGCGCGTGTTGTGTAATCATTCACATGCACAAGTTCCGTTTTTAGGGTATGGAAAAAACTTTCTGCAATGGCATTATCCCAACAATTAGCCTTTCTGCTCATTGAACCAATCAGCTTGTTTTGCTTGATGATTTCCCTATATTTTTTCGAACAATATTGACTGCCCCGATCAGAGTGTATAATCACTTGCTTTGGATATTTTCGTTTGAATAACGCCATCAATAACGCATCACACACTAAATCTTGTTTCATGCTTTTATTCATTGACGAGCCAATAACCGAACGTGAATGCACATCGATAACCACCGCTAAATACAACCGACCTTCACGGGTTGGAATGTACGTCAGATCACTCACCCATTTTTGATTGATCGCCGTTGTCGTGAACTCTCTCTTTAAAATATTCTCAAAAATAGGCTTGTTGTGACCCGAGTCTGTGGTTATTTTAAATCTACGCTTGGCAAGTGCTTTTAAGCCCATGGAGCGCATACGCCGCTCAATACGCGTGTGACTGCAGGAAATCGATTCCGCTTGCAATGCACGAGTTATACGTGGTGAACCGTAACGTTGTTTGTTTCTCATATAAATTACCTTAATTTTTTCATCTAATTGTTGGTTTGCTTGCTCACGTGGGCTCATAGGTCGCGATAGCCAGTCATAATAACCACTACGACTGACACCCAGTACATCACATAGCAAGTTAATTCCAAATAGTTGGGCGTGCTTTTGAATAAAGCTGTACTTCACTCGAGTTCTTTCGCGAAGTACGTGGCCGCCTTTTTTAGAATGGCTTTCTCCTGTTCCAGTCGTGCCAGTCGCTTCTTAAGCTGTTGATTTTATTCAATGAGTTCCCCTATGTTGACCGGTTGCTTTGCGCTGGGATGAATCACTTCACCACTCTTCCTGGCTTTATCCACCCAGGTGTGGAGGGTCGCTTCGGGCATGCCTAAGTCTTT
The DNA here is from genome assembly GCF_049348705.1 of Candidiatus Paracoxiella cheracis. Taxonomy (GTDB): domain Bacteria; phylum Pseudomonadota; class Gammaproteobacteria; order Coxiellales; family Coxiellaceae; genus Paracoxiella; species Paracoxiella cheracis. The sequence goes on along the minus strand of NZ_CP186485.1, from coordinate 1,288,592 downwards.
TGCAGCGCTTAACACGGAAGGAGAACTGAGTGCTAGATGGATTGCTTCTTCTTTAAATTCCGGTGTGTATTTTCGAGTCTTCTTTGTCATGAGATCACCTCTTTGTTACTTCATAGATTTTAACAAATTAGTGTCCGGTAATTTAGGGGAAGATTACATCCGAATTCGCTGTATTCGAAAAATGCGTTGCCATTGCACCTTCACGGCTGCCTTTACCTTGAGCCACGTGTGCGCTTAGCACGACTTTATCGCTTCTGAGGTCGATGACGTTTAAGCGTTTAGCTGTGTCAGGTTTGTTGAAGTTGACTACCGTTAAATAATTGGGGTTGCTAATTTTGCCCTGGCTTTTAGCGTAGACATAACCTTTTAAGGCGTATGTTAGCGCAGCTTTATCTAAGCTCGGATTTTTGGCCAATATGTCAGATGCTGTTTTTTGTATCGTATCTTTCTTTACAGTTTTTTTATCTGCCAAAGCGTTAGTGGTGATACCAATTGTAAGTAAGGGAACTGCGACAATACTCGCTGTTATTAATTTTTTCATGTTTGGGTTCTCGTGATTATGCTGTGAAATGTGGATCGTGATTTTCAGATGCAGCATAGGCAAAGACAAAACTACCGCCTTTGATTTTGCTGAAAATGTAGTGTGAATATTTTGGATTTACTGCGAAACATCCCCAGCTACGACCTAAATAATCATGTGCTTCTGCAAATCTAGGAGTCGCATACCATGCTGAATGGAAAACAATAGCACGACTGAATGCGTTGCTATTAATACCAGGTTCCAAACCATGCACTCGAAGCGAATAACCATGATGGCCAAAATAAGTGTCACCTGTAACGTAAGCACCTAAGCTGGACATTTTCGAACCGGGCGCATTAGAAAAATGTTTAGCGTAAAGTAGACCCGTATTTCTACCTTGAGCAACGAGACCGTTAAATACCACTTTTCCGGTGACCATATTAATAATCCAAAGTCGTTTTTGAGTCGACTTTTGAGAAAAATTAACGAGCGTCATAAAGTGGCTGTGGATTTTGCCGTGTGACTGCGCCCAATAATAAGCCTTAAGCGCAACACGTAATGCTTGTGGGCGAACACCTGCTTGGACTAGTTGATTAAAGTCTGAATGAGAAAAAGCTTTCACTCCCGGTGAAACCATCGAGGTGCCGAAAAAGACAAGGCTTAGTACTAGTGCAATAATAAAGCTCATGTTAATGAATACCCACGTTTTAACAAATTTTATTTTAATTTAACTTCGCTAACAATCCCTCCGTCCGTATGTATACAAACTTAATTAGTTTGTAACTCCATGCGAAATTTCCTGCTTTCAATCAACAAGTGGGAAATGATACAGAATTGTTCATTTTTTTTCCAGAAAAAGTCCACCTTGGAGGCTAAAAAATAGCTAGAACGGGGGGAATTACTTAAAAAACCGCTCAAAAATAAGTAGTTTGCGCAGTTTTTGTGCTCCATATCACAAAACTACGTATTATACGTAGTAATTTTACCGTGCGGGAAGTGTCTTCAACTCTTTGCTGCTTGGGAAATATGTCCACCAAGGTGTGAGACTTTTACTATGCAAGGGCTGTGACTTGCGTTTATAATGCGGTCTAATCTTTTCGCCCGGTGAGCGCCAGCCAAGGAAGGTTGGCAGGGTGCTTATAGAAGAATGTCCGAGGTAGGACACGGATGTCCGGAGAAATTTGGCTTTAAAGGGAGAGATGGCTGAGCGGGCGAGCCGGAGTTGCAAAAAGGTCCAGTGAACCTTTTTGCCCGGTGAGCGCCAACCCAGGAAGGTTGGCAGGGTGCTTATAGAAGAATGTCCGAGGTAGGACACGGATGTCCGGAGAAATTTGGTTTTAAAGGGAGAGATGGCTGAGCGGTCGAAAGCGGCGGTCTTGAAAACCGTTGAGGGTAACTCCCTCCCAGGGTTCGAATCCCTGTCTCTCCGCCAACTAGAAAGCTAGGAGCGGAGGACTCAATGAAAGAGGATGTCATAGCGTGATAAATGTACTATTAGTTGATGATCATGACCTGGTCCGTACCGGAATTAAAAAGATCCTCAATGAAGTCTCTGGAATTAAAGTCGTTGCCGAAGCCCGAACCGGTGAAGAGGCAGTCAAACTGAGTCGCAAGCTCACTCCCCAAGTTGTATTAATGGATGTCAAAATGCCAGGTATTGGTGGGTTTGAAGCCACGCGCAAACTATTACGCATGGATCCTGATATCAAAGTCCTCGTTCTGACAACGTGCAACAACGATCTTTATCCGGCTCGATTATTACAAATCGGTGCGGCAGGCTATATCACTAAAGGTTCTAGTATGGAGGAAATGGTTCAAGCCATTCGTGCTGTTCACTCCGGTCAACGTTATATCAGTCCCGAGATTGCTAGCCGTTTAGCGTTCCGTCATGTGACCGACAAAGAAGACTCACCCTTTGAAACATTATCGGAGCGTGAGTTGCAGGTGATGTTGATGATTACCAAAGGCACGAAAGTGCAAGATATTGCAGAAAAGCTGTGTTTGAGTCCCAAAACCGTTAACAGTTATCGTTATCGCATCTTTGAAAAACTACACGTCAAAAATGATGTTGAATTAACATTATTAGCCATTCGTCACGGGTTAGTGGAATCTGAAGAAACTAAGTTATAATTTGGCTTATGGCCATTGCTGATTCAAAATCCTTATTAAAAACACTCACCACAAAGCCCGGGATCTACCAAATGCTGGATGCCCAGGGAAAAGTTATTTATGTTGGTAAGGCGCGCAATCTGAAAAAGCGTGTGACGAGTTATTTTCAGCGTAAGCTCGACAATAAAACTCAGCTCATGATGGGGCAGGCTGTTGATATTCAAACTACGATCACCAGCAATGAAAATGAGGCACTGCTGTTGGAGGCAAACTTAATCAAGCAGTACCGTCCGCGCTACAATGTATTATTGCGCGATGACAAATCCTATCCTTACTTATATCTTGGTGTTCATCAAAAATTTCCGCGCTTGGACTTTTATCGGGGCGCTAAAAACAAACCTGGGCGCTACTTTGGACCCTATCCTAGTGCCGGCTCTGTACGCGAAAATCTCGCATTAATTCAAAAATTATTTAAATTGCGTCAATGCAACGACACGTTTTTTAAAAATCGTACGCGCCCGTGTCTGCAGTATCAAATTAAACGCTGTACAGCGCCGTGTGTGGGTTTTGTAGATGAAAAAAACTATCGTAAACAAGTCAACGATGCCATTTTATTCTTGGAGGGGAAAAATGATCGCGTGATCGATACATTAGTGCAGCGGATGGATGATGCCTCAAAAAATTTGGAATATGAAGAGGCGGCACACTATCGTGATCAAATTGCACAATTACGCCGCTTGCAAAAGCAACAATTTATGACGGCGGATAAAGGCAACATCGATGTCATTGGTATTAGTGAGTCGATGGGGCGAGTTGGCTTTTCTGTGTTATTTATTCGCGGTGGACGCGTTATTGGAAGCAAACCATTTTTCCCGAACACGCCAAAAGGTACTGATTTAAAATCGGCGATGTCGGCGTTTATACCGCAATATTATTTAAGTCCGATGCGCAGTGATGACATACCGGAGCGAATTATTTTGTCAGAACCTTTAGAAGATCGTGAATGGATACAAAACGCGTTGCGTGAAAAATTGCAGTCAAAGTTAACCATCAGCGATCGTAAATTACCGCAATATAAACATTGGCAAACCATGGCGATGATTAATGCCAAACATTTATTAGCCCAACATTTAGCGAAGAAAAATACGGTGGCGCAGCAGTTGAAGGCATTGCAAACGGCATTAAAATTCCCGAACCCGATTCAGCGTATCGAATGTTTTGATATTAGCCATACCCTGGGTGAGGCGACCGTAGCGTCTTGCGTGGTTTTTGGTGAAGAGGGGCCAATCAAAAAAGATTATCGTCGATTTAATATAACCGATATTAAGCCTGGCGATGACTATGCTGCTATGCATCAAGCGTTGTCACGTCGTTATACGCGTTTAAAATCGGGTGAGGGTGTGTTACCCGATCTATTGATGATAGATGGTGGGCTAGGGCAATTAAAGCAAGCAGCCGATGTATTGGAAGAGTTACAAGTGAGTGGCGTTATTTTGCTAGGCATTGCAAAAGGACCAGGCCGTAAACCGGGCTTGGAAAAACTCTATATTTGGGGCAAAAAACTTGCGATTCATTTGCCTCCAGATGATCCTGCCTTGCATTTAATTCAGTTTATTCGTGATGAGGCGCATCGATTTGCTATCACTGCGCATCGTGCCAAACGTGCAAAACACCGTGTCGAATCGCCGTTGCAACACATTGAAGGTGTTGGCGCAAAACGCCGTCAACAATTGTTAAAACATTTTGGTGGTATACAGGAACTGCGAAAGGCAAGTGTGGATGAACTCACAAAAGTTCCTGGCATTAGTGAAGAGCTCGCTAAGCGGATTTATGATGCCTTGCGAGATTAGCAAAGAAATTTGTATCGTTAAATTTCTTTTTATCTGCTTGACCTGAATGGATGATCCCGTAGAATCGTTGTATGAACATTCCAATGGTTTTAACATTTTTACGTTTGTCTGCAATACCCGTATTCGGGGTCATTTATTATTTACCTTTTCGGTGGGCGCATCCCGCCGCTGCCATTGTTTTTTTGATTGCTGCCATTACTGACTGGTTGGATGGTTATTTAGCGCGTAATTTGTCGCAAATGACAGACTTTGGTGCATTCTTGGATCCTGTCGCGGATAAGTTAATGGTTGCTGTTGCCTTGTTGCTCGTTGTTGGCCAGCAGTATGTGCCTTATCTTGCTGTCCCTGCTGCTATTATCGTGTGTCGTGAGATCGCGATTTCAGCTTTGCGGGAATGGATGGCAGAAATTGGAAAACGTGCCAGTGTGGCCGTGAGCTTCGTTTCTAAGGTCAAAACAACGATACAGATGATCGCGCTAATTTTGTTATTGTGGTATTCGCCGGGAAGACACCTGATTATTTTATGGTTGGGAGTTGTTTTATTATGTCTCGCAGCGTTGTTAACTTTATGGACAATGATTGTTTATTTAAAGATTGCTTGGCCTGACTTGACTTTGCCTCGAGAAAAGTAATAATACGTCCTCTACGGTGATTGAATGTGATTGTGGACGTGGTCAAAAATAGCTCAGTGGGTGAGCCGGCAATTTGCTGAAGCATTGCTTCAGCCCGGCGAACGCCCGACAGGAAGTCGGGCAGGGTGCCTCTCCGATAGGCACATACAAATACAGGATGTATGGCGAATAAATATATCGGGCGGGAATAGCTCAGTGGTAGAGCACAACCTTGCCAAGGTTGGGGTCGCGAGTTCGAATCTCGTTTCCCGCTCCATTTTTTGGGTAATAGCATAACCCTGGTTCTAGCCAGGTGTTTTACGAAGTTTGCATGGCTGGGTGGCAGAGTGGTTATGCAGCGGCCTGCAAAGCCGTGGACGCCGGTTCGATTCCGACCCCAGCCTTTATTTAAATCCAGTCTACCGGATGACTAGCAGGCTTCCCTCAATTTTGAGCCCGGGTGGCGGAATTGGTAGACGCAAGGGACTTAAAATCCCTCGGTTGGTAACGACCGTGCCGGTTCGAGTCCGGCCCCGGGCACCAAAATAATATTAAATACAAAAGGTTGTGATAGTCATTTTCTTCTTACACGCTTTGTTTGTCCTTGTGTATTTTTAACTGTGCCAATTTTGTGTCTAGATTTTTGCATAAATTCGATATGAGATGCTGCGCTTTGCAGTTGATTTCCAGACAAGTGTGCATAACGCAACACCATATCCATAGTGCTCCAGCCGCCCAACTCTTTTAACACATGAAGCGGGGTGCCGTTTTGAACATGCCAGGACGCCCAGGTGTGACGCAAATCGTGCCACTTAAAGTGTAGAACTCTCGACTTGATCTGACAGTTGAGATTTATCGGACATATTTTCTGTCCGATAGATCGGATTCTAATTACTCCTCTACCAGTTGCGTGTCGTGATTACTGTGCGCCTTATTCAATTCATCTGCCGACACGCTTGGAATAGTTTTACATAGTTTATCTAATTCTTTTTCTTGTGCCAAATGCTTTGCATCAAGAAAAGTTTGCATGGGTGTTTTTCCATAACAACGCTCGCCGGAATGGGGCCTGACCTCATTATATGTTTTGATCCACGCATCAACGTCTTGTTGTAATTCTTCTAGGGAACGATATATTTTTTTTCGAAAAGCAACATCATAAAATTCTTGTTTAATCGTTTTATGAAAACGTTCACAAATACCATTGGTCTGCGGAGAACGTGCGCGTGTTTTCGAATGGTCAATGTCTTCAACTGCTAAATAAAGTTGGTGGTGCCTCATTTTTGTTGATGGCATCTAAATAACCCTCCCAAACTCGTGCCTATTGATAAATAATCCGATGACAATGTCGTGCAATTTATCCAGTTTAGAAAAGCAAATCGTCTTTCTCGCTAATCGCTTTATTCGTGTGCGCAACGTGAGATGCTTTCGTTCAATCGCTTGGGTATTTTGCTTTCCCACCAAATGTTTTGATTGAGGCAGGTGTCTTTCATAAGCACCCCAATCATCTGTATAGTAAAAGTTGATATCAAATGAGCTCAGTTTTTCTTTCAGTGCTTTAAATGCTGAATCTTTTCTTGGACCAAAATGATAAGCTAACACCTCATGTGTATGGTGATCAATCGCATGCCAAAGCCAACGTTGATTCTGTTTATTTCGAACAAAACTCCACATTTCATCCAGCTCCGCTTCTTCAACTTGTACAACATTAACAGTAACAGACGCACCAAGTGATTCTTTTTCCTTTAAAAGTCGTGTATTGACGCTCTCCAAACCTTCACCCTTTTTTTTAATTCACCAATAACAGTGTTAATGCTAATACGTAAAACGCCTGCAGTATCTCTGACGCCACTACCATTCATTGCCATATCAACCGATGCGCGCCATGGAGAGCGAAGCGAAGGCGCGTATTCCGCGGTAGGCTCGGATTTTTTGCCGAGCGTAAGCGACTGCAAAAAATCTTTACGAGCCGTCAAGTCATTTGAGAGCCCGTGCGTAGTCGAGCCGTGAGGTCGCGGAGCGCGGGCGACGAGGACGTCCGCGGCTATTTAAGTTGTCGCGTATTGCGAGTCGATTATTGACAGGGATGGCAATAATCTATCACGAGCATCGCGACACACTTGTATTTTATCTTTAACACCAGGGGCACGAGCATTATGTGTGTAATCTAGAAGAAATGTATTTTTCTCACAAGCATTATTTTTACATTGAAACCTTTGCTTTCCTGTACTGCTGACGCCAAATTTTACAACCTCATGTAAACAGCAGCAGGGGCAAGCAACATTGATTCTTGCCATTCATGCAATCCTTATCCTAATGATTTTCTGAAATAGCAAAATATATCACATCAACAAAAATGAGGCACTACCATAAAGTTGATAGGCGTGGTTCTCAATTTTTCCACAATATTCCGTCCCGCGATCCGTGAGCATACGCAGCAATCGGATACCTTGCTCATTAAACCATGGCAATACACGTTCATTTAATAAATGAGCTGCCGTCATCGCTGTTTTCTCCGTGTATAACTTCGCAAAAGCGATTCTGCTATAGGTATCGACAAAAGTCTGCTCATAAATACGGCCAACGCCCTTCATCGTGCCAACATAATACGTATCCTGAGAACCTAAATAACCTGGGTGTTCTGTTTCAATCTCGCCGTGCGCTTCTTTTTCTCGTTTTGATTTTTCTAATGCTTGTCATTGTTCTTCCGTTAATAACATACCGTCTTGCGCCGATTTCGCTTCAAGCGCTTTTAGTCGCTTCTTAAAAGTCTCTAGATCATTACGTAGCCACACCGAACGAACTCCGCTGCTCGATACGATAATGCCTCGCGCCAGTAATTCATTGGCCGCACGTGCCTGACCTAACGCTGGGTTTTCAATAGCCAAAGCAATTACCGCTTCTTCTACATGTAACGGCACTCTATTTTTTTCATTCGGTTTCTTCTTACTCATATCATGGAGTGCTTCTTCGCCACCATTTTCATAAAGTGTTTTGAAACGGTAAAAACTGTCGCGTGAATAACCCATAACCTTGCAGGCTTGTGAAACATTTCCCAATTGTTTAGACAGCTCTAGTAAACCTAATTTGGGTTTGATAATCTTTTCGGATACACTGGTCATAATGACACTCCTCGTGTTGGTTGTTTAAGGTTGGTCAATTAAATTTTACTCTAACTGACCAGGAGTGTCAGATCAAGTCTGAAGGTTTGCAATTTAATGAACTGTGTGGTCTTTTAGTATTGTAGTGCTTTCTCCATTGGTTGATTTCATGTCGGGCTTCTTCAATTGAACGAAACCAGTGTTGATTTAAACATTCGTTGCGGAACTTGCCATTTAAGCTTTCAACAAACGCATTCTGAGTTGGCTTTCCAGGTTGAATGAAAGCAAGCTTGGTTTTGTTTTCCCTGGACCAAAAGAACATTGCTTTGCTTGTAAACTCTGTACCATTATCACAAACAATTTGTTTTGGCAGCCTGCGTTGCTCACTAAGCTCTGCTAGGAAGCGTGCCACCTGACGTCCTGATATAGAAAATGCTGTTAGCTGGCCAATAAGTTCACGATTAAAATCATCGATAATGTTTAGCACACGAAAACGCCTTCCATTGGCCAGCTGATCGTAAACAAAATCCATCGACCGATGCGCGCCATGGAGAGCGAAGCGAAGGCGCGTATTCCGCGGTAGGCTCGGATTTTTTGCCGAGCGTAAGCGACTGCAAAAAATCTTTACGAGCCGTCAAGTCATTTGAGAGCCCGTGCGTAGTCGAGCCGTGAGGTCGCGGAGCGCGGGCGACGAGGACGTCCGCGGCTATTTAAGTTGTCGCGTATTGCGAGTCGATTATTGACAGGGATGGCAATAATCTATCACGAGCATCGCGACACGCTTGCAACGCTCATTTCTCTGAGTCGGTGATGACATCACTAATCGTAGTCGCTGTATTTTTTTACGCTTTTTTGTACGCACCTGGAGCTTTTCTTCTTTGTAAATCCGGTAGGTTTTTTTCTTATTCATGACAAGCCCCTCTGCTTTTAAGAGGCTGTGAAGCATTAAATAACCATACCGAGAATACTGAGCTGCCAATTCTTTTAATCGAGCTCTAATCAACTCGTCTCGTCGCTTTTTGGGTCCGTAACGGTAAGCCGTTCGACTTAGCCCGACTAGCTTGCAGGCCATTCGTTCACTCAGCTTAAAGGCGCTCATTAAGTGACAAACAACCTGCTTCTTGCTAGCAGGCGTTACCACTTTTTTGAAACAACATCCTTGAGCGCTTCATTTTCTAACATCTTTTCAGCCAGCAGCTTTTTTAACTTATTGTTCTCGGACTCCAGCTCTCGCAGGCGCTTAGCTTCGTTAACCTCTAGGCCAGCATACTTGCTACGCCAATTGTAAAAAGTACCGCCAGATATGCCTAAGCGACGGCACAGGTCTTCCACCTTAGCGCCACTTTCATGCTCTTTGATCGCTTTAATGATTTGTTCTTCTGTATAACGTTTTTTCATGTTGAGATCTCCTCGGTCGTAGAATAATTGGAAATCTCATCCATGTCATGGTGTTAATTTTGGGGGAAAGGTCACACGAAGCTAAATTGCTCGAATAAAAAAGCCTTGATTGTGTGTCTGAGGCGTTTAGATGTTTACGGAATTTGTTGTGAGATGGGGCAGGGAGGTTTCCTTGGTGGCCGGTAAATTGAACTCTAGCAAACAATTTGCGTTAGGCAGTTGCTATCCAGATGTTTATTTTAATGAGCGCGAGGTGTGGATCATGCTCGCCTTAACGTTTGGGCATATGCCGGGCGAGATTGCGAAGATCCATAACTGCACAGAACGAACAATTCTTTTTTATATCGAGAGCATGAAGAAAAAACTTTCATGTGACACGATCACTCAGCTTATTGAATGTGTTAAGCAGACGGAGCTGTTGGAGGAGATTCATTTTGAATGAATAGAGTTAGTTGATAGAGACGATAGTGCTCTAGTACTTTATCAACGTTGAATCGATCTCATCAATCCAGCTTAGGATACCCCCCTTTAAAATAGCGACATCGTTGATGCCCGCCTCTTGTAACAATTGGCATGCTTTGCGACTACGAGGACCAGCTTTACAATATACGACGATGGGTTTTGTTTGGTCGAGTTCGTTTAATCGTGAAGATAGTTCATTTAAGGGGATGTGTTGTGAGTTCAAGCGGCATATTTCTGTTTCATAATGTTCTCGCACATCTAACACTGTAATTTCTTTTTTATCTATCCATTGTTTTAATATGTGTGATGACACTTCGTTAATAGTGTTCAAAGAGCACGATTTAATTGTATCACGGGATAGAGAGTTAAAAGGCTGCTGGTATTGGCACAAAGGACAGGTTTGGCTGCGTGCGAGTTTAAATTCACGAAATTCCATGGAAAGTGCATTAACCGTGAGAAGTCTGCCAATTAACGGTTTGTTTAAGCTTAATAATATCTTGATAGTTTCGACTGCTTGAATCGAGCCTAACAATCCTGGCAATACCCCGAGCACGCCAGCCTCTGCACAATTGGGAATCATCGCCGCTGGCAGTGGCGATTCATAGAGGCAGCGATAGCAGGGACCGTTTGGTGCGCAAAATACAGTGCACTGTCCTTCAAATTGAAATATGGACGCATAAATATAGGGTTTTTTTAAGTGAAAGCATGCGTCATTAACTAAATAGCGTGTGGGGAAATTATCGCTGCAATCAACAATAACATCGTATTCTGAGAAAATAGAAAAAACATTACTATCCTGTAATTTTTCTTCAAAGGCGATGACTTCAATATTCGGGTTAAGATATTTAAGCCTTCTTTGAGTAGCCCTTACTTTTGAATCGTTCAAATCATCAACGGTAAACAATACTTGGCGTTGTAAATTACTTAACTCTACGTGATCAAAATCGACGATACCGATTTTACCCACGCCTGCGGCTGCGAGATAAAGTAATACAGGTGCTCCTAAACCACCGGCGCCGACACAACATACAGCACTGTTTTTTAATCGTTGTTGGCCCTCAAACCCAATGCAATCGAGGCTAAAATGGCGGGCATAGCGGGATAGTTCGTCGGGACTAAAAATTGATTGATTCATTTTTGTAGCAGTCCTAAGTTGTTACTCGGTCAGCACATGATCAATAGCAAATCCTACCCTTGTGCCACTTGCAATCGCCGTAGTGACTTTTTGGATAAGCATCGCCATATCACCGATGGCATATAGCCCTTCAATATTCGTTTGATAATTCTCATCAACTTTTACTAAGTTATTTTCAGTTAACTCGCACTTGAGCATGGATAATAAAGAAGGCGCTCTTTGTTCAAAGGGTAGATGACTGAAAATACCGCGTCGTACTAAAGTGTTACCATTGTTGAAATGGATTTCGACTTCATTGTTCGGCAAGAGTTCAAATTTAATAATGCGTTCACTAACGATCTGAACCTTTCGTTCTTTCAAGGTATTCACTTGCTCAGAGGATAAAGGATTTTGTCCATGGGTCAGTAGTACAAGGTCCTTTGTCCATTTCCCAACAACAGAAGCCATAAAAAAAACTTCATCGTTATCGCTCAAGACGGCCAAAGGCATGTCAACAACATCGGGTGCAGCACAGTAAGGGCAGTGGAAAAGAACATGAGGCCATAAATCTTTCGTGCCTGGAATGTTGGGCAAGCAATCGATGAGGCCTGTCGCTAAAATGAGTTTTTTAGCAAATAGCGTTTCGCTATTTGCGAGCGTAACGGAAAATTCACCATTTTTTAGTTTTTCTGTAGCGATGGCTTCACTAGCATAGCGTTTAATATTGCTGAAAGCGGAAACTTCTTTTTTGGCAGTGTTTAATAGTATTATCGGGTTTTGTCCCTCAACACCTAAAACATTATGCGAACGAGTTACATCGTGATTTCGAGTGTTTCCACTATCAATGAGGGCAATAGGGCGTCGGGTGTTGCCCAAGAATAAAGCCACACTTAAACCTGAGTATCCAGCACCAATAATAATAACATCGTAGTTGTTGG